>SKQS01000242.1 GCA_007118895.1 Wenzhouxiangella sp.
GCATCGGCCGGGCAATTCATCCCGCCGATCACCTACCAGGGCCAGCTCAAGCAGTCAGGGGTGCCGCTGACCGGCACGCCCAACATGAGCTTCGAGCTGTTCGACAACCTGACCGGCGGCAACAGCGTCGCCGGGCCGATTGCGATCAGCAACGTGCCGGTAGAAGACGGCCTGTTCCAGGTCGAGCTGGCCTTCGGCGATGTCTTTGACGACACGCCGGCCTACCTGCAGATCAGCGTTGACGGCACCGTGCTCAATCCGCGCCAGCGGATTGCCGCAGCACCGCTGGCCCTGCACGCACTCAACGCCGGCGGCGGCAGCAGCGGCGGGCAGTGGACAGCCTTTGGTGATGACATCTATTTCTCCGGCGGCAATGTCGGCATCGGGACGACCTCACCGTCCGCGCCGCTGCAGGTCGCAGGCTCAGGCATGTTCGGCTTCACCGACAATGTGGTCAGCGGCGATGACAGTTTTGTCACCGGCGGAAGCAATGTCCAGCCCAACATCATTCAGTCCGTACGAAGCGCGATTGTCGGCGGCGCCGGCAACGAGATCCTGCCCGGCAACAATGCCAGCTTCATCGGCGGCGGCGGCGGCAACATCGCCGATGGCCTGGTCAGCTTTATCGGCGGTGGAATCAGCAACGAAACCGGCGGCCAGGGGGCCGTCGTTGCCGGTGGCTTTGAAAACGAGGCCATGGGCGACTTTAGCTTCGTCACCGGCAGCTTCAATCATGCCACGGGCTTGAGCAGCTTCGCCGCAGGCCACAATGCCCGCGCCCTGCACGACGGCAGCTTCGTCTGGCGCGACAACACCAGCGGCAATCCGCTATCCACGAGCGCTCCCCATCAGTTCCTGGTCGGCGCGACCGGCGGCATAGGATTTGGCCGAACGCCGGGCGACTGGTTCGACATCGACACCCCGTTCGACGAGGTCAACGGCGACGGCAGCGGCGAGACCGGCGCCTTCCGGGTGCGCCTGGACGGCACCACCCGGCTTCGCGTGCTGCGCAACGGCGGCCTGGCCATCGGCAGCTCCTACAATGCCAGCGGCGTCCCCGAACGCGGATTTCGCTCCTCCGGCGACGGCATTGTCGGCGGCAGCCTGGCCGTGGGCACCACCAGCCCCACCGACACCCTGCACGTGGTCAACGACTCCGGTAACGCGCTGCGCGTCCAGGTACCCAGTCCCAGCGGCAGCGGCAGCAGCCTGACCGCCTTTCGGGTGCTGTCCAACGCCGGCGTCAGCATCGGCGCCAACGCCACGCCGCCGGAACGCGGGCTGAGAGTTCGCGGGGCAGCGGAGTTCGTCGAGGATGTGGATGTAGGCGGGCAACTGGCTGTTGAAGATAGCGTTGGTCTGTTGCCGGTATTTACTGGCCAGCTACTCACAGCGACGAACTCAATCCTTCTTCAAAACTTTTTTACACCAAGTGGCCCGATACTTCAGGTAAGATCGCCGAACTTTGGAGATGGGCAGATTACTATCGTCCGGCTCGCGACTGAATCCAGCGCCTTTCCGGCGCGATTTCACGTGGGATCTGTTGGCAGTGACGACGATGTTGATCTTCTGGTCTACGGCAGCGCCGCCAAGCCCGGCGGCGGACTCTGGAGTTTGACCTCAGATCAACGACTCAAAGCCGAAATCCAGCCGCTGGAGTCCCGCATGCTCGACCGCCTGCTGAGCCTGGACACCGTTCGCTTTCAATACAACGCCAAGGCCCGCGAGCTGGGACTGGGTACCGAAGGCCAGTACATCGGCCTGATCGCCCAGCAGGTCCGCGAGGTGTTCCCCGAGTGGGTCAGCGAGAACCGTCATGGCTACCTGGAAATTGCCGAACAGGGCTTGAGCGCCATCCTGATCCAGGCCTTGCGCGATCTCAGAGGCGACCAGGCCGAAAACCTGGCCGCCCTGGCACAGCGCCAGGAACGGCAGCTGTCGGCCTTCAGCCAGCGTCAGATCAAGCTGGACCAGCGGCTGGCGGTCGTGGAGGCGGACACCCGCACGCTGACTGCCATTGTCGAAGACCAGCAGAACATCGAAGCCCGACTGGCAGCCCTTGAGCTAGCGCTGATCGAAGACCGCAGCGTCGCCGGCCAACAGCAGAGCAACTAACGGAAACGCCAGCTTACCTGCTTCATCGACCCGGCCACCCCAGCCGGGTCAGGGGTCAGCCCGCCTGGCGGTCGGCGCGCTTGCGCTCATGTTCCTTGAGCAGGCGCTTGCGCAGCCGGATCGCCTGCGGGGTGACTTCCAGCAGCTCGTCATCGGCGAGAAATTCCAGCGCCTGTTCCAGGCTCATCCGCACCGGCGGGGTCAGCAGCACGTTGTCGTCCTTGCCCGCAGCCCGAATATTGGTCAACTTCTTGGTCTTCAGCGGGTTGACCACCAGATCGTTGTCGCGGCTGTGCAGGCCAACGACCTGGCCTTCGTAGACCTCCTCACCGGGGCCGACGAACAGCTTGCCGCGATCCTGCAGATTGAACAGGGCGTAGGCCACCGTGGTGCCGGCTTCCATGCTGATCAGCGTGCCGTTGACGCGTCCGGCCAGCTTGTCGGTCACCGGCCCCCAGTGATCGAACACGCGGAAGAACAGGCCGGTGCCGGCGGTCATCGTGCGGTAGGCGCTCTGGAACCCGATCAGGCCACGTGCCGGAGCCAGGTAGTCAAGGCGTACCCTTCCCTTGCCGTCGGGCTGCATGTCCTTGAGCTGGCCCTTGCGCTCGCCCATGGCCTGCATCACCGCGCCCTGGTAGGCCTCCTCAAGGTCCAGTACCACCTGTTCCCAGGGCTCGCGCACTTCACCATCGATCTCGCGTTTGCGAACCCGCGGTCGTGAAACCGCCAGCTCGTAGCCTTCGCGCCGCATGGTTTCGATCAGCACCGACAGGTGCAGCTCGCCGCGACCGGCAACGTCGAACTGGTCCGGGTCGGATGTATCGGCCACCTGCAGGGCCACGTTGTGGCTGGCTTCCTGGTAAAGCCGTGCGCGAAGCTGGCGACTGGTCAGGTACTTGCCTTCGCGGCCGGCAAACGGCGAGTCGTTGACCTGGAAGGTCATGTGAATGGTCGGCTCGTCGACCGACAGCGGCGGCAGCGCCTCAACCCTGGCCGGATCACACAGGGTGTCGGAAATGGCAATGCCGTCAATGCCGGAGATGGCGACGATATCCCCGGCACTGGCCTCGCCGACCTCCTCGCGCTTGAGCCCCTTGAATCCCAGCACCTGCAGCACCCGACCGGAACGCCGGCGACCCTCGCGGTCGATCACCGCAACCGGCTGGTTGGTACGCACCCGCCCACGCTGAATCCGGCCGATGCCGATCAGCCCGACATAGCTGGAATACGACAGGCTGGAGATCTGCATCTGGAAAGGACCTTCCGGATCAACCGCCGGCGCCGGCACATGCTCGACCAGGGTCTCGAACAAGGGCACGAGGTCGCCGGAGCTCACATCGCTGTTCAGGCTGGCATAGCCGTTCAGCGCCGAGGCATAGACGATGGGAAAGTCCAGCTGTTCATCGCTGGCGCCAAGCTTGTCGAACAGCTCGAAGGTCTGGTTGACCACCCAGTCAGGGCGCGCCCCCGGCCGGTCGATCTTGTTGACCACCACGATCGGCCGGAAACCCATGGCGAAGGCCTTCTGAGTCACGAACCGGGTCTGCGGCATTGGCCCGTCCACGGCATCGACCAGCAGCAGCACCGAGTCGACCATCGACAGCACCCGCTCCACCTCGCCACCAAAGTCGGCATGGCCGGGGGTATCGACGATATTGATTCGCCAGTCGCGCCAGGTAATCGCGGTGTTCTTGGCCAGGATGGTAATCCCGCGCTCGCGCTCCTGGTCCTCCGAATCCATCACCCGCTCCCCGACCCGCTCGTGGGCGGCAAACTCCCCGGACTGGCGCAGCAGTTGATCGACCAGCGTGGTCTTGCCATGGTCGACATGGGCGATGATGGCGATATTGCGTAGTTTCATGGGAAAGGCACGGGCGGCGGAATGCCGGGAGTTGCGGGCAGCCGGGCATTATATGCGAAAGACGGGAAACGGGAGACGGAAAATGAGGAGAGGGGGAGGGGGAGAGGGACTAGCTCAGCGGCATCGGGTTCCGGCTCAAGGCTCAAGGCTCAAGGCTCAAGGCTCAAGGAGCGAGATAGCATGCCATGTGGGCGGCTTTTTCCCTCTTACTTCTTCCCTTCTACCCCTCTACCCGGCCGGCGCAGGCTAGCTCGCTCTGGAGCCGATGCGAGGTGTGGGGAGAGGCAAAGAAGGTCAGAGGGAGAGAGGGCAAAGCGTTCTCTCCGACGTCCCGCGCACCGACGTTCCGACTACTGACGCACCTTTTCCCGTCCTCCGTATCATATACCCCCTGGCGACTCTCCCGCGCATTCAATCATAGTCCAGCCTGAACGCGCTCAGCGCAATTGTGCCATCCTCCGACTCGCCCTCGAAACGGTTCGGGCTGATATTGCCCGGGTGGATAATGTAAGTGGCCTCCAGCACATCGGGATTCACAGAATCCAGCAAGGCCGGGGGTCCACTGATGTCAAGTTCCAGTACACATAGCGGTCCCTGAGCAGCGCTTCCAGTACAAGTTATGAGGCCTATCGTGCTCACTAAATCCGACGGTGAGTAAATCAATTGGTACCGAATCCCATCCTCTATGGATTGAGCCAAAACCATTGCAGGTAGCAGGGAGTATGTTAAGCCCACTCCTTGCTTTCTGAAGACCAACACCCATCCATCGGCGGTAAGGATGTCGTGAGGTCTTGTCACGACCCAGAGTCCTGTCTTTTCTTCAATGTCCGGAACCAGTTGATCTGAGTGCGGAGCGAATTCCGCCTGGCCGCCTATGCCGAACAACAACGGCACGATGCTCTGCCACTCGCCATCGTCAATCTGGAAGCGCCCGTAGTTGCGGTGCAAAAACTCCAACCGGATGGTGCCGGCCGAGCCGGCCGGCTGCGGCGGCTGGTTGGGACAGCCAATGCAGGGGCCGCCCTCGACCATGCCCAGCTCGGTCTCCAGCTTCCACAGCACCTCGCCTTCGCCCGGCTTAAGCGTGCCGATGATCACCGCCCAGGTCGGATCGCCATCCTGGTCATAGTGATGGAAGATCCCGCCCAGCCGACCGGCCTGGATTTCGAACATGAAACCGCCCCCGAAATGCTCGGGGTTGTGCCAGTTACCCGAAAACGGATATGGCCGCGTGAACTGAAGCGGCGGACAGTCAACACACGGAATCTCGGGCCCCTGCTGAGCCGGTGCTGGGCTGGGAAGAAGTGACAGTGCAAGTGCGAACAAAAAGCCGGAAACGGTGTATTTCATGGTTCTCTCCTGGCAGCTGGCGCCACCCTGTGATTCGCCCTGGATCAGGATCAAGGATCAAAGGAGTACGATTTACCGGCACCGTTTCTCATCTTACCCTTCTGATCTCACGTTCTCACTTTCCCTCGGCCTTCCCGCCTCAGCGCCATTGATCTTCGCGGCCAGTCAGTCGTATCCCAGCCGGAATGCGGTAAGCGTAGTGGTGCCACTTTCCGACACGCCCTCAAACCGCTTATGACCAATGTTGCCGGGATAGATCAGGTAGCTCGATTGGGTGATCGAGGATGGCAGCTGCTCTTCCAGCGGGCCCTGGATATCCAGCTCCAGGCTGCACATAGGCCCTGAATCAGCAGTGCCGGCGCAACTGAGTTCGCCGATTGAGAAGTCAATTCCGTGAGAATAGATCAGTGAATAGCTGAGGCCGTTCGCCGTCACTTGCGGTGCATTGAACAGAGCAGGTACTGCGTGGTAAGAAAGCCCCACACCAAGCGGCGTCCTGAACACCAGAACCCATTTATCATCCTGAATGTAACCTGGGCCGATCCAGCCAATGTTCCACAGGTCGGGCATCACCTGGTCGGAATAAGGTGCAAATACAGCCGAGCCCCCGACACCGAACAACAAGGGAACGATGTTCTGCCACTCCCCGTCATCGACCTGGAAGCGCCCATAGTTGCGATACAGGAACTCGAATCGGATCGTGCCGGCTGAACCGGCCGGTTGCGGCTGCTGATAGGGGCAATTCAGGCAGGCGCCACCTTCAACCATCACCAGCTCGGTCTCCAGCTGCCACCTCACCTCACCCTCACCCGGTTCCAGCGTACCGATGATCGTCGCCCAGGTGGGCGAACCCTCTTCATCGTAATGATGATAGATCCCGCCGAGCCGGCCTGACTGGATTTCGAACATGAAGCCGCTGCCCAACTGCTGTGGGTTGTACCAGTTGCCTGACAAGGGAAAAAACGACCTTTCCCACTGCAGATCCGGACAATCCACGCAGGGAATGTCGGGGCCCTGCTGGGCCGGCACGGTGACAGGCGTCAAGCACAGTGCTACAACAACCAGAAAGCTGGCAATGGAATACTTCATGGTTCTCTCCTGGCAGCTGGCACCGCCCTGTGATTCGCCCTGGTTCAGGATCAAGGGTAAAGGATCAGCGAGGGAGGCGAAAGGGTGAGGCAGGGAAACGGGAAACGAAAAACGAGGAGAGGGCTAGAGAGAAGTGGCGCGGGCTACATGGCATCGGGTTCCGGCTCAAGGCTCAAGGCTCAAGGCTCAAGGAGCAAGGAGCAAGGAGCAAGGAGCAAGGAGCAAGGAGCAAGGATCACGGATCACGGATCACGGATCACGGAGCAAGATAGCATGCCATGTGGGCGGCTTTTTCCCTCTTACTTCTTCCCTTCTACCCCTCTACCCGGCCGGCGCAGGCCCGCTCTGGAGCCGATGCGAGGCGTGGGGAAGCCGGCCATCGGTGCTTCGATCATCGCCGCCAAAGAGCGGCTCCTACACGGTATGGGGAGAGGCAAAGAAGGTCAGAGGGAGAGAGGGCAAAGCGTTCTCTCCGACGTCCCGCGCACCGACGCACAGACGCACCGTCTCCCCGCCTACTCCCCCCACCCCCACGGCGCCGGCGGCTGCGCTACCGGGCTCGTCAGGTCGAACTCGAAGTGGTAGTAGCGTTCGGTGGCCAGGCGACGGACGTAGTAGACGAAGCGCTCGCCGGGGTGGATTTCCATCAGCCAGACGTTGGGGTAGTTGTCGGGCATGCGGTCCAGGGTCCTGTCGTCGGCCGGGAAGATCTGGGCGTTGGCGCTGCCGCGGTTGGGGGACAGACCGCCGTAGTCGGTGACTTCCTCCGGGCTGCCGTCGGGATTGCGGTGGTCGTGGCGAAGCTCGATGCGCCCGTCGCTGCGGGTCAGCACCCAGGTGCGCGAGCGGTTTTCGCCGACGTGAAATGGAATGCGAATCCGCTGGTCCGTGCATTCGCGCACGTCCATCACCAGCGGAGAGGCATCGGCCATGTGGCCTTCAGGCGAGGCCAGCAGCCGACCCTCGAAAGCCTGTCCGCACAGTGCCTCCAGCTTGGCCCAGAAGGCATCGGCGGGATCGGTTTTATCGACCGACCCGGCCTGGATCGCGCCGGCGACCAACAGGCCGGCCAGTGCAGGCAATAGCCGCATCAGTCTTCCCAGCCCCACGGCGCCGGCGGCGGCTCGACTGTTTCGCTGAGATCGAAATCGACCTGGAAGACCCGCGGCGTACCCAGCCGCCACAGACCGTAGGTGAACACCTCGCCGGGGTAGACCCGCATCACCCAGACGTTGGAAAACGCCGCCTCGATCACTCCACGAGTCTGTTCACCAGCCGGGAAATACTGTTCCCAGGAGCGGCCCAGGTTGGTGGTCGTGCCGCCGTACATGGTGACTTCTTCCGGCGTGCCGTCCTCGTGGCGGTGGTCGTGCTTGAGCTCCAGGCGATCACCGGTGCGGGTCAGCACCCAGGTACGCGAGAGGTTGTCGCCGACCATGAAGGGGATGCGGATGCGTTCCTCACCGCAGTCCTTGACGTGCATCACCAGACGATGGCCGACAAATCCGGTCTCGCCTTCCGGATGGGTAATCAGCTTGCCTTCATAGGCGTTGCCGCACAGGCTCTGAAGGTTGGACCAGTATTCGTCCAGCGGACTGGCCCAGCAGGCGGCGGACAGGCTGATGGCTGTCAGTACGGCGATCAGGTGACGCATGTTTTTCTCCTGAAGTTGTTTTGGTCAGGTTGTCAGGCCCCAGAATTTCGCGTGATTTCCCAAACTCCGAGACAGTCATTATTGCCGTGATTACCGTAGCACAGACGCACCGTCTTCCGTCTGGCATGGGGAGAGGGGCAGAGGGAGAGAGGAAAAAGCGTTCTCTCCTTCTTCCGACGCACTGACGCACTGACGCACTGACGCACTGACGCACCGACGCACCGACGCACCGACGCACCGACGCACCGCCGCACCGCCGCACCGCCGCACCGCCGCACCGCCGCA
>SKQS01000019.1 GCA_007118895.1 Wenzhouxiangella sp.
AGAACAACGATTACCGTCCAACTCAGGAATTCCGCCATGGCGACTGATCAGCGACCCTTGTCCCCCCACCTGCAGATATATCGTCCGCAGCTCACTTCAGTTTTGTCTATTACTCATCGCATTAGCGGCGTGGTACTGAGCGCAGGCCTGGTGGTCATGGTGGGCTGGTTGCTGGCGCTGGCTGCCGGTCCTGAAGCCTATGCCGCGTTCAATGGCGTACTGGCCAGCGTGCCCGGAATAATCCTGATGGTTGCCTGGACCCTGGCCTTGTTCTATCACCTGCTCAACGGCATTCGACACCTGCTGTGGGATGCCGGCTGGCTGCTCGATCTCAGGGGTGCCTATGCATCCGGCTGGGTCGTGGTGGTTGCGTCGCTGATCCTCACGCTGGCGTTGTGGGGAGGTGTGCTGTGAAGCTCCGGCATCCTCTGGCTACCGCTCACAATCATGGCGCCGCGGGTGACGGCGTCGGTCACTGGTGGGCTCAGCGATTTTCCGCCATCATGCTTGCCCTGCTGGTCGTCTGGTTGATTCTGGCAATGAATGCCCTGATCGGCGCCGATCATGCTGCGGCCAGCGCCTGGCTCGGCCGTCCCTTCAATGCCGCGATGGCCATCCTGTTCGTGGTCTTCAGCATTTATCACGGCAAGCTGGGTCTGCAGGTGGTCATCGAAGACTACATCAAGCATCGCGCGGCCGAAGTGATGCTGCACTTGCTGGTCAAGATAGCTGCCATCGTCGGCATTGCCGTTGCCGTTCTGTCAATCCTGAAACTGGCCCTGGGAGGCTGAATGAGCAAGTCCTACGATCTGACCCGCCATCAATACGATGTCCTGGTCATCGGCGCCGGTGGCGCCGGTCTTCGCGCGACCATGGGTCTGGCGGCGACCGGCCTGACAACGGCCTGTATTTCGAAAGTGTTTCCGACTCGCTCGCATACCGTGGCTGCCCAGGGCGGAATGAGTGCAGCCCTGGGCAATATGGGTGAGGATGACTGGCGCTGGCACATGTACGATACCGTCAAGGGCTCGGACTGGCTGGGCGACCAGGATGCCATAGAATACATGTGCCGCGAGGCCATCCCCTCGGTGATCGAACTGGAGCATTTCGGCGTCCCGTTTTCTCGGACCGAGGAAGGCAAGATCTACCAGCGGCCATTCGGCGGCATGACCACGCGCTACGGGGAAGGAACCGCTCAACGCACCTGTGCCGCGGCTGACCGCACCGGCCATGCGATCCTGCACACGCTGTATCAACAGTCGCTCAAGCATGACGCGCAGTTCTTTATCGAGTACTTTGCCCTCGATCTGTTGATGGATGACGACGGCGCCTGCCGCGGCGTACTGGCCTGGGATCTGGCCACCGGCACGCTGCATGAGTTCCGCGCCCATGCCGTGATCCTGGCCACTGGAGGTTACGGTCGATCCTATTTTTCCTGTACTTCGGCGCATACCTGCACCGGCGACGGCAACGGCATGGTGCTGCGCGCTGGCCTGCCGTTACAGGACATGGAGTTTGTCCAGTTTCACCCCACCGGTGTCTACGGTGCCGGCTGCCTGATCACCGAAGGCGTGCGCGGGGAGGGCGGCTACCTGACCAACTCCGAGGGTGAGCGTTTCATGGAGCGATACGCCCCCAATGCCAAGGACCTGGCATCGCGAGACGTGGTTTCGCGCTCGATGACCATCGAGATACGCGAGGGGCGCGGGGTCGGCGACAAGGGCGACCACATCCATCTCAATCTGCAGCATCTCGGTGCAGACGTGATCAATGAGCGTCTGCCGGGCATCGCCGAAACGGCCAGAATCTTCGCCGGGGTCGATGTGGCCAAGAGCCCGATTCCGGTACTGCCGACCGTCCATTACAACATGGGAGGCATACCGACCAACTATCACGGCCAGGTGGTCACCCTCAAGGATGGCGACCCGGATGCCGTGGTGCCGGGCCTTTATGCGATCGGCGAGGCGGCCTGCGTTTCAGTTCACGGCGCCAATCGCCTGGGCTCGAACTCCCTGCTCGATCTGATCGTGTTCGGTCGGGCGGTGGCCATCAAGTGCGCCGAGGACATCAAGCCGAACAGCAACCATCCATCCCTGCCGACCGACGCAGTAGACCGACTGATTGCGGATTTCGACAGTCTGCGACATGCCGACGGAGATCTGGCCACGGCCGAAGTGCGAGACCGCATGCAGCAGGTGATGCAGGAGGACGCTGCGGTTTTCCGCACAGGTGAGACCCTGGCCAAGGGATGCGAGCGTATCGCTGAAGTCAACGCCGGCTTCGATTCGGTCAAGGTCAGCGATCGTTCCATGCTGTGGAATTCCGACCTGGTTGAAACACTGGAGCTTCGCAACCTGCTCGGCAACGCCGTGACCACCATGGTGGCGGCGGAAAATCGCAAGGAGAGCCGGGGCGCCCACGCCCGGGAAGATTTCCCCGAGCGCGACGACGACAACTGGATGAAGCATACCCTGATCTGGATGGATCAGGCCGGCAAGACACGGATCGATTACCGCCCCGTGCACATGTACACCTTAAGCGACGACGTGGAAGTCATTCCGCCCAAGGCAAGGACCTACTAGGGCCTTCTGATGTGCAAGGGTTGTCTCTGCAACACAACTGGATAGATTGAATACGACATGGCCGAGTTTCGACTGCCGAAAAATTCCCGAATCGGCAAGGGCAAGCACTTCCCCGCGCCTGACGGGGCAAGCAATGTCAAGACCTTCCGCATCTATCGCTGGGATCCCGATACCGGCGAGAATCCGCGTATCGACACCTTCGAGGTCGATCTCGACAAGTGCGGGCCGATGGTGCTTGATGCCATCATCAAGATCAAGAACGAGATCGATCCGACGCTGACCTTCCGACGCTCATGCCGGGAAGGTATCTGCGGATCCTGCGCGTTCAATATCGACGGCACCAACACCCTGGCTTGCACTCAGGCCATCGACGAAATACGCGGAGATGTACGCATCTACCCGCTGCCACATTTGCCGGTAATCAAGGACCTGGTGCCGGATCTGACGCACTTTTATGCCCAGTACGCCTCGATTCGTCCGTGGATTCGTACCCAGAGTCCGCCGCCACCTGACAAGGAACGCCTGCAGTCACCGGAAGATCGGCGCCGGATGGACGGACTTTACGAGTGCATCCTGTGCGCCTGCTGCTCCACGTCGTGTCCCAGCTATTGGTGGAACGGCGATCGCTACCTCGGGCCGGCCATTCTGCTCCAGGCCTATCGCTGGCTGGTCGACTCTCGTGACGAGGCCACCGGCGAGCGACTCGACGACCTGGAAGACCCGTTCCGCCTGTATCGATGCCACACCATAATGAACTGTGCCAAGACTTGCCCCAAGGGCCTCAACCCGGCCAAGGCAATTGCCGAGATCAAGAAGATGATGCTGGCGCGGCGCTCGCTGTAGGCTGATTTTCATCATGAGCCAGACGTCGCCGGGCCGACTGCGCTGGCGTTGCCGCCGCGGCATGCAGGAAATGGACATCCTGCTGCTGCGCTGGCTCGATCAATGCTGGGCTGAAGCCAGCCCGCAGCAGCAGGCCAGCTTCGAGTCCCTGCTGGCCAGCGAGGATGATCAACTCTGGGACTGGTTATCCGGTCGCACTCAGCCGGAGCAACCCGAACTGGCCGAGCTGGTTGAACGAATCCGAAATGCAGCCCCTTGAGCTGCCACCCTTGGCGATAGGTTTCGGCCCGTTCAGTACCCTGCTGGTACTGGTTTTCGCCGTTCTCGCCCTGTCTGCCGTCTGGCTCAGCCTGGACATGGCGATGGCCGCAGTGTTCTCCGTGCTGATCGCGTCTGGCGCCTTGCTGGCTGGTCGCACAACCACCGGCCGACGCTGGCGCTGGATAGGCAGCCGCAACGGTGCGCTGGAGCTGACCGACCTGCAAGGCCGCAGCTGGCGCGGGCAGGCCACTGCAGGCACGTTCGTCAGTCCAGTCTACATCGGCGTCGGGCTCAGCCGGCCCGGCGGCAGAATGGTCAGGCTTGGCATTTTCGCCGACCAGATGAAGCCAGATGACTTTCGTCGCCTGGCGGTTTTCCTGCGCCAGCCGCCATTGCATTCGCCACCAGGCCTGCGCTAGGCTGAGCGCCGTATCCGGAACTGACCGGACAACAGGGCGGGACCGCTTATGCATCTTGAAAAATTTCTCCAGGTCATGGTCAAGCACAATGCCTCTGACCTGTTCTTCAGTGCCGGTGCACCGCCGGGAATCAAGATCGAGGGCAAGACCCGCTACCTGGGGGACACCCGGCTGACGTCGGCGGATACCCGGCAGCTGGCCTACTCGATCATGAATGATCAGCAATCGGCCGAGTTCGAGCGCGAACTGGAAATGAACCTGGCGCTGGCGCTGCAGGGCGTGGGCCGCTTTCGCATCAACATCTTTCGCCAGCGCGGTTCGGTTGGCATGGTGGTGCGGCTGATCAAGAATCAAATCCCATCGATCGAGGAGCTGAATCTGCCGCCGATTCTCAGTCAGCTGATCATGGCGCCACGCGGACTGATTCTGGTGGTTGGCTCGACCGGCTCGGGAAAGTCCACCACGCTGGCTTCGATGATCGACCACCGCAACCAGTCACGCAGCGGACATATCCTGACTATCGAGGACCCGATCGAGTTTCTGCATGCCCACAAGCGCTCGATTGTCGATCAGCGCGAAGTCGGGCTGGATACGCGCAGCTATGCGATGGCGCTGAAGAATGCAATGCGCGAAGCACCGGATGTGATTTTGATCGGCGAAATCCGAGACCGCGAGACCATGCAGCATGCCATTGCCTATGCCGAGACTGGTCATCTGTGCCTGTCGACACTGCATGCCAACAACGCTAACCAGACCCTGGACCGAATCATCAACTTCTTTCCCGAATCGGCGCACCGGCAACTGTTCGTGGATCTGTCGCTGCACCTGCAGGCGGTGATCAGTCAGCGATTGGTGCCCGCCACGGACGGCACCCGGGTGCCGGCTGTCGAGCTACTGCTGCGCACCCCCTACATCGCCGATTTGATCCAGAAGGGCGAAATTCATGGATTGAAGGACGCCATGAAGGACGGCAGTCAGCATGGCATGCAGACCTTCGATCAGTCGCTGTTCGAGCTGTACAAAGCCGGCAAGATCAGCGCCGACGAGGCGCTGGAACACGCCGACTCGCGCAACGACCTGGGCCTGAGCATACGCCTGGCCGGCGGCCACGACGCCGACGAGGCGCCGGCGCAGTGGCAGGTCGACGAGGAAGATCAATGATCAACGCTGATCTTGCGGAAGCGCCTCCGGCGGCCGCAGCAGGCGCCGGATCAGCCACACCAGCAGGGCAATCAGGCCGATAACGACAACGATACCGAACAGGATCGGAAATATCAGCGCCATGAAGATGGCCAGCAGGCTGCCGCCGGTTTCGCCGGTACTGACCAGCGAATTGCCCAGTCCTGCCGTGGTCGATGTCGACAGCCCGCGGGTGACCACCGTAGCTGCCTGGACGATGCCGGCGGTGCCGCCGCCCAGGGCGGCCGCAGTCGACCATTGCAGCACCGCGTTCATTTCCGGCAGCAGCGACGAGACGATCATCGTCCCGCCGCCGATCGCGGCCGGGGTGGCCAGCACGTCGAGCAGATTGTCGACCACCGGAATGTAGTAGGCGCCGACCTCGAACAGCGCGGCCAGGCCGACGATGATCAGCACCGGCTCGCTGGCCAGCCACAGAAACTGTTCGGAAACCTCGATCAGCTCGAAACGCACCGCAAGCCCCAGCGCCAGGATCGGCAGGAACACCCGCAAGCCCGAGGCAGCGCTCAAGCAGATGCCGGCCATGATCGCTGACAGGGTGGTAAGGTCGTTGGCTGTTTCGATCATGGCGGGGGCAGGGTCAGCCGGTTGTCCTCGTCGATCTCGATCTCGTAGTCCGGGCTGAACAGGAAGGGGATGGAAAAACTGAAGCTCGATTCCATGTAGCGGTCATCGACCGGCAGCGCATCGGCATCACTTTCCGGATTCCAGGTAACCTGGATCCGATGGATGCCGGGCGTGATGCTGTAAAGTGGAATCGCCCCTGTCAGGCCGAGCATGCGCAGGTCCATACGCTCGGTGGGCATGAAATCAGCCATGTCGACCGGCTGATCGTTGAAGCTGACCGACCACAGCCGACGCAGGCAGTCCACCCGAGCGAGCGAAGGCTCATCCGTATCGTTAACGCTGCACAGCCGGTCCAGTATCAGATTGTCGCGCAGCGGCCAGTAGGGCAGAAACAGGCGCACATGGCCACTTTGCTGTTCGAAACTCGGAATCATCGGCCACGGTCGGAAGCGGTCCCGCGGGCTGCGCGCGTCCTCGTAGAAGCTGCTGCGGAATCCGTCACCAAGATCCGGCGTGGCAAGATAGGTGAATTCTCCCGACATGGAGAAGCGCTGGGCGGCCTGGACGCTGAAGTTGCCGATCGCGCCGATAAAGAACACGCCCAGCATGAAAAGAAACAGAAACACGATCGGGCGGGTATTACTTTGCAGCGTCAGCTGAACCGGCAGCACCAGGCGCTGCGGCAGGACCACGCCGGTGAAACGGACCATGAATTCGATCAGACGCCTGAACCCGGAGCGCTGGCGCAGCCCGGGAAACAGCCTGGCCAGGCCGGCGTCGAGCAACCACAACAGTACCGGCACGCCGCCGGCTACTGCAACCAGTACCCAGAACCCGATGCCGATGCCACGATTGGTGGCGCCGAACTGGGCGCCGATCACCGCACCGACCACCACCGTGCCGAGCACCAGTCCGCCCAGCCACAGCATGATCAGGGCCATCATGCTGATCACTGCGAACAGCGAAGAGGCCAGTCGGTCGGAGCGGGCAATTGCGGTTGCCAGGTCAGGCAGCCAGATGCGGTAATAGTCCCGGGTTGTGGGTCCGATGCCGGGGGTTCGGCGCCAGTCAACGCCCGATGGAAATACCGTACGCAGGCCGATAAGGCCAACCCAGTAGGCGCGGGCCAGCAGATGGACCAGGAAGCAGCAGCCCAGGCCGTAGCAGATGCCCGACAGCAGCACCAGCCCGATGGTGCTGGAAGAGGCCAGCCACAGCGACAAGTGGGTGTAGTGCTCGGCATAGCGCTCGATCAGCCAGCCGGGCAGGGTGAACAGTGCCAGGGTGGTGACACCGGAGATGATCAGCTCGATCTCATCGGTCCGGTCGCGCAGCCGCGACAGCTCGCCGCTTTGTTCCAGGCGACGCTCCTCGGCGGTCTGGCTGGCTGGGTCGCTTGACGACATGGTCGATCCCCGGGCTCGGTTGCTGGCAGGCAATGACGCCATGATAACGTCAGGGCGGCACACTTGGTACGCCCCGGAAGTCATGAGCGTGACCCTGTTTCCCGACATGCCGCGCGTAACTGGAGTGAACCCATGCCGACCAGCATCATCATGTTTCCTCGCATTAGCTTTGCACTTTGCCTTGTCCTGTTGCTCGCCAATGCACCAGCTGCAGCGCAAACCGATCTGGCTTCGGTTCGGATCGGAGAAAACCGGCTCGACATGATTCAGCCCAATCAGTTCAGCTACATCGATGGCACTCACTTCACCATCATTCACAGCTCGGTTTCCGGCAACGCTATTGGCCCGGTCACGCCGGTGGCGCTGGACCTGGGGCCCGGCAACAGCTCCGACAGTGGCTGCGAGGCCAGTCATTTCGCCGGCTTTCCGGCTGGCAATATCGCCCTGATCCAGCGCGGCGGCTGCCTGTTCCCCGTCAAGGCCAACAATGCCGAGAACGCCGGCGCCAGCGGGGTAATCATTTTCAACCGCGGTGATATCCCGGCCAACATGGGTCTGGTCGATAATTTTTCGCTCGGTGATGCCTGGTCCGGCAGCATTCCGGTTCTGTTCACCACCTACTGGCTGGGTGAGTTTCTGGCCGGCCAGACGGGGCTTGAAATGAGCATGCAGGTCAGGGTGTTTCGCGGTCCCCGGCACGAAACCACCTTGCGTTATTGCCTGGCCTTTCCCGATCACTGCGCGCTTTCGGTGCGCGATGTCACCGGCGGTTGGCAGCGTGATCTGAACCCTGAGCGCCTGCATGCCACGGCCTCGACTTTCAAGACACTCAGCCTGCTGGCCTATGCCGATGCCGTCGTGGCCGGCCAGCTGAACCCGAACATGACCGTATCCAAGGAAGAGTGGGCGAGGTTTTCGCTGCGCAGCGACGGCGGGGCACTGGCCAATGCCTGGGACCGCCTGGGCGAGCCGGACTTCGTCACCGTCGATCAGATGATGAACGTCATGATGCGAGAGTCGGACAACGCCGCGCCGGACTGGCTGCTCAATGAGCTGGGGCAGGCCGCCTTCCAGGACGTTATCGACAACTACATCGACGGTTTTCACGACCTGCCGATTTCCATCAACAGCTTTTTCGCCAGACTCAATGGCACCCCGCAAGAGCCGGATGCAGCCGACCGCATCGTGGTCCAGTTCGACAGTCTCGACGATCCCGGCTGGCGCGCCGAACTCCACGCACTGTTCCAGGGAGAAATGCAGAACCCGGCCTTCGTCGCCTCGGTGCGTGATTTTCATTGCCAGGCCCTGCCATGGGAAACCCCGCCCTCGCCATGCACTTTCGGCGGCCAGGCCAGCCTGCAATCCATTCGTACCATGCTGCGCAATCACTTCAGCCGTACCAATACCGCGACCATGCTGGAGCTGATGGCCGGCATGCTGGACGGATCGCTGCTGTCTCCCGCAGTCCAGGCCGTAGCCCAGCCGCACAAGGAGTGGCCAATGCAGTTCAGCAGCATTGCCGCCGACTTCTCCCGCTACGGCGCCAAGGGCGGCAGCTTCGGTCCGCAAAACGTATGCAATCTGATGGCCTATACCGAGGCCCAGGCGACCGGGCAGCAAATGCTGCTGGCGCTGTTCGTGCATGACAGCCTGCAGCGCTGCGGCAACGGCCTGTATCCCTTCAACCTGATCGAGGCGATGACGCTGGATGCCGATTTCCGTGAGCTGGTGGGCGTCGAGATGGACCGGATCTTTGTCGACAGCTTCGAGGCAGATTTCTGAGCCAATGCAGTTGACCACGCACGAGTAGAATGGGAGGCATTCTCAACATCGGTGCCTGTACATGTTTCTATCGGGTCTCTGGCTGCGCCTTGCGGCCATCGTGATCTCAATAGCGCTGCTGACCGGCTGCGGCTCGCGCCAGGTCCAGGACTCGCTGGCCGGCTCCACCGCCCAGCGCCTGGTCACCCACAGCATCGACGACCTGGCTGCCGGTCTGCCGGACAGCGACTTTGCACCATTGCGGGGCCAGCGCCTGCGACTGGAAACCCATTTCATCGAAGAAGGCCCGCTGAAGGACTATGCCGACCGGCGTCTGGCCCTGGAGCTTGTGCGTCGGTTCGGCATCGAGGTGGTCGACGAGGGCCCGGCCGATCTGGTCATGAGCGTGTTCTACACCTCGCTGGGCACCGACCAGGGCGTGCTTGGCTTCTACCTGCCGCTGGGCTTTGTGCCCGGGCTGGCCGAGACCACCCGGGTCAACCTGATCACCCTGGAGCAGTTTCACGGTGTCTCGGAGCTTTACTACTTCATCGGGCCGAAGGGCCGTGAGCAGCGCGGTGCGCTGATGCGTGCCCGGGTCCGCACTGATGCCGTGGGCCTGCCCATCATCACCATCCCCATCTCCAACCTGGACTATGGCCGCGACTGAAGCTTGGCCGGCAGTTTCGGCTGCATCGCTGCTGGCCAATTCGCCGGCCCATGGCGTGCAGGTGGTGCTGACCCGCGAGGATTTGCTGGCCAGTGGCCATGCCAGCCTGGCCGATGTCCTGCGCCGCCACCGTTTCAACAGTTTCGGTTCATTCAGCGAGCGTTCCGGAAGCAGCGCCCGGTCGCAGGCCCGGCTGGACCTGCGCGGCCTGGGCTCTGAACGCACGCTGGTACTGATCAACGGTCGCCGGGTGCCTGGCTCGCCGCTGACAGGCAGCCGCGGCGCCGACCTCAACCTGCTGCCGCTGGCCATCGTCGAGCGGGTGGAAATCCTCTCCGGCGCGGCAGCCGGGCTGCACGGAACAGACGCCATCGGCGGGGCGGTCAATATTGTCCTGCGCGATGATCTGGTCGGCGCCGAGCTGGGGCTGGGAGCGAACCGTCCCAGCCAGCCGGGAGCCGATGCCGAGCAGGGCGCCTTTGTGCTGGGCGCTCGCCACGACCGGGGCCGTTTCCTGATCTCGGCCGAGGTCTTCCGCCGCGAACCGATCTTTGACCGTGACCGTTCGTGGTCGCGCGCCTTCGATCCCGGGACCGGCAACATCGCCGATACCCGCGGTATCTCGCAGGCAGGCAACACCATCATTCCGCTTGCCCCGCTGCCGGGCACTTTGTTCCAGTGGGTTCCGGCCCCAAACTGCCCGCCCGAGGTCTATGCCGGGGTATTCGATATTCCCCAGGGGCAGGCCTGCGCCTATGACTTCGCCAGCCAGGCCATGATGACCGCCTCGCTGAACCGACAGAACATGTTCGTAACCGCCGATTACGAGTTGAACGCCGACCATCGCCTGTACTTTCAGCAATCCGTGGCGCGGCTGAAGTCTCAGGGTCGATTGGCCCCGGTCGTGTCCCAGTTCCGGGTGGCTGCCGACAATCCCAACAATCCGTTTCCCGGCACGCCGATGTTCCTGCAGCACCGCCTTGTCGCCCTGGGCAACCGCGATGGGCTGCAGACCAACACGGTGATGGACAGCCTGCTCGGCCTGGCGGGCCGGCTTGGCGCGGTCGATTACGACTTAAGCATTCGCCACAATCGCTACGAGTCCTCGGAGTTTGGTGCAGCTCATGCGCTGGCCAGCATCGTCTCGCAGCTGGTGGCCTCGGGCGCCTACGACCCGTTCGATCCTTTCAGCCCGGCCAATGCCGATGCCATCGCCCAGATGTCGCACGCAATTCACCGCGATGTCCGAGGCAGGTACATCGACAGCTCGCTGATTTTGTCGGGTGATGCGGGCAGCCTGCGCTGGGCGGCCGGCGCCGAGTACCGCAGCGAGTCGTTGACCGACAGCTTCGACCTGCAAAGCCAGGCCGGCAACGTGCTGGGCGCGGGTACCGGGGCCGACATACGCGGCAGTCGCGATGCCTGGTCGGTATTCACCGAGTGACTGATCCCGCTGCATGAGACATTCGGGCTGACCGTGGCCGGGCGTTACGACGATTTCGAGAAAGGTGGTTCGCGATTCAGTCCGCAGGCGTCGCTGTACTGGCAGCCGCTGCCCATCTTCAAGCTGCACGGCGGCTGGGGTCGCGGGCTGCGGGTGGCCGATCTGGGTACGCAGTTTCTGCCTGGCGACCAGACTGTCGTCACGCCTGTCTCGCCATTCCCGGGTCCGCCGGTCACCGTCACCACCGGGCCCAACCCGGACCTGGCGCCGGAGCGCTCCGAACACCTGCACCTGGGATTGAACCTTGAGCCGCTGGACAATCTGCGCCTGCGCGCCGAGCTGTACCGGATCGAGGTCGACCGGGTAATCGTGCTGCCGACCCTGCAGATGCTGGTCAACCTGGACCAAGAGGGTTTCGGCCTGCCGGCTGGTACAGGCATCACCCGCAACGACGCCGGCCAGATCATCGCGGCCGACCTGGCGCCGGTCAATCTGGGCCGCCTCGAGCGTGAGGGGCTGGACCTGGGGCTGGACTGGCGGCTGTCGCTGCCAGCAGGTGAGCTGAGCACCGCAGCTGGCCTGGTCGCGGATGTGGCGGGCGCGCGACCGGATATCGCCGCTGGACCCCACCATCAATCGCATCGGCCGGCGCGGGGCGCCGGGCAACCGGGCAAGCTGGCAGTTCGACTGGCGCCAGGGCGACTGGCAGCTGAGCTGGGCCGGGTTCTGGATCGAATCAACTGCTGCCGGAGCGTCGACCGATTCCCTGACCCCGGAGCTGACGACCGGCAAGGTGCCGGCCTACGTGCAGCATGACCTGGCCCTGCGCTATTTCGCGCCCTGGTCGGCGACCATCCAGCTCGGGGTGCGCAATGCCACCAACCGCGACCCGTCGCTAAGCTCGCTGGATGGACAGCTCGGCGGCGACCTCATGAACCTGTATCCGCTGGAGGGCAGGGTGCCGTTCCTGTTCTATACGCAGATCTTTTGACTAGACATCATGGATTGACCTGCCCTCCTCGATAATGGCTCTGCGTTGAAGGTGTTAATAAACGTAACCCACGTGGTCTAGGTTGGACAGGTCAATCCATGATGTCTAGCCTTCGACGATCTCGCGCCAGCGTGCCAGCCGCGCGGCCAGCGCAGGATCAGGCCGTGCGCTGACCTCGCGCCAGGCGCTGTCGGGCATGGCCCGGTCACTGAGCCGACACCAGGCACCCAGCGCCGTGCCCTCGGCTGTTTTGAGCACCTGCAGCTGCCCTGGCAGCAGCCCGGCAAGCATGTCGAGCAGTAATGGATTGCGGCTCAGGCCACCGCTTAGCTGGACCCGTCGGCACGGACCGGCAAGCTGCTCGATCAGCGATGCGTTGATCGCCACCATGAAGGCGATGCTTTCCAGCACCGCGCGCAAAAGCGCGGCACCCGAGCGCTCGCTGTCATCATCGAACAGGAATTCGGGGTCGGGGCCTGGCCGCCACCAGGGCGAGCCCAGCCCGTCGATGCTGTTGATGAACAGCGGTGGCCGTTGCACGGCCCGGGCCGCCTTGATCGACTGCTCGTCGGTGGCCACATGGTGGTGCTGTTTCAGCCAGTTGAGCGCCGAGGCGGCGCCATGCACCGAGGCCTCCAATGCCAGCGGGCAAGTGTATTCCTGGCCAAGAAACGTCAGCTGGAACGGTTCCGGTTGATCGCAGCCGGCCACCGGCCGCAGCAGGAAGGCGCCGGTGCCGAGATTCACATGCAGGGTATCGGGGTCCGGCTGGCGATTGAGAAATACCACCGCGTTCTGATCACCCATCAGCAAGGCCAGTGATGCATCGCCACGGCCGGCAACCGGACCATAGTCATGTCGACTGTCGACCACGGCCGGCAGCCATTGTCGCTGGATGGCAAAACATGCCAGCAGTTCAGGATCCCAGTCGCAGGCCGGCATCGACCACAGCAGGGTGCGCTGGGCCAGGCCGTGGTCGACATGAAAGCTGCCGTTGCCGGTCAGCCGGGCGACAAGCCAGGCGCCCAGCGGCCCCATGGCCAAGCTGTCGTCGCTGGCCGCCGCTGCCACGGCCTCTATGTTTTCAACGCACCAGCGCAGCTTGGCGGCGCCTCCGTAGGGTGAAAATCGCAGGCCTGAACGCTGCCGTACCAGGCGGGCAAGCTGTCCATTGTCATCATCGACCTTCGCGCGGCGGTCACGCCAGGACAGCACCGGCGACAGCGGCTGCGCCGTGTCACGATGCCAGCACAGCACGCTACCGCGCTCGACCACCAGCCCGACTCGCGCGACCGGCCGCCTGCAGAGCAGCTCATCGACGCCAGCAGCCAGGGTATCCATGACTGCGCTTCCCGACTTTGAGACCTGGCCGTTGCTTTCCTGGGTGTCGACCGCGCGATGGGCCTGGTCGATGATATGTCCATTGCGGTCGACCAGGCAGGCCAGGCAGCCCTGGCCGCCGACATCGAGGATCAGTGTCTGTGCCGTCATCCCGGCCGGTCGAGTAGCGCACGATGCCAGGCGAGCCAGTCGTCGGTCTCGACCAGCGCCGCGCCGCGCTCCATCAGCCGCCTGGCGCCCGGCGGGCTGTCAACACCGTAAATGACCCATTTCCAGCGGCCTTTCCAGAACGGTTTGGGCCAGGGCGGAATGCGGCTGGCCCGCACGAAAAGGTAGTCTGGCTTGAGCCAGCAAGCGGTGATTCGCGCGATCGAGGTCCAGGGCTTGAATACCCAGCCGATCCGGGTCACGCCCCTGGCCCGCGCAAGGGCGGCAATACGGGCATCGAAGGACAGCAGGACGTGGGGGCAGGTAAATCGATGCAGGCATTCCATGACTGCCGCCAGCGTCTTCTCGCGACCGAAACGGCGAATACTGGCCGCCTTGATCTCGATGAAAGCTTGTGCCTGCGGAAAGCCGGCAACCGTCTCCAGCACCGCCGAGAGGTCGGGAATGGCCGCCCAGGTCTGATTCGGTCCCTTGATCCTCAGGCCAGCCAGACTCCTGCGCGTTGACTGGGTCACGCTGCCGGAACAGCCGATCAGTCGCTTGAGCAGGTCATCGTGAATGACCACCGGCTGCCCGTCGGCGGTCAGCTGCACGTCGAACTCGACAGCCCGGGCCCCGGCTTCGAGCACCGCGGCTATTCCCTCCAGCGAGTTTTCCGGATAGCGGTCCGGCCAGCCGCGATGAGCGATCAGTCGCTCGGCCGGTGGCAGTCCGTCGATCTCCCGCAAATGCTTCAAGCCATGCCCCTTGGGTGCAGTCTGTTGCGTACACTTTGCCTGTGGACACGGAATTCTTCAACCATGCCGGCTGCCGCCTTTGCTATCGCATACGGCGCGGCAGCGACCCGGCTCGCGCACTGATCATGCTGCACGGCCTGGCCAGCAACGGCACACGCTGGCGGGAATTTGCCGGATTGATGGCCGAGCGTGGTGACTGGACGGTGATTGCGCCGGACCTGCGCGGCCACGGACACTCGGTCTATCGCGGCGGCCTGAGCGTTCGGCACTGGATCGATGATCTGAAGGCGCTGTCAGCGCACCTGGGACTGGTCCGCCCGGTCGTTGGCGGCCACTGCCTGGGCGCCAACCTGGCCCTGACCATGGCTTTGTCAGAACCTGGTTCGGTACGCGGCCTGGTACTTGTCGAACCGATGTTTCCCGGGGCGTTGAGAGGCGCCCTGCGGGTAGTCCGCCCGGTCCGGTGGCTGCTGCCGATCCTGGCCCTGCCGATTCGTCTGCTCAACGCGCTGGGCATCTACCGGCGCGAGCTGCCGCTGGTTGACCTGACCGAGCTGGACCAAAAGACCCGCAAGGCCATGAGTGAGCACGGTTCGCACAAGGCCATGCTCAAGCGCTATGCCGCCCCGCGCAAGGACATGTTCTACATGCCGGTCGCGACCTATCTGCAGGCGCTGTACCAGGTGCTCAAATCACCGGGGCAGATTGATGATTTGGCAGTGCCGGGACTGGCACTGCTGTCAGGCGGCGCGTTGCTGGCTGACCCCGGACGGACCCGGTCGGTGCTCGAGCGCATCGACCGGGTCAAGGTGGTCCAGCTGGATGCCCTGCACTGGATTCCCACCGAACGGCCCGAGGACATGACCGAGGCGATCAGCGCCTTTCTGGAAAGCCTGTAGTCGGTCGCCCAGGGGCCAGGATCCAACAGGGACTCAGCTTTCCTCGACCGCTTCCTCGGCCTGCTCCTTCGCCTGCTCGGCCTCGATCAGGGCTTCGATGGCCGGGGGCAGCTCGAACAGCGCCGGATCGGGGGTGCCGAACTCCACCGAGTCGATCGCCAGCACCTGGCGCTGTCCCATCAGGCTCATTTCCATGCGGGTCGGTATCAGCACATCATCAAAGCGCTGGTAGTCACTGATTTCGCTGACCGAGGTGATCTCGCCCATGGCCGTGGTCTGGGTGGTTTCCATCCCGACCAGCAGTCCACTGTCGACCGCATAGCAGTCGAATCCCTCGCGCCCGGACTGCCACTCGATACGCACGCGGAAACATTCCTCACCGCCTATCGTGGTGCGCTCGACCGTCTGCACCGAGGCCACGTAGCCCTCGTCGCGCAGCAGTGCGCCGGGCTCGCTTTGCTCCTTGAGCGATGCCAGCTCTGCGCCATCAAGCAGGCGCGCGCCCATGAACGGATCAACCGACCAGGCCACGTCGCGCGTATAGCCGGAAATGATCTCGCCCATTTGCGGCATTTCTACCCGGACCACGCGGTCGGCAGGCGGGCGCGACGCTACCACCAGCGGTGCGCTCAAGCCCATGGCGGCCATTTCGAAGGAGCCGGTCATGGTTGCCTCGGTCTGGTTGAGCAGAGCTTCGCGGCCGCCGACCGCCTCGATATAGCGGTTGATCAAATCGCGCGCATCGGGTAACTCGTCGTCGGCTGTTGCCGGGGCCACGGCCGCGACCGCGAGCACGATGAACAGGGTCAGCAGGGCAATGAAGGGATGGGGCATGACTTACTCCTTAGGGTGAGGAAATGTTTTCAAGTATCCAGTCACGGGCCGAGACCAGCGGCCGGTCGATGCCGGTGCGCAAATCATCAAGCCGACGGGGTTCAAGGAAGTCCGGCGTTATGCCGGCTCCCTCGATGCGATCGCCATCCGGGTCGACATAATCGGCCAGCGCGTACATCAGCCGATCGCCGTTGGGTAGCCGCAGCATGCCGGCCGGCAGGGCCATGCCGGGTGTTGGCTGGCCGAACACGCGGCCGCGCCCGGTTACCTGGATGCCGGCGGCGAACATCTCGGAGGTGCTGGCCGAAAGCTCGTCGACAATGATGGCCAGCGGTCCGGTAAACGGCTCGACCGGGGTGCCGTCGAGCTCCACGCGGCGGGGCAGGGCGCGAAAATTCAGCTCGCCGGCCGAGGTGATCATGGTCCCCAATGTGGCTGGCTCATCGTAAAAATAGGCCGCCACGTTCATCATCATGCCGGCGATGCCGCCGGGATTGCCGCGCAGATCGATGATCATGCCCATGCAGTCCCTCAAGCCCGGCATGGCAGCCGCCATCTCGGCGCCCAGTGCCGGCACCCAGGTCGAAAAGCGCAGATAGCCGATGCAGTCTTCGCCGGCAGCCAGGCGCTGGCTGTGAAAGTCGAAGCCCAGTGCCGGCAGGGCGCCGAGGCTGAATCGCTGGCGGTTGGTCTGGCGGGCCGCAAGCGATAGCGTGATTTGCTGGTCCCGGTCGTTGCGAACAACCAGCTCGATCTCGCCGCTGCCGCCGGGATGGCCTAGCCGCTCGCTGAGCATCGATTGCAGGAACGTCAGCGCCCAGGTGCGCTGTTGACCCTCATCCATCGCCAGGGCGTCTGCCAGCAGCGGCTGAATCTTGCGGCCATCGAAGGCCTCGATGACCCAGCCGGTGGCCAGACCAGCCTCGAGCGCGGCCGAGTCCTCGGCCAGGCGCCAGGTCACGGCCTGTTCATCGACAATACGAACCTCGATGCCGGTACTGCGCCCGGAACCGCCGCTTGCGCCGCTACCTTCCAGCGCTTCGGGGAGAGTGCTGGCGCCGAGGATCACGAAATGCGAGGTTTCCAGCTCATCGAGCATTCGCTGTATCAGCCGTCGCACCTCGGTCTGCGATTCGGCTTCGGCAACCTTCGAGCGATATTCCTGCCTGGCCTGCTCCCAGGCAGCCTCGATCGAGGGATAGTCAAAGTGCGCCTCGCGCACCGTATCCCAGACCAGGTCGAAACTCTCCAGCGCCTTGTACGGAGTGGCAAGGGCCGCAACCGGCACCAGCCAGCACAACAGCGCCAGCCACCGACGCGACTTGCCGCGTGTCCCGGTTGCTACGGCCGCTGACGGTTGACTACGAGCGAGGGAACAGTTGTTCAAAATCATGGTCCTGACGTGCCGAATTGCCAAGTATCTCATATCATCGCACAAGGACCAGTCAGCCCTGCGGTCCGAAACCTTACGCTGGCGAGTACAATTTGGCCATGCGCGAAATCGAGATCAGGTCGGTTACCGGCGCCGCCATCGGTCCCTGGATCGATCATCTGGCGGCGCTGCGGATCGAGGTATTTCGCGACTTTCCGTATCTCTACGACGGTGATGCCGACTACGAGCGCGAATACCTGTCGACCTACCTGCGCTCCGATCAGGCCCTGATCGTCCTTGCCCTGGACGGTGAGCAGGTGGTCGGTGCTTCTACCGGGCTGCCGCTTCTGGCCGAAACCGACAACCTGATCGAGCCCTTTGTGCGCGCCGGCCTGGCGCCGGAGCAGGTGTTCTACTTTGGCGAGTCGGTGCTGCTGCCGGACTGGCGCGGGCAGGGGCTGGGCCACCGGTTCTTCGATGAACGTGAAGCCCACGCCAGGGCGGCCGGTTTTCGCTACACCGCCTTCTGCGCTGTCGACCGTTCGCCGGACGATCCACGCCGCCCCCCGGGCCACCGGTTCCTCGACGAATTCTGGCGCCGCCGCGGCTACAGCCCGCAGCCGGCCATGCAGGCGGCCATTGCCTGGAAGGAAATCGGTGAAAGCAGCCCCAGCGAGAAGCGCCTGACCTTCTGGTTGCGCGACTGGCAGGCAGGGGCGGAAGGTATTGGCACAACCGAGCTGATCGACGAGCAGAACGAGCAGGAAGAGCAGGCCGGGTCGACCCAGGTGATGACCGAGGCGGCATCACCGACCGCCCGGCCCGGTCGTCGGCCAGCAACGGATCCAGCGCCTGATCTGACGTCTGGCGCCATCCTTCGCGAGCGCTTCCAGGTCGAGGACAAGCTGGGCGAGGGCGGCATGGGCACGGTCTACAGCGCTGTCGACCTGCTCAAGCGCGAGGCCATGGACAAAGACGAGCGCATTGCCCTGAAGGTGATGCGACCGGGCATCGTCGATGCCGACCTGTCCTTCATGGGCTTGCAGCGCGAAGCGCGCCGCGCCCAGCAGCTGGCCCACCCCAATATCGTTACCGTCTATGACTTCGATCGTGCCGACGGCGTGATCTACATGACCATGGAGTATCTCGACGGCCAGCCACTGGATGCACTGCTGGCCCGCAACTGCAGTGGTCTGGAGTCTGATCAGGCGCGCGATATCACCACCCAGATTTGTCACGGACTGGCGCATGCCCATGGCGAAGGCATCGTCCACGCTGACCTCAAACCGGAAAACGTCTTCGTGCTGAGCTCCGGCAGGGCCAAGATTCTTGATTTCGGCATTGCTCAGGCCTATCAGGCCGCGCGCCGTGACGTGGTCGAGAAGTTCTTTACTGGATTCTCCCCCGGCTATGCCAGCCCGCAGGTAATGGAACGCCAGCCGCCCCGGCCGACCGATGACATCTATGCCCTGGGCTGCATCGTCTACCAGCTGTTTGCCGGTCGTCATCCCTTTGATGGCGCCACGGCCCTGGAGGCCAGGGAATGCCGCCAGCGTCCGGTCCGACCGGCCGGATTGAAGCGCGCCGAGTGGCGGGCTATCCGCCGGGCGCTTGATTTCGACCATCGGCGGCGTCCCGCCGATGCTGAAGGCTTTCTCAAGACCTTCGCCCCATCACGCGTCAGGCAGGCAGCAGCGGCGGTCTCCCTGGCTTCGGTAGCGGCTGCTGCCGCCTTCATTCTGCTGTATCAGCCGGAGCCCGGGCCGGATATTCCCTTTGCCGAGCTCCCCGAGGCCACCCGCAGCCACATTGCCGCCAGCCTGGAAGATGCCGAGGATTTTCTCGAATTCGGTGACATCAACGGCGCCCTGCAGCTGTTCCACTCGGTGCTCAGCATCCATCCGGGAAACCCAGATGCGGTGGCTGGAATGAATCGCGCCACCGGCCAGGCGCTGGCGCAGATCGACCGCGCGCTGGCCGACGGGGCCTTGCGTTCCAGCGACGCCCGCCGGGCCATCGAGACCCTGCTCGACTACGAGCATTTGCCGGGCGAGAGCCGACGGCGCGCCCAGCGTTCTCTGGATCGCATGACAGGACCTTGAAAACTGCCGCGCCTTGACGCAAACTGATCCGGACTGATTGCCGTGCAGGGCAAGATGGGAGCAGTCAGCGATGGTTAGGTCCCACATGGGGAGTGCCATGGCTAAGTTATCGACCCATCCAACGAACACAGGCCTGCTGGTCACGCTCTGCTTCGGTCTCCTGGTCGGCTCGATCAGCCTGGCCCAGGTCCGCCCGGTCGACCCCGAAGCTGCCGAAATGGAAGGCTTCGCCGAGGTCGAGGACCTGCATATCGTCGATTGCCTGCTGCCTGGCGAAGTGCGCCGCATGGGCCGCATGGTGCACATGTCTCCGCGCATTCCCTATCGAACCACGGCGCTGGACTGCCGCATTCGCGGCGGTGAGTACGTGGCCTACAGCCGCGCCGACTACCGCTCCGCGCTCAAGGTGTGGCTGGATCGCGCGCGCACCGGCGATGCCCAGGCCCAGCATTATGTCGGGGAAATTCACGAGAAGGGCCTGGGTGTCGAGCCCGACTTCGTCGAGGCTGCGCGCTGGTATCACAAGGCTGCCGAGCAGGGCCATTCGCGCTCCATGGTCAACCTGGCCTATCTCTACGAGCAGGGCCTCGGCGTGCCGGCCGACCCGGCGCAGGCCCTGCATTGGTACCGGAAGTCGGCCGGCCTGACCGAAGATGAGCTGATTTTCGCATCGGTCGCGCGTGAACAGATAGCCGCACTGGAAGCAGAACTGGGTGCGGAACTGGAACAGGCACGACAGGAGCGCGAGGTATTGGCCCAGCAGGTGGCAAGACTGGAATCAGAACTAGCCGTGACAGAAACTGCTGGTGAGGATGCGGCCCGGCGGCTGGCGGCCGAGCAGCAGACCATAGCCACGCTGCAACGCCTGCTCGACGATGCCAGCGCACGCGCAGAAGCCACCGAAGATCGGCTGGTAAGATTGCGCGGCACGGCGGTCGAGATGCCGGTTGCGACGACCCCCACCCCGGCGCCACCGGTTGCCCTGGATGGTCGGGACTTCGGCAACTACTACGCCCTGATCGTTGGGCTGCAGTCCTACCAGTTCTGGGAGCCGCTGGACTCGCCGCACAATGATGCCCGGGCCCTGGCTCAACTGCTTGCCGAACGCTACGGCTTTGAGACTTCGGTGCTGCTGGATGCCTCTGCTCGTGAAATCATGAGTGCGATCAACGATCTGCACCAGCGGGTTGGCCCCGCCGACAACGTGCTGATCTATTTCGCCGGGCATGGCCAGCTATTGCGGGCCGATGACACCGAGCGACGGCGCGGCTTCTGGCTGCCGGTCAATGCCGAGCCGGAACGCACCACTTTCTGGCTGTCGAATTCGGCAATCAACGATCACCTGGCGCTGCTGGAGGCGCGCAGCGTGCTGGTCGTCGCCGATTCCTGCTACGGCGGCGCGATGTCGACCGATCCGGCCTCCATCCTGGTCGGCCATTCAGGCCCGGTCAACGAACGTCTGATCGAACTCGGACTGGCGCGCCAGGCACGTTTCGTGCTGTCGTCAGGGGGGCTGAGCCCGGTGCTGGACCACGACGGAGGCGACCACTCGATCTTCGCCCGTGCCCTGATCGAGGTGCTGAAATCCAATGACGGCATCCTGCGCGAGCAGGATCTGTACCGCCAGGTGGTGGGGATCGCCACCAAGCGGATCGAGCCGCTGGGTCTGGAACAGACGCCGGAGCTGCGACCGATTCGCCAGGCCGGGCACGCCGCCGGCAATTTCTTCTTCGTACCGAGAACCTGACTGGCCGAGGAGACCCGGGATGCGCAGCAAGTCAATCATTGTTCTTTTGATCCTGCTGGCGCTGACGCCCGGCATCGCGATCGGCTCCGGCACACCCGACAAGCCGCTGGTGTTTTTTGCCGAGGACCAGCGATCGGACGCGCACCCGCATCGGCTGCGCGGCATCGAAATCCAGGTCGGGCGCTTCGCCGAAACGGCATCGACCGTGCTGGTGGAAGCCTTTGCCGGCAAGCGCACCGGGCAGACCGGCCCGCTTGAGCTAAGTCTTTCCGACGGTGACCGCGAACTGATGGCCGTGCTGGATGGCGCCGGGCTGATTCGTTCGCGGGCATTTGCTGGCGCCCAAGCCGTGAGCGGCGGGCGTTTCTGGGGCAGCTCTGATCGCTTCGATGTCCATTTCAGCGAACCGGTACGTTCGCTGGGCTTCGTCGTCACCGATCTGGGTGACAAGGGCGGCGACCTGAACCTGGAGCTGACCCTGGTCGATGGCCAGGTGCTCAAGCTGGCTGTTCCACACAGCCGACACCTGCCGGACGATCCTCGTGCCGCCGGCCTGGATGGCCAGATCATCTTCTACGGCGTAACCGCCTTGCCGGCGCCGGCGGTCTCGGTTGCCTTCGTGCCGCTGGAGTCGGGCAGGGACTTCTACGCACTGGACCGGCTGATGGTCGAGCCGCTGCCGCCGATGCAGATTGCGCCGCCATTGTCTGTCCTGGCCCAGCCCGGGGGTGACCAATGAGCAAATGGTCGATATTTTTTGCCTCGGTTCTGGGTTCCGGTCTGGCGCTGGGTGCCGGGATCTTCGATGACGGGCTGCCCAATGGCTGGGAATGCGAGGGCGCCTGCGGCACCGAGGTTGCCGACGGCGTGGTTTCCCTGGCTCCCGACGGCGGAGAGGCCTACGGCTGGATCGCCACCCGTAGGCTCGACGATGGTGGCGTGCTGGATCTTTCTCTCCCAGATGTGGGTGGCGCAATCGGCGAACCGACCACCGGTTCGCGAATGCGGTCACCGCCGTTTTTTGCCGAGGAGGGCTCGCTGCTGGAGCTGCAGTTCAATTTCATCACCACCGATGGAGATGAGTTTACCGACTATGCCTGGGCCCGCTTGCTCGACGGGGAGGGTGAACAGGTGGCGCTGCTGTTCACCGCCCGGACCTCGCGCGATGAATCGGCCGTGCCGGGCTTCGGCATGCCCGAGATCGCCGCCGATATCGACCCACCGGTAGTCAACATCCGACCGGATGAAACCGAATGGGCGCCGCTGGGCTTCGATTCAGGCGCTTGTTTCGGCCCGGGTTGTGGCCAGACTGACTGGGTGCGCTCGACCTACGAACTGGAACAAAGCGGGTTCTTTGTCCTTGAGTTTGGAGTAGTCAACTGGGATGACGAGCTGTTCCAGTCCGGTCTCGCATTTGATGCCATCACCCTGGACCAAACGCCAATCGGTCCGCAGCCGGCAATCGACGGCGTCGAGCCGTCCGAAGGTCCGGCTGCCGGTGGCACCGAAGTCACAATCAGTGGCGAGAATTTCGCCAGCCCGGCCATGGTCGATTTCGGCGACGTCTCATGCCAGCAAGTCGAGGTCATCGACAGTCAGACCATTACCTGTATCACCGGGCAGGCAGAACCGGGCGTGGTCGATGTCGTGGTCATCAACCCGGACGGACAGTCGGCGGTGCTTGAAGCCGGATTCGAGTTCCTGGTCGATGCTGCTCCTCCCGGTCCGGACCCCGATCCGGCACCAGTTCTGCTCTCGGTAGAGCCGGACCAGGGCTCGGCCGCCGGCGGAACGCAAGTCACCCTGTCGGGCGAAGATTTCGCCGCTGGAGCCAACGTCAAGTTCGGTGACTCCCCCTGCCAGGACATCGAGGTCATAGACAGCCAGACCATCGCCTGCCTGACCGGTCCGGGAGAGCCCGGATTGGTTGATGTGGTGATATCCAATCCCGACGGCCAGTTTGCGGTGCTGGAAGCCGGGTTCGAGTATCTGCCCGAACCCGAGCCCGCACCGGTCATTGCCTCGATCGATCCGTCAGAGGGCCCGGCTGCCGGCGGCACCCTGGTGACCATCAGTGGCGAGAACTTCGTCAGCGGCGCCATGGTCCGCTTTGGTGAACAACAGTGCCTGGATACCGTGGTGGCGCACAGCTCCACCATCACCTGCAAGACCCCGCCGGGAGCTCCTGGCACGGTCGCAATCTCGGTAGAAAATCCCGACGGTGCCATTGACAGCCTGTCCGCAGCCTTCACCTACGTCGCGCCGCCGACAATCGATACGGTCAGCCCGGATATCGGGCCGGATTTCGGCGGCACCGCCATCACCCTCCGCGGTTCGGGATTCATGCAAGCCGCCGAGGTCAAGCTGGGAGTTGAGGCCTGCTTGGATGTGACAATTGCCGGCGACGATCACATCGACTGTATTACCCCGGCCGGATCGCCCGGAGCCGTGGATCTGACGGTGATCAATCCAGGCGGGCAGCAGGCCGTGCTGATTGAGGCTTTCGAGTACCTGGCCAGCACCCAGCTTGATCTGTCCATCGATGAGGTGGGCCCGCTGGGCCTCGAGGCACGCCTGGTAATTCTGCGGGTGCACAACATCGGTGAGCAGGCGGCAATAGACCTGGAGCTGGATGCCCTTTTCGAGGGTGCCCTGACCGAGTCCAGCTTCAACCTGGCGCCAGCCTGCAAGATCCAGTCTGGCAGCGTGCTGTGCGATCTGGATCGTATTCCCGACTGGCAGTGCGAGGTCGGGACCGAAACCGTCGCCTGCGCGCTGGGCAATCTGGATGCCGGCGCGGTGGCCTCGGTGGTCATCGGCTACCAGGGTGATGGCGAGGTACCGGTCGAGGCGGTGGTCAGCGCACCGAATGCCGAGCCGGTGGCCGGTCAAGCAGTACTGGTCGATTAGACGGGTAAACAAGGGAGCGAGGGTGACGATGATGATTGACCGCAAGCTGGCACTTCTGACAGCGCTCGGCATGGTGCTGGCTGCCTCGACCGTTTCAGCCCAGGTTCGCTACGGCTCGGTCTACCAGTCCGGCCAGCTGGTCTATCGCGATGCTGGCCACCAGGTCATGCAGCAGGGAAGCGAGCGTTGCGACAGCGAGCCAGGGCTGGTGTTCGATTTCGCCGAACAGGTGGAGCCTGAGG
>SKQS01000040.1 GCA_007118895.1 Wenzhouxiangella sp.
ATAGATTGCTGCGTTAATGCCCGGCCGGAACGGCCGGGGCCGCGAAGCGAAGGCATTTGCGGACATGCGCCGCAAATGCCGTGCAACGAATACCGTAGGTATTTCGTTGCCGGGTTAATATACCGGCCAGCACAGCGGTCAGGCGCGGGATATTTATCCTTAACGCGTCTGCGGATGCAGACGCAGCAGCCAGGAGGCAGCGGCTACGCCAATAAGGCCAACCAGCGCCCCGGGGACGGTGCCGAGGGCAAGGCTGACGACCAGGCCGCTGAGCAGGGCCAGGCCGCCGGCAACAATCGGAATCGGATTTTGTGCCTGGGCCACTTCGCGCCTGCGGCGCATTTCGAACCAGACCACCACGGCGAGCACCGGCGCCACCATCAGGCTGCACAGGCCCAGCCACCACAGCCGACCGGTCCAGAAGCCCGGCTCGCCAGGCAGGCCGGCATCGATCGGGGCGCCGATGCGCTCGCCCACCCAGGCTGCTGGCAGCTCGGCCAGTTTGTGCCACAGATACAGCGGCATGCCCAGGGCACCGAGAAAGACCACGGTGCCGGCGGCGTGGCGAAGTCTGAGCACGGCGCGCGCGGGGCGCTCGCATAACAGTACCGCACCAACCTGGATCCACATCACGCCAATCAGTGCCAGGGTTGGCGGCAGCAGATTGCTGTTGCCTTCCAGGTCGGCGCCGACCATGGCCAGCGGATAGCCGCTGGAGGTGGTGGCGGCCAGCCAGGTCAGGCCGACCATGACCAGGCCCAAGCCCACCCAGGCGCCGCTGAAGCGTCCCTGTTTCCAGGCAATACCCAGTTGCTGCGGTACCAGCCACACGACCAGCGCATTGAGCCAGCCGATGCCGCCGCCGGCCGAAGTCACCAATTCGCCCAGCTTTAGCAGGTCTGTAAGCGAGCGCGGTCCGGCGCGGGTCAGGTCGATCAGCGCCGCCAGGGCGATCAGGCCAAACACCGCGCCAAGACCGAATCGCCGGTCGGCACACACGCTCAGGGGCAGTAGCGCCTGCACCGTCAGCAGCATGATCAGAAACCACAGGTGGACGGTCAGGGAATGGTTGAAGGGGCCCAGCAGTCGCCCGCCAGTGAACTGCGCGATCAGTGCAAACGCGGTCAGCGCGGCAAGATAGGTCACGGTGGGCCTGGCCAGGCCCAGTGCCCGACCGGCCCACCAGTGCAGCTGGTCTGCCCCCTGGCGCAGGCGACGATCCACGCCCTCGGCACTTACCGCGGCCGAGACAAATACGAACAACGGCACGACCTGAACCATCCAGGTCAGCAATCCGGCCGGCGCCCATACCTGCAGCATGTGCTCGGTGCCAACCAGTCGACCTCCCTCCAACCGCGGCAGGGTGGCGATCCAGTGCCCGAATACCACCACCAGCAGTGCGCCGGCGCGTAGCGCGTCAGGATAGCGGTCGCGGGGCGGCTGCTCAGACATGAGCGGTTGCGGGCTGAGGTTGGACGACCGCTTGGCGTTCTGTCCGGAGGCTCTGTTTCATAAGCATATAGTAGCCGTGTATCAAGCTCGCGGCAGGTGCATCGAGGGGCCCGCCATGCAGGACTCAGCTTTGAATTTGCAAACCGCAGCGCGGGTGGCATCGCTACAGACTTGCAAAAATTTGATGTCGAAGGTGGTTACAATCACGCTGCAGTTTTCTCATGAAAGGGGCACAAGCTGTCAGTTCCACCACGTGAATACCGGTCTGCCGGGCTTCGAGGAATATGGTTGTTTGCCGTGTTCCTGGCCATTGTTGCAAACCCGCTCTGGGCGCTGGACCCTCAGCGCCAGCTCGACCAGTACACGCTGCATGGCTGGGACCAGGCCCATGGCCTGCCGCAATCCTCGGTCAACGACATCGTGCAGGGTGACGACGGGTTCATCTATATCGCCACGTTTGGTGGCGTGGTGCGTTTCGACGGTGTCAGCATGCGGCTGGTGCCGGAAGACGGCGCCTGCGGCAGGCGTTTCTTTGCCCTTGCCGTCGATATCGAGGGCAGCATTTGGGCGGGCGCGGAACGTACCCGGCTGTGTCGTCTGGAAAACGGTCGACTGACCGTACCCACCGTTCCCGGAGTGGAGTCCATTGTCCACTCGCGTGCCTTGCTGGCCACGCCGGACGGCGCGGTCTGGGTCGGCACACTGGAGGGCCTGGCGCGAATCGATGCCGAGCGGGTCGATTGGTTTGGCGCCAATGACGGCCTGCCGGCAGGTCATGTGATGACGCTGGCCGAGGCTGGCGCCGGATCGCTGTGGGTGGGTACTCGGTCAGGACTGTGCCGATTGTCCGATGATGGCTGCTCGACGCCGGAGTGGGCCGCACCACTGCAGGGTGAGCAGATCAACGTGATTCACGCAGGCCTCGATGGAACGCTTTGGATCGGCACCGAGTTCGAGGTCTACTCCTTTGATGGACAAGTACTTGAGTCTATCGGGCTGGAGCCGGGCGGAGGGCAGGTCCGTGCCATTCTCGATGATGGAGACGGCAACGTCTGGGTCGGGCTGAGCATCAGCGGTCTGCTGCGCATCCGGCCGAATCTTGAGTTACCTGCCGATGGCAGCCCGCTGCGCAGTAGTGGGGTGCTGTCGATGATGCGCGATCGGGAGCGCAATCTGTGGGTTGGCTATTCCGCCGACGGCCTGCGCAAGCTGTCCGACGGCCGCGCCTATGGTGTGCGCGTGCCGGATATTGACACCGCGCAGCCCTTCCTGCCGGTCACTCTTGATCGGCATGGCCAGGTCTGGGCCGGCCTGGCCTGCCAGGGGCTGGTGCGTTTCGGTGCCGGACAGCCGCGCCTCTATGACCGCCAGCACGGCTTTGTCAACTCCTGCGTCTGGTCGCTATGGCCGGACCGGGATGGCAACATCTGGGTCGGGACATACGGCGGCGGGCTCTACTATCTCGATTCCAGCGGCGAGACGGTGCAACGTATCGAAGGGCTGGAGACCCCGGAGAATATCGTTCGGTCCATCCTTGGCGATGATCAGGGGCGGCTATGGGTTGGTACTGATCAGGGGGTCTGGGAGCACCAGGTTGGCTCACAGCAATTCACCTTGCTGGAGGGCACAGAGGGTGAGGACATCAGCTTTCTCGCGCGATCCGACGCCGGGTCGCTATGGGTTGGCACGCTGTCCGGCGCCATCGAGCTGGGCGATGGCGGCATCCGCCGAATTGATCACCGGAACGGGCTGCCGAGTGGCCACGTCAGGGCTATTCTTCCGGAGCCCGATGGCGTTGTCTGGATCGGCACCTACGGCGGCGGGCTGAGCCGAATCGAGAATGAGAGCGCGGTGACCTTTGGCCTGCACAACGGCTTGCCAGATGACATCGTATCGACGATTTTCGAAGACGCTGAGGGCAGGTTCTGGATGAGCGGCAATCGCGGCGTGATGCGCGTGCCTCGGCAGCAGCTGGATGCATACGCGCAGGGACGGCGAGACCGCATCGATGCCCAGTTGTTCGATCGCGCCGACGGCATGCCCAGCAGCGAGACCAATGGAGGCGGGCAGCCGGCCGGTGCCATGTTGCCTGATGGCCGGCTGTGGCTTCCGACTGTCGACGGAATTGCCGTGTTCGATACCGCCGGTGACCGGTCCAACCCACTGCCGCCGCCGGTGAGCGTCGAAAAGGTGCTGGTTGACGGCCAGCTGGTCGATCACCGCGCCGAACTGGTGCTGCCGGCCGGCGCCAGGAACCTCGAAATCCACTACACCGCACTGTCGTTCCGCGCGCCGGAGAGGGTCAGGTTCCGCTACAGGCTGGCCGGTTTCGACGATCGCTGGATCGATGCAGGGACCCGGCGCGAGGCCTATTTTCCGGCCATTCCGCCAGGCAGGCTGCGTTTCGATGTCATTGCGGCCAATGATGATGGCGTCTGGAACGAAACTGGTGATGGCTTCGATTTCGAGGCGCGGCCGCAGTTTCACCAGACGCCGCTGTTTTACCTGCTGCTGATCACGATCGCTGTCGGCGCCGGCCTGGCCGTGGCGCGCATACGAATCGTCGTTGCTGGCAGGCGTCGCCGGGAGCTGGAGGAACAGGTTGCCAGGCGCACGGCCGAACTGGCCAAGCTCGGCGAGATCACCGAACACATCAACAGGGCAGTCGAGCTGAACCAGGTTTTGGAACACACCTACGACAACCTGCATGAGTTCGTGCCGTACGATCGCATGATACTGGCCCTGGTCGACACTGACGAGCGGGTGATTCGCACCCTGTGGTCGCGGCGAGGTACGGAGCGGGATGGCAAAGGTCGTGAGTTCTCGCTGCCGATCGACCGCAGCGGCCTGGAGAGCATTCTCGAACAGGGCGAGCCTCGCATTATTGCGGACCTTGGCGCCGAGCTCGAGCAGCATCCGGAGGCTGAGGCTACTCGCAGGGTGATCGCTCAGGGCGTTCGCTCAAGCATCATCTGCCCGCTCAGTGCTGGCGGTTCGACGGAAGGCTTCCTGTTGTTGTCCAGCCACAGGCCGGGCGCTTATCAACCGACTCATGCCGACTTCATGAGGCAGTTGGCAGGCCATCTGGCGCTGGCGGTCAACAAGTCGCGTCTTTACGGCGAGTTGCTCGAAGCCAAGGCCAGGCTGGAGTCCAGCAACCGGCAGCTGGCCTCACTGGCGGCACGTGATTCGCTGACCGGCATTCCCAATCGCCGGGCTTTCGAGCAGCGTCTGGCAGAGGCATGGAGCCAGGCGGCAACCAGTTCGGCACCGCTGTCGCTGCTGATGGTTGATGTCGATCATTTCAAGCGATACAACGATCTGCTCGGGCACCAGGCCGGTGATGAGTGCCTGCGTAAAATTGCCGTCACGCTCAGTGACAGCGTGGTCAGAAAGTCCGACCTGGTGGCGCGTTACGGTGGCGAGGAATTCGCCGTGATCCTCCCCGACACCCGGCAGGCAGCCGCATTGGAGGTCGCCAGGCGGCTTTGCCAGGCAGTTGCCGAGATGAATATCGAACACCCGGACAATGAAGAATTGGGCCATGTGACCGTCAGCGTGGGCTGTGCGAGTAGGATCCCGCATGTCCTGGAGCGGCCAGACTCACTTGTCACCGCTGCTGATCAGGCGCTCTACCAGGCCAAGCAATCCGGACGCAACCGGGCGGTGATGGCCAGCGAAACCCGTAAAGCCTGACATTTCTGCGAATGGCCCGGGCTGATTGATCGGTATCAAGTGAGCTGGCGCCAAAAGGTTTAGAATCAGCGAGTAGACTTTAGGGCGGCGCGGGCGCTGGCCGGAATTGCCGGGTGTGTCCCGGCCAGGGGTTGGCCGTCAATCGGCGACGAGTTCCGTCTGCCGGCATGTTTCAAACTGAAAAGGGGTTGTTCTTGTCACCGCTGGAGTTTTTCAACTCGCTGGACCGCGCCTTTCAGACCTTCGTTCATAGCGTGAAGGCAGATGGTGGCGGCTTGGTCTGCATCGTCATCGATCACTGGCAGGAGCTGCGCCAGCAAATCGGGTTGCAGAACCTGTTTCGGCTGCGTCACCAGGTTCAGGCGCTGGTTTCACAGCAGCTGTTTTCCGGTGAAAAGCCGGCAGCCTGTGCGATTAATGAGTCAACCATCCTCGCACGACTGAGCTCCTCCAGAAGTGATGAGGTGTCGCTCAAGGAGCGCGTAGAAGAATTGTTCAACCTGCTGGTTCGGCGCGAATTCAACGTCGCCGACGAAACCCGGGTAATTACCGTTTCGCTGGCCTGGTGCAGCTACGATCATCGCTTCATCGAGTCCGAGCAGATGCTGCTGCGGCTGGTCGATGCGACCGAGGCGCTCAGCGAGCAGGGCGGTAACGAAATCATCGAGGTCCAGCCCTTGCTCTCCTCGATGCAGGCCAGCAGCGAAAAGCGCAAGCTGCTGGCGCTGCTGATGGCCTCGCTGCGCAACCAGACCGTGCAGGTAGTGTTTCAGCCACTGCTTGCAACCAGCGGTGAGTCAGACCGGATATTCCAGATGTTGCCCCGGCTGAAGACCGACAGCGGTCGACTGATCCCCGCTGCCAGATTCGTTCCGCTGGCCCGCGAGGCCGGCCTGCTGGGTTCGCTTGATCGCTGGATGCTCAACAAGGCATTGGCCACTGTCGAGTCGTTGCCGGATGCGCCCGAGCTCAAGCTGTTCATCAGCCAGTCTGACGAGCTGCTGCGCAGCGAAGAAGGTCGCCAGTGGCTGGAAGGCAGGCTCCGCTCTCATCCTCAGGCGGCTCGGCAACTGGTCATGGAATTCGGCATCCCGCTGGTCATGGCGCACCTGGACAGCGCGGTGCGATTGTTTTCCGCGCTGGATGCACATGGCGTCGCGGTCTGCCTGTCGATGATTGACGAACACAGCAATCGTCACCTGATCAGCGCCCGGATCAAGGTGCCCTACCTGCGCATGTCGCCAGGCTTCATGCACCGGCTGCGCGATGAGCCGGCATTCCATGACGAGGCCGCCGAGGTGGTTTCCGGGCTGCGAAACCAGGGTTTCAAGGTCATCATGCCCCAGATCGAGGATGTCTCGGTAGCCTCCAAGCTGTGGCAGTTTGGCGTCGACTTCATGCAGGGCAGGCTGATCCACGATGTGGCCGAATCGCTGGACGTCATGCTGACCGAATAGCCCCCTTGGGCGCTTGAGCAGCGCGTTGTACCAAGAATGTTCCGCCAGATACCTATGGTTCGAGAAACGGTTGAACTCGTACCCGGCCGGACTCGACCTGGACAAAACTGTTCGGCGGCACGCTGACCCAGTTTTCCGGGCACTCATCGATCGGTTCGGACAGCAGGGTGACGCCTTGGCTGGGTGTTTCGGCTGTCTCGCACAGGATGTCCTCCAGGTCTTGAGGTCGGCGGTTGTAGTACAGGGTCTTGGCCGGGCCATGGGTGGCGTGGCGAACCGCAAACAGCCGCTTGCCGTCGGAGAAGGCACAGGTCAGCCTGAATGGCTCAGCAATGCCCGCATCACGCTGGGCTTGTTCGACGAATCGCACCATCTGCCGCATCGCCGCCAGCGGATCAGCCTCCAGACCAAATGTCAGCGCCAGGTAGAACGCGGTTTCGGTGTCGGTCGTGCCCTTGATGTAGGGAAACAGCTCCTCGGCAACGGCGAACTGCAGGCGTCGCTTGACGGTCTCGAAGCCAGAGATCTCGCCGTTGTGCTGGAACACCCAGTGCCGGTAGCGAAACGGATGGCTGTTGGTGCGCTGGACAATCCCGTGATAAGCCGCCCGCAGATGGGCCAGGAACAGGCCAGAGCGTATCTGGGCGGTCAGGTCGACCAGGTTGCGATCGCTCCATGCCGGCAGCATGTCTCGGTACAGTCCGGGCGTGTCGCGCTCGCCGTACCAGGCCACGCCAAAACCGTCCCCATTGGTGGGAAATGCGCCATCGGGCACTCCCTCCAGCCCCTCGACGTAATTTTCGCGGGCGAATCGGCTTTGCACCAGCAGCGAGCGGGAGGGGCGGGTGATCAGATCCTCCAGATAGATTTGAGGGCCCGAGTAGGCCAGCCATCGGCACATCGTGAACTCCTTGAGGGTTTGCCAACATCCTACAACGCCTCTGACCGGCAGCTTGCATCCCCGTCTGGACGGGCTAGAATCGGTTGAATGAACGAGTCCACTCCGACCGAAACGCCGCCCGATGATGATCAGGCCCTGCCGCTGCTGGCGCCTTGTCGTGATCTTTCACCGACAGCGCCATGGGGCTGGCTGAGGCGTGGCTGGGCCGACCTGAAAGCGGCGCCGGCGGTCAGCCTGAGCTGGGGCCTGATCATGGTGCTGATCAGCTACCTGATCAGCCTGGCGACCTGGCGCTGGGGCAATCTCGGTCTCTATCTGGGCCTGGTTTCGGGCTTTGTGTTCGTCGGCCCCTGGCTGGCGCTGACGCTGTACTCTGTCAGCCTGCGGCTGGAGCGTGGGCAGCCGGTATCGCTGCTGCGCTGCGTCAGCGACGCCGCACGCGCGGTGGGCAACGCCCTGGTGTTTGCGGTGATTCTGACCGTGGTGTTTTTGGTCTGGGCGCGGGCTGCGACCATGGTCCACGTGTTCTTTCCGGTGGTCGGTGAGCCCGGCTGGCGGGAGATGCTGCCGTTCCTGGCAGTTGGCAGCGCCGTCGGCGCGTTGTTCTGCGCCATCATCTTTGCCGCCAGTGCCTTTTCCCTGCCTATGCTTATTGACCGCAAGACCGACACAGTAACCGCTGTGGTCACCAGTATCCACGCGGTGTTGCGCAACAAGTCCACGATGCTGGTCTGGGCGCTGATCATCGGCGGTTGCGTGGTGCTGGGGATTTTGACGGCCTGGCTGGCTTTCGCTGTCGTCCTGCCGCTTTTGGGTCATGCCACCTGGCATGCCTACCGTGAAACCATCCGGCCCGGGCAGTGGTCTGCGCTGGAGCTGGATTGAACAGGCTGGTCGCAATGTCAGTAGGTCGTTGACTGGCGTTGCCGAATTCTGTAGAATTCCCGCTCTTTGCTGGACCCATTTCTGGAGTTGATCCCATGTACGCGGTATTTACCACCGGCGGCAAGCAATACAAGGCCTCGCAGGGCGACATCGTTCGTGTCGAAAAGCTGGACGCGGAAAAAGGAGCCACGGTTGAAATCGACCAGGTGCTGATGGTCGGCGAGGGTGAGGACGTGCGCGTCGGTACGCCCATGCTGGAAGGTGGCAAAGTCACCGCCGAAGTGGTCGATCACGGTCGCGGCGACAAGGTTCGAATCATCAAGTTTCGTCGCCGCAAGCACCACATGAAGCAGATGGGCCATCGGCAGTATTACACTGATCTCAAAATCACCGGAATCGAGGGCTGAATCATGGCTCACAAGAAAGCAGGCGGCTCGACTCGTAACGGCCGCGACTCCAATCCGAAGTATCTTGGCGTCAAGCGTTATGGCGGCGAGAGCGTGGTGGCCGGCAATATCCTGGTGCGCCAGCGCGGCACCCGTTTCCATGCCGGCACCAACGTCAAGGTCGGGCGCGACCATACTCTGTTTGCGCTTGCCGATGGCAAGGTAGTATTCGAAAAGCGTGGCAAGCCGCTGCGCCAGTTTGTCTCGGTCCAGCCGGTCGAGTAATTCTCGCTTTTTTGATCGCCGAAAGACCCCGCGCCATGCGGGGTTTTTTGTCTGCATGGATGGTGGGTCATGAAGTTCGTCGATGAAGCCGCGATTACCGTCCAGGCAGGCAAGGGCGGAGCTGGTTGCGTCAGTTTCCGGCGCGAGAAGTACATCCCGCGAGGCGGTCCCGACGGCGGCGATGGCGGCGATGGCGGAAGTGTGTGGTTGGAGGGTGACTCCGGGCTCAATACCCTGGCCGACTTCCGTCATGCCCGACTGTTCAAGGCGCGCAACGGGCAGCCGGGGCAGGGCCGCCAGAAGACCGGGCGTTCGGCTGATGATGTGATCATTCGCGTCCCGCTGGGCACGGTGGTCATCGCTGCCGAGACCGCCGAGCACATGGGTGATGTAGTCGAGCACGGTCAGCGGCTGCTGGTCGCTCGTGGTGGTCATGGCGGCCGCGGCAATATCCATTTCAAATCCTCTACCAACCAGGCTCCGCGCCAGTCCACGCCGGGCACGCCGGGCGAGCAGCGCGACCTCCAGCTGGAGCTGAAAGTACTGGCCGATGTCGGCCTGCTCGGCTTTCCCAACGCCGGCAAGTCGACCCTGATCAGTGCAGTTTCAGCTGCCCGGCCCAAGGTTGCCGACTACCCCTTCACCACGCTGTATCCCAATCTGGGCGTGGTCAGCCTGGAGCCGGGCCGTAGTTTCGTCATCGCCGATATTCCCGGAGTGATCGAGGGCGCTGCCCAGGGCGCCGGACTTGGCATTCGCTTTCTCAAGCATCTGCAGCGCACGCGGCTATTGCTGCACCTGGTGGATATTGCCCCGATCGACGACAGCGACCCGGTCGAGCAGGTGCGCGCCCTGGAGCGCGAACTGGAAGCATTCGACCAGGACCTGGCGCGTCGCCAGCGCTGGCTGGTGCTGACCAAGTGCGATCAGCTTGCCGATGACCAGGCAGACAGCCTGGCCGGGGACATTATCGCCCGGCTGGGCTGGTCGGCGCCCTGGCATGCCATCTCTTCGGTCAGCGGCAGGGGGCTGGATCGCCTGGTCGGCGATATCATGGTTCACATCGAGCAAACAGCGCGTTCCGAGCAGGACGACGGCTGAAGCTCCCTGGCTGAACCGATCAGCGATCGAGACGTCTTACCGACAAGATAGCCAGGCGGCGCATCCTGAGCATGATCCCATCCACACGGTCGCCGCGCATGTCGTTGTCCGGCTGAACGCAAGGAGGCCGGACGCGTGACCTTGAGGAGTCGTTCAATGCACAGATTCACGATGATTTTTCTTCTGGCCGGCGGATTGCTGGTCGGGCCAATTGCCCATGTCAGCGCCGTTATTGACCAGGTAACGGTTTTTTCTGACCGGGCGACGGTTACCCGGATTGTCGAGCTCGAGCTGGCTTCCGGTAGCGGCGAGCTGGTCCAGGATGATCTGCCTGTGGGACTGATGCGCGACAGCCTGCGAATTTCGGCCACCGGTCCCGATGGCCTGCGGCTGGGCGCCTACCGGCTGGAACGGGTGCGCGGCGCCGACCGGGTCAGCGAGCGGGCCCGTAGACTGGAATCGGAGATCGAGTCACTGAAAGACCGTCGCGACGTGCTGGATGATTATCTGAACGCACGCCGGCTGCAGATGCGCCTGCTGGAGTCACTCGCTGTCGGCGCCGGCAGCGGCGATGAACGACTGCCGCCGAACGGCTGGGAGTCGGCGGTCAACGTGCTCGGCGAGCGCGCCGAGGCGGTGCTGGTGGCAAAGCGCAAGCTCAGTGTGGATCGTCGGGAACTGGATCGCCAGATCGAGCGGCTGGAGCGCGAGCTGGCCGACCTGGGCCAGCAGCAGCGTGACAGTATGCGACTCGAACTGGCCTACGCCAGCAGCCATTCCGGCCGGGCGCGCTTCGAAATCGAATATACGGTGGGCGGCGCCTCCTGGCGCCCGGTCTACGAGTATCGCCTGGATACAGTTGAAGTCAGGCTGGACATTGTGAAACTGGCCGAAGTGCACCAGCGCACCGGGGAAGACTGGTCCGATGCTGTCGTTTCGCTGTCGTTGGCGCGGCCTTCGGCAGGCGGCCAGTTGCCCGAACTGCAGCCATGGTGGATCGATGTCTACACGCCGCCACCTGAGGGTCGGACCGACCGTCGCAAGCTGGCTGCACCGATGATGGAAACGGTCGCTGACGCCGCGCTGCTCGCGGATGCGGAGTGGGATGCAGCCGAGCTGGAGGGCACGGGCTTTACCCAGGCCTGGCGCGTACCTGGCCGTGTTACCGTTGCCGCCGACAACCAGGCCCACCGTTTCGGGCTTGGTGAGCACAGCCTGAGCGCAAGCTTGAGTGCTCGAACGGTTCCGCGCCGTCAGGTTGCGGCCTGGCTGTTCGTCGAGGCCGAGTATGATGGACAAGCGCCGTTGCCGCCCGGTCCGGTATCGCTGTACCAGGATCAAACCGTGGTCGGACAAACCAGCAGCGGAATACTCGCGCCAGGACAGCCGGTGGCGTTGAGTTTCGGGGTCGATGACCGCATAAGCGTGAAGTTCGAGCTGATCAGCGACGAGCGCGGAGCCGAAGGCGTGATCCGGCGCGCCAATCGCCAGACCCGCCGCTGGCAGCTCTCCTTGGCCAACGGACACGACCGCCCGATCGAGATCCGGGTGCTGGACCACATGCCGGTGGCACGCGATGAGCGGATTCAGGTGAAGCTGACTGACGATTCCAGGGCGCCGGATGCGCGCGATGTTGATGATCGGCCCGGGCTGCTGGCCTGGGACCGGACGCTGGCAGCCGGCGACAGCGAGCGACTGATCATCGGCTATCGCCTGACCTATCCGCAGGATATCGAGGGGATCGTCGGCTGGTAGCGTCAAAAAAGCAAAGGGCCGTGATCGAAATCGCGGCCCTTCAGCAGTCGATACCAGGTCTGATGTGCGGGCTTCAGCCCGCCGTGTTAAAAGTGGTGACTTGGGCTCAGCCCAGTTCGCGCAGATGCTGGTTCAGTCGCGACTTGTGACGGGCCGCCTTGTTGGCGTGCATAATGCCCTTGGAAACCGACTTGTCGATAGCTGGCACGGCGTCCTTGTAGGCCGCTTCGGCGGCCGGCTTGTCCCCGGCCTTGATCGCGTTGAGCACCTTTTTGATTTTGGTGCGTACGTGCGAACGCATTGCAGCATTGCGCTGGCGGTGGCGCTCGGCCTGGCGGGCCCGCTTGCGGGCAGAAACGCTATTGGCCACTGAAAACTCCTGAATGAAATTGGCAATTGAAAATCTAGCAGAGCATTGTCGGATGAAACGCCACGCGAGTCAAGACAGCTTGACCGCTTGCGCGCCGGCACAAGCGCTTGTCTCCCAGCTCCAGCCGACTGATCCGACCCCATGGCGCTGCTGAAAAACACCGCCCGGTTCGGCGCGATGACCCTGATCTCGCGCGTGCTCGGCTTTGTCCGCGACGTGGTGCTGGCGCGCTGGTTCGGCGCCAGCGCCGCCACCGATGCCTTTTTTGTGGCTTTCAAGATCCCCAACTTCCTGCGTCGGCTGTTCGCCGAGGGTTCGTTCTCGCTGGCTTTCGTCCCGGTGCTGGCCGAGTATCGCGAGCGCGGTGACCAGGCAGCGTTGAAATCCCTGATCGATGCCACCACCGGCAGCCTGCTGGCGGTGTTGCTGGTAATCACCGGTCTCGGCATGCTGGCCGCGCCGCTGGTGATCAGCGTGTTCGCGCCCGGTTTCATTGATCACCCGGAGCAGCACGCGCTGGCTTCCGATCTGCTGCGCATTACCTTCCCCTACCTGCTGTTCATCGCCCTGACCGCCCTGGCCGGTGGCATTCTCAACACCCTGGGGCGCTTCGCCCTGCCGGCGCTGACGCCGGCCCTGCTGAATGTGTCGCTGATCGTTGCCGCGGTGGCTTTCAGCGGCCGCTTTGCCGAGCCGGTCACCGCGCTGGCCTGGGGCGTGCTGGTCGCCGGCGTGCTGCAACTGGCGGTGCAACTGCCGGCCCTGGCGCGCCACGGCGTGCTGCCGATACCGCGCCCGAACTTTCGCCATCCGGGGGTACGCCGGATCATGCGCCTGATGGTGCCGACCCTGTTCGGTTCATCGGTCGCCCAGATCAGCCTGCTGCTCGACACCCTGATCGCCTCGCTGCTGATTGCCGGCTCGATTTCCTGGCTGTACTACGCTGACCGCCTGATGGAGTTCCCGCTCGGGCTGTTCGGGGTGGCGCTGGCAACGGTGATTCTGCCCACCTTGTCATCGCTCCATGCCCGGGGCGATCAGGCCAGCTTTCGGGTCACTCTGGACTGGGCCGTTTTGCTGGGGCTGGTGATCGGTGTGCCGGCCGCGGTCGGTCTGGCGGTACTGGCCTCACCGATCGTCACCACGCTGTTCAACTACGGCGAGTTCGGCAGCGAGGATGTGACCATGGCCGCGCGGGCGCTGATCGCCTACTGCATTGGCCTGCCAGCCTTCATCGCGGTCAAGATCCTGGCCCCGGCCTACTTCTCACGCCAGGACACCAGGACCCCGGTCAAGGTGGCAGTGACCGCGCTGGCAGTCAACATGGTGCTCAACATCGTCTTCGTGCTGGCGCTGACGGCGTACTATGTCGGCGGCGACTTCTCGGCCGGCCTGTTCCCCACCCTGGCCTCCCAACCCGGTGCCCATGTCGGCCTGGCGCTGGCTTCCAGCCTGTCGGCCTGGCTGAATGCCGGACTACTGTGGTGGCTGCTGAACAAGCCCGGGCTGGCGCCGCGCCTGCCTCTGACTCGGGTCTGGCAGGTCACACTGGCCTGTGTGCTGATGGCGGCACTCATTGGCAGCCTGGCGCCGGATGCCGCCCATTGGCAGGATACCGGCCTGCTGCTGCGACTGGGATGGCTGTCGGGCCTGATCATCGCAGGGGGGTTGGTATACGGGATGGTCCTTGCGCTGACAGGTGTACGCCCGCGTCACCTCGTCCGGCCGGCGCAACTGTAACCGTACAAGTCCCTGACCCCAGGGCATGGACGAGGCAGCATGAGCAAGCGAATCTTTTCCAGCCGACGAAGCTGTTGTCGGGTGTGCGGGCCTTGCGTTGTGCATGACCGGCGGCTGGCAGACAGCCCTGCCATTGCAGGGCTGTCTGTCGATGTTGGTTAGTCCACTGAACCAGTTACCCAGTAGTCAATTACATTGCCATTTTGCTCAATGAACCGGGCCACGGCTTCCTCGTAGGAGTTTTCCTGGGCGTAGAACATGGCCTCCTGCAGGTCGTCGAGATCCAGATGCATGCGTGATATCAGCAATGCGGCCTCAGGGTTGTCCTGGTAAAAGCCCTGTCTGGCCATGGCGTGAACGCGCTCGAAGCTGCCCAGGGTGCCTTCCGGGTCCTCGAGGTAGCGCAGTTCATGGGCACCAAATTTCCAGTGCGGGCTCCAGCCGGTAACCACGATCCACTCGTCGCGACGGATGGCGCGGGCCAGGGCCGCAGTCATGCCGGCGCCTGAGGAAATTTGCAGCTCGTATCCGTCCAGACCGTAGTCTTCGATCGCTTGCTGGGAAAGCCGGGTCAGACCCGCACCGGGATCGATGCCGGTGATGGTGCCGTTGAGCTTGCTGCGCACGTCGGGGTCAGCCAGATCAGCGATTGATCCCAGTTCATCCTCCGGAATGTAGGCAGGAACGGCCCAGCCCAGGCGCGCGTAGCCATAGAGGATACCCAGGCTGACGATATCGCTGCCGACCGCCTCCATGTAGTCTTCATGGGTGCCAGGCAACCAGGCCATCAACATCACGTCGATATCGCCGGACGCCAGGCCCTGGTATTGCGGAGCGATGTCAGTCTGAATCAATTCCACGTCCTGGCCGAGTCGATCCTCGATGACCTGGGCAGCCAGTTTGGTAATGAATTCGGCATCCGACCAGGCTGTCCAGCCGATTCGGACCGTGTCGGCGTAGGCCGACAATGTCAACCCGAGGCTCAGCCCAAGCGTTGCAAGCAGTCTCAAAGGTGTTCGTCTCATGTTGCTGTCTCCTTGGAGTTTGGTTGATGAAAATGTGTCTCGGTAATCACCGCGCTCGCCGGTCGAGCTGAACACGATGCGGCGCGCATGCGCCGTCCGCCATATCAGGTACGGCGTTTGGGTGCGAAGCTTTGAGTGATTCGGTCGAGCAGGATGGCCAGGATGACCACGCCCAAACCGCCTTCAAAGCCGAGTCCCACGTTGAGGCGTTGAATGCCGGTGAGAACCGTGTTGCCGAGTCCACCGGCACCAATCATTGAGGCGATAACAACCATGGACAGCGCCAGCATGATCGTCTGATTGATTCCGGCCATGATCGAAGGCATCGCCATGGGTAGCTGTACCTTGCGCAGTAACTGGAAGCGAGTGCATCCAAAAGCCAGGCCAGCTTCAATCTGCTCTTTCTGGACCTGGCGGATGCCGAGGTTGGTCAGTCTGACCGCCGGCGGCATTGAAAACACCACTGTGGCAATTGCCCCAGGCACGGTGCCCAGACCGAAAAATATCGCGGCTGGAATCAAGTAGACAAAGGGTGGCATGGTCTGCATCAGGTCCAGCACCGGCCTGCACAAGGATTCCACTACATCGCTACGCGCCATAAGAATGCCGATGGGCATGCCAATGACTAGCGCAACAAAGCTGGAGGCGAGCACCAGGGAAAGGGTCTGGACGGTCTGAATCCAAAGACCCATGCCGATAATCAGCATCAGCGAAAGCAGCGCAAACAAGCCGAACTTCCAACCCACACGCCACCAGCTCAAGCCGACTAGAATCAACCCGAGCAGCCAGGCTGGCAGCCAAAGCAAGCCCGCCTGCATGCCGTTGGTCAAAAAACCAATAACGCCGGCAATTCCATCGAGCAGCGGCGTGAAGTGATCCTCGATCCATGCGACCAGGTTCTCAACCCAGTCGCCGATGGGTAATTTCAATCGCTGTAGCAGTTCATCCATCGACAGCAGCCTCGGCTTGCGGGTCACCGCCGGCACGGTCGAGCGTATGCAGCAATCGTGTCCGCGACACGGTGCCGCGATAACGCCCATCGGCATCAACTACCGGTAATGGCGCTGCGTTAATGGCTGCTTTGCCAATCAATTCATTCAGGCCGGCATCCGTAGTGACCGGTTCAATATCTATCAATGCCCGTTGCAGTTGATCATCACCCTTACGGTTGATTTCAGCCATCAGCAGATCGGCCGACAGCATGCCCTCGAAATGTTGGTCGCCGTCGACAACAACGGCAAATTCACGATCGTGCCGTTTCATGGTTTCGAGTGCCGCGCGCAGGTTCATGCCGGGCCGTTTGAAGACTGTCACTGCCGATTTTTCGGCGATATCGAGCGCAGAGAACACCTGGGTGACGTCGACGCCGTAGAAGAATGCCTTGACGTAATCGTTGACCGGGTTGGTGACGATTTCTTCAGGTGTTCCCACCTGGACGATGGCGCCGTCTTCCATGATCGCGATGCGGTCACCAATGCGCATTGCTTCATCGAGATCATGAGAGATGAAAACAACCGTTCTGGCAGACTGGCGCTGAAGGCTGACCAGTTCGTCCTGCATTTCGGTTCTGATCAGCGGGTCAAGCGCCGAAAAGGCTTCGTCCATCAACAAGATGCTGGGATCAGTTGCGAGTGCGCGAGCCAGGCCAACCCGTTGCTGCATGCCACCTGACAGCTCACTGGGATAGCTGTCACCATGGGCATCGAGGCCCACTTGCCTGAGTGCTTCGCGGGCTCGTGTGTGACGCTTTTTGCGTTCGATGCCAGCCACTTCGAGCCCGAAAGCGGCATTGTCCAGGACTGTCCGATGAGACATCAGGGCGAAGGATTGAAAAACCATTGACAGATCGCGGCGACGCAGCTCGATAAGCTCTTTGTGGCTCATGCGCACCACGTCGCTTCCTCGGATGAGGATTTTGCCGCGAGTCGGTTCGATCAGGCGATTGATCAGGCGCACCAGAGTGGATTTGCCTGATCCCGAGAGGCCCATGACGACGAAGATCTCGCCTTCACGAATTGAAAGGGTCGCTCTCTGAACACCGACCGTCTGGCCGGTGTGCCGAAAGATATCTTCCTTGGAATTCCCTTCTTCGAGCATCCGGATTGCTTGATCCGGATGTTTCCCAAAAACCTTGTAAAGTCCCGAAATTTCTATAATCGGGTCGCTATCCATTCCATGCTTTTGATTGATTCAAGCGCCCACCATAGAACATTCGAGTCAAGGATTCAACCGCCCCTGTTTCCCTCCCGCCACCGGCAGGATTCGGCAATAATGGCGGCATGAAACCCGTCAGAGTCTTGAGCCATGTTGTCGAAATACCGAAACCGCGATATTTCCCGCCTCGAAGGCTTCAGTGATGCCGTTTTCGCTTTTGCAGCCACCTTGCTGGTGGTCTCGCTGCAGGTGCCCAGCAGCTTTTCCGAACTGATTTCGCAGCTGTATGGATTCTTCGGCTTTGCCGTGACCTTCGGTGCACTGGTCGCCATCTGGACGGTGCACAACGCCTTTTTTCGCCGTTATGCCATGACCGACGGCTGGACCGTATTCCTCAACAGTGCGCTTTTGTTCGTCGTGCTGTTCTATGTCTTTCCGTTGAAATTCCTGACCGACAGTGGGGTTGGCGCCATCGGTCTCGGTGACTCAGTGGTTCGGCTGGAATCGTGGGACGAGCTGCGCCAGATCTTCATTCTCTACAGCGCCGGGTTCGGTGCCGTCTTTCTCTGCGTGAGCCTCCTCTACATCCATGCCTGGCGCTCCCGCCAGGTGCTGGGGCTGACCCCGGAGGCGGCCTGGGAGGCTGCCATGCTGGCGCGACACTACCTGCTGTTCGTTGTCGTCAGCCTGCTGTCGATCGCCATTGCGGTGGCCGGCATTGGGATCCGATTCGGACTGCCCGGCCTGGCCTACATCCTGCTAGGCCCTCTGTGCTTTGCCCAGGGGGCCTGGAGCGAGCGGTTTCGTCCGCATTGATGTCTAGTGGTTCATTGTCACCACGCAAGCCGAGTTTCTCGAGCTGGCGCTACTCTTCCAGCCGGCGAAAGACCGAGCATGCTGGGTCAGGACGCCGAGCCGGGAGCAGCGCACCTCGATTCCGGTGTCCGGATGAAAAACCGGCAGCTCGAAGGTTGCGCGGAAATCCATGCCGCTACAGCGCATGCGCACCTTGAGTTTCCATTCGACCTGCTCGCTCACCCCGTTTTCGGAGTGTTGTCTGGATTCCGGCAGATCTTCAGGTACCTGGCGGTCCAGTCTCACTCCCTCGATGGCGCCGTCGGCATCGCGCTCGGCCGACTGCTCCCACCGGTCTTCCCACAGCCGTTCCTTTTGATGCTGCGAGTCGAGCTTTCCGCTGCTGCTGCTGATGTGTCTGGTGAAGGTACAGGCAAGGTTGAACTCGAAGGTCCCGGTGGCCGAAGCGGTTCTGATCGGGGCGGCCAGTCGGGCCGAGAGCAGCTCTCCCAGGCGCACTGGGGCCTGATCCAGCACCAGCAGGGGCTGGCCAAACAGCCGTTGCTGGATTCGGCCATGGGTCCAGATCCCGCTCAGCACCAGCGCCAGGCCGGCCAGCACCACCGCTGCGATCCAGGCCGCCATCAGGTTCCAGATCAGGGCAATGATCAGGGTAATGGCCAGAAACACCCAGCTGGCGCTGGCGGTGACGGCCCAGAACACCTGGTTCAGTCTGGCATCGGGCTTGAGAGTGGTGCTTGCCCAGTCGGGATTCCTGAGCATCAACGCATGGGCATCGCGCGCGGCCTGGTCGGCAGCCGCGCCACGGTCACCCTCTGTCTCAGGCTCGGTAGTGCCGGTGGCGCGAAATGTCAGCACCTCGCCGATGCGACCCAGCCGGCCTTCCTGATCAACGTATACCGCGGCGGCCAGCCAGCGGTCCCGCAGCCAGGCGATGAGGATGTAGATTCTGCCCATCACCAGCGAGGCGAAGACATAGCCGACCACCAGGGTCATCCAGAACGCATGGGCCTGGTCGGGCAGGGCGATGACTGCCGCGATTCCTGTCACTGGCAGAATCAGCAGCAGCATGCCGGGGCCCATGCCGGTGCCGGGCAACAGGTCGTGGCGCGACTCGTCCTGACGGTTGGCCTGGATCAGAAACAGGCCATCGCCCAGCCGCAGGGCGGCGGCTGCGGCCAGCCACAGCAGAAAGTAGGTATCGGTGGTTGCATGAAGCGTGTCCGGTTCGACGCTTCCCAGCCCGTGCCACAGCCCCAGCCCGAACAGCACGATGATGGGAATCGAGAGCACGTAAAGGCAACCCATGGAAGCCGGCTTGACTTCCATGCAGTCGATGGGAGACGGCTCTTCGCCCTTGCCGATTGGATTGATGTTTACCCGCCGTCCCCGGCGAATGTCATCGGCTTCGATCAGGCCGCGCAGTCGCAGATCCAGCAATACGTTCCAGCACCGGTGGTCCTCTGCCTGGTGCAGCAGTCCGCGCCTGACAGCCGGCAAGGCGAGCCGGAACTTCAGTGCGTCGACCAGCAGGGTAACGATCATGTCGGCATAAAGCAGCAAGGCGGCATCCAGCGGTGTCCAGCCCAGCCAGACCAGGCCGTGCACGCAGCCAAGCGCTGCAACCACCACCCCGAGTCCGGCCGCCCGGTTGTGCGCAACCCCGGTCCGCCGACCACCAACCCGCCAGCGGGCAGCATAGGCCCTGAGAAAGTCCAGATCCTTGTCGGGAATGCGTTGCAGTTCGGTTGCGGCTGTCATGTAAAGGGAAACGTCGGGAAATCCCGAAAGCGAACACGAAATCTGCTCGGAATCCGGATTGACACCTATCGGGGTCGATCAATTACGTCTGTATTGTAAATTAATACGAACGTATGCTATTCTTGTCTCATCGCTTTAATTGAGGACCACCATGGTGGCCAAGCAGACGGTTACGTTGCGCCTGGATGAGGATGATCTGACCTATCTGTCGCAGGTTGATATCAGTGGGGCGGGTAATCTCAGCGAGAAGATTCGCACCCTGATCGCCGAGGCCAGGGCCCAGCGCGAGGGCACGGAAGACTTTGCGGCCGCCCATGATTTTGCGCGGCGGCTGTTTGCCCGCATCGAGCGAGAGCTGTCGGCCGCCGAGGTCAGCCATGACATGCGCTCGGAGTTGAGCCATCGTGTGCTGGCCTGGCTGCCGGAAATCGTCGCTTTTGCGCTGTCGGCCGGCCGGGTGCGCCCGGAATCGGACTGCCCGGCGCACTTGCGGGCAGTCGAGAAGGGTCTGGGCGAACGGGCGTTCAGCCTGATTGATAGCCTGCTGCAGTTGGCAAATGGTGGATTTTCCGGCTGTCTGGATGCAGAAGTACTGGCCAGCAGGGCACGCTTTGCGGTAAAAAGCAGAAGTGACTAGCAAGTCTCGGGCTGGCGTTTTCTCTATCCGCTCGATGCAAGAATTGATATGAACTGATTGCCAAGGAGAACTGGAATGAGTGAGTCATTGAGACAACGGGTCGGTCGCCTGGTCGCCGGGGGCTTCAACGCCCTGGTTGATGCGGTGGAGAATGCCGCGCCCGAAGCGGTGATGGAGCAGGCGATACGCGAGATCGATACCGCCGTGGCCGAGGTGCGAAGGGAGCTGGGACAGGTTGAGGCCCAGCGCCATCTGACCGCCAAGCGTCTGGCCGAAGACGGCAAGCGCCACGACGAGTTGACCGAGCAGGCGCGCCTGGCGATGGAAAAGGAGCGCGAAGACCTGGCTGAAGCCGCGGTCTCGCGCCAGATCGATCTGGAGGCGCAGATTCCGGTGCTGGAAGCAAGGCTTGCCGATCTGGCAGACGAGAAAGCTCGCCTGGAGGGTTATGTCAACGCGCTCAGGGCCAAGAAGCGCGAGATGCGTGAGGCCCTGGAAAGCTATCGCAGCGCCCAGCGCCAGTCGACGCAGGCCGGTGGCAGCGGCCGCGACGACACATCGACAGCAGGGTCCGGGGATCGGGCAGAGCGTGCCATGGCGGCATTCGATCGCGTGTTCCAGCGCGAAACCGGCCTCAGCGGCACTTCCGGCGGCAGTGCCGATGACGAGGCCCGGCTGTCAGAGCTCGAGGAGCTTTCGCGCAAGAACCGGATTCAGGAGCGCCTGGCCAGGCTGAAGACCGACCGATCGTGATCGCCCTGCTGACCGCGCCGGGCAGCGCGCCGTTCACGGTGGCGCTGCTGGTGATGTTTGGCCTGCTGATGTTCGAGCTGGTTTCGCTGTTCAGCGGGCTGGGTGTCAATGAGATTGTCGATGACCTGGTGGCCACCAACGTGGATCTGCCGGACATGCCAGACGATTTTGGCGTTGCCGGGGGCGATTTCTCCAGCGGGATCGAGGGTACCTCTACGCCGGATGGCGGCAGTCTGATTGGACGGGTGCTGGCCTGGCTTTACGTCGGTCGGATACCGGTGCTGATTGTTTTGGTCGTGTTTCTCGGTATTTTCGGCCTGACCGGGCTGATTGCCCAGACCGCGCTGCGGTCGACGGTGGGCTTTGCGGTGCCGGCGCTGATTGCCGCCCCGGCAGTGTTTTTCGTCAGCCTGCCGTTGGTGCGCTGGAGCGCTGCCGGTTTGGCTCGCATTCTGCCCAGGGATGAAACCAGCGCGGTCAGAACCATGAGCTTTGTCGGTCGTACCGCGACTGTTACCGGCGGCAATGCGCGCCAGGGCATGCCGGCGCAGGCACGTCTCAGGGATCAGTTCGGCACCACGCATTACCTGATGGTAGAGCCGGAAGACGCCGAGGATGTGCTGGAGCAGGGTAGCCTGGTGCTGCTGGTTCGACGTATCAACGGCCGATTCTCGGCCATCCCCAACCCCAATGCGGCGTTGGCGGAGCAGGACCTAGAGCATTGATAGTTCATTAACCAACAAAACAACAGGGAGCTTGTTCGATGAATGATGAAACCATGACCATGATTGTCATCTCCGGTATTGCCATTCTTGTCGCCTTGTTCGTGATCGGGCTGATCATTGCCCGGCTGTACCGTCGCGCCAGCAAGGAAGTGTCGTTTGTGCGTACAGGGATGGGGGGCGAAAAAGTGGTTCGAGATGGCGGCGCGCTGGTCTTTCCGGTGCTGCATGAACTCATCCCGGTCAACATGAACACCTTGAAACTCGAGGTGCTGAGGGCGCGAGAGGCGGCCCTGATCACCCGTGATCGCATGCGTGTCGATGTTCAGGCCGAGTTCTATGTCCGGGTCAAGCCCGATGCCGATGCCATCTCCACCGCTGCCCAGACCCTGGGCCGGCGCACCATGGAGCCGCAGATGCTCAAGGAGCTGGTCGAGGGCAAGTTCGTCGATGCGTTGCGCGCCGTGGCTGCCGGTATGAGTATGGAAGAGCTGCACGAAAATCGCGTCGACTTCGCCCAGAAGGTCCAGGTGGCGGTAGCTGAAGATTTGCACAAGAACGGTCTGGAGCTGGAATCGGTGTCGCTGACCGGCCTTGACCAGACGCCGTCGGACTTCTTCAATCCGCAGAATGCCTTCGATGCCCAGGGCCTGACCAAGCTGACCCAGGAGATCGAGCGTCGGCGCAAGGAGCGCAACGATATCGAGCGCGATACCAAGATCCAGATCGAGCAGAAGGACCTGGAGACTGAGCAGCAGTCGTTGCAGATCGCGCGCGACCAGGAGTATGCGCGCCTGATGCAGGATCAGGAGGTTAAGGTCCGCGCTGCGGAAACGCATGCCACGGTGGCGCGCCAGGAAGCTGATCGTCGGCGCGAGGCAGAGCAGGCCAAGATCGAGGCCGACCGCGCCATCCGCGAAGCCGAGATCGAGAAGCAGCGCCAGGTCGAGCAGCGCGAGATCGAGCGCCAGCGCGTGGTTCGCATTTCCGAGCAGGAGCGCGAGATTGCGGTGTCGGAGAAGTCGCGCGAGGAGTCGGCCGCTCGTGCCGAGGCCGATCTGGCCCTGGCCAAGGCGGTTGAGGCCGAAGAGCAGGTCAAGACGGTGCGTGAAACGGCGATGGCCGAGCGCGCAAAGCAGGTTCGGCTGGTCCGGGCTCGCGAAGATGCCGAGCAGGATGCCATTGCCATCACGGTGGCGGCAGAGGCCGAAAAGAGGGCATCCGACGACCGCGCCGAGGCAATACGTGTGGCGGCAACCGGGGAGGCCGATGCAGTACGCATTCGCGCCCAGGCCGACGAGGAACGCTACCGGGTCGATGCCGAAGGGCGTCGCGCGATCAACGAAGCACGCAACGCGCTCAGTCCGGATCAGATCGCCATGGAGATCCGGCTGGAGTTGCTGCGCAATCTGCCAGCCATCATCGAGCAATCAGTCAAGCCGATGGAGCGCATAGATGGTATCAAGATCATCGATGTGCGCGGCATGGGCCAGAACGGCTCGGGCGGCGAAGGCGATGGCAGCGGCTCGGGTGGCGACAACAATCTTGCCCGGTCCGTGGTCGACCAGGCCCTGCGCTACCGGGCACAGCGTCCGCTGGTCGATTCCCTGCTCAACGAGGTGGGACTTGGCGATCTGGCCGACCTCAGCGGCATGGTCGGCAAGTCGGTATCGGGCCGGGTGGAGCCAGATCAGGCTGCGGGCTCAGGCGAGAAGTCCGGGACGAGCAAACGCGGCGGCGCCGGCAAGCCTGGCGACAGCGGTAGGTCCCGTCGCAACAAGTCCGGCGATCAATCTTCGCAAGCGACCGGTGAAGCTCCAGGCGACGAGTGATTTCAACCTTCCACCGGTGATCTGCTGGCATCAGAGGTACGGGTTCGGCGGCATCAGTCTGCCGGACCCGGGCGGGTTTCAGGCAGCGGGCAACCGAGGCATGATTTTGACTTCGACGTCGGAATCGGCTCGGCTTCGAACTGGTCGGCGAAGATCAGGTCCGAGAGGTTGAAGATGAAGAGGATCGAGGCGGGCAGGTCGAGGTTGACAAGGAAGGCCTCGCTTTCCATGGCGCTGATACCGGGGTTCGAGCGCCAGACCTCCCCGGCATTGAAGGCGTTGGCGTACAGGCGGCCATCTGGCCCGATGCGGATGCCGGTGGCGCCAGACTGGTTTGAGTAGTTGCCGATCAGCTCGGCCGAATCGGGGTCGAGACCGCCGGCCCAGTCACCTGAGTGATAAAGCTGGAAAGCCACGATCCTTGGTTGATTGTTGAGCGTTTGACTGACGAACACCCGGCCATCGTCGCCGAATTCAATCTGCGAGGCACTCTCCAACTGTCCGGCCTCGGCCAGGAAAGTACTCCAGCTGTGAGTGGAGGTGTCCCAGGCAAAGATCCGCCCGTCGATCGAGTCCAGCACATACTAGTCCCTGCATAAGTATTGCCACGCTCAGCTTGTCTCTCGACGTTTGTGGCAAGGCGTCGGCGCGAAGTCTGTAGCTTGGCCTACATCGAGCGCCGAGAACACGCGCTACGGCTCCGCTCCAGGGCTTTTCCGCTACGCGAAGCCGCCCTTGCGCTCTCGCCTGCGCTG
>SKQS01000250.1 GCA_007118895.1 Wenzhouxiangella sp.
AAACGCCTCAAACAGGCCAAAAGCGAACTCTTTCAAACCATCAACAGAGCCCAAAACCCAGCCGCCTGAATACGTTCAATCAACCAGGCCCTTCAGGCTCATCTCTGGATTGGAAAGGACTTCCCTCCGGCTTGGATGACTCCGCCAAATACGGGGCAGCAAATTCGGCAGAAATTCGGCAGCAAATTCGCAAATTCGGGACAGGCGGCAACTCGGAACAAAGCAACTTGAAAGTACCCTGGAGCTCGCTCTCATTGCCCGCTCTCATTGCCTGTCCTTTTTCGCTCCTCCTTTTGCGCCAGGCCCTTGTAGAAACGGGTGTGGCCGGTTATAGTGCGGCGCACAATTATTCTTCCTTGCGCCATGCCCGACAGTCCTGTCAAAGCCCTGCCGATTGACCTGGCCCTGCAGGGTGGCGGTGCCCATGGCGCCTTTGCCTGGGGCGTACTCGATCGCCTGCTGGAGGAGTCCCGATTCGAGATCGAGGGCATCTCCGGCACCTCGGCCGGGGCGATGAATGCCGCCGTACTGGCCTGCGGCCTGGCCAGGGGCGGTCGTGAGCAGGCCCGGCAGCTGCTGGAAGATTTCTGGCGGCAGGTTGCCCAGGCCGCCAGATTCAGCCCGTTTCAACGCAGCCCCCTGGATCGCTGGCTCGGGAAATGGACGCTGGATAATAATCCAGCTTATCTCATGATGGACCTGGGCGCGCGCCTGGTCTCGCCCTATGCCCTGGGCAGCCTGGCTGGCAATCCGCTGGAGCGGATTCTCGAGGAGCTGATCGACTTTGACTGCCTGGCCCGTGGACCGGTCAAGCTGTTCATTACCGCGACCAATGTGCATACCGGCCAGGGCAGGATCTTTCGACGTGAGGAGATCAGCACCCAGGTGCTGCTTGCCTCTGCCTGCCTGCCAACGCTGTTCCAGGCGGTGGAAATCGACGGAGTGCCGTACTGGGACGGCGGCTTTTCCGGCAACCCGACCATAACGCCGCTGGTGCGCGAGTGCGAGAGCAACGACACCATCCTGGTGCAGATCAACCCGGTCATCCGTGAAAGCACACCACAAAGCGCTCGCGAGATTGCCAGCCGGGTCAACGAGATCTCGTTCAATGCCACCTTGTTGAAGGAGCTCAGGATGATGGCCCTGCTGCGTCAGGTACTTGATCCAGGCAACCAGGAAGCCAGGCTGTGGCAGGCGATGCGCATGCACCGGGTCAGCAGCGAGCTGATGGTCAGGCTGGGGCACTCCTCCAAGCTCAACGCCGAATGGGATTTTCTGCGCATGCTGCGCGATGCCGGCCGCCAATCGACCGACCGGTTCCTGGCCGAGCACGGCGACGACATCGGCCAGCGCAGCAGCTTTGACCTGAACAGCCTGATCGAGGAGAACTGAGATGTTGCTGGGCCTTTTCGGCATTCTGCTTGCACTTGGCCTGCTGATGTTTCTGGCCTATCGTGGCTGGACCATCCTGCTGCTGGCCCCGCTGGCGGCAGCCATCGCCGCCGTGTTTTCCAGCGAGCCGCTGCTGGCTCACTGGACCCAGACTTTCATGGGCGCGGCGGCCGGCTTTCTGGCCCAGTTCTTTCCGCTGTTTCTGCTCGGTGCGCTGTTCGGCAAGCTGATGGATGACAGCGGCTCGGTCGATGCCATTGCCGATTTCATGACCGAGAAGCTCGGCCCGCAGCGCGCGGTACTGGCAGTGGTGCTGGCCGGCGCCCTGGTGACCTACGGTGGCGTCAGCCTGTTCGTCGCCTTCTTCGTACTGGCTCCCATGGGCATCGCCCTGTTTCGCAGCAGCGGCATTCCCCGCCGTCTGCTGCCGGCCGCCATTGCGCTTGGGACATCCACCTTTACCATGTCGGCCCTGCCCGGCACGCCGGCCATCCAGAACGCCATCCCGATGCCGTTCTTCGGCACCACCCCATTTGCGGCACCCGGTCTTGGCCTGGTGGCCGCCGCGGTCATGCTGAGCTTCGGCCTGTGGTGGCTGGCCTTGCGCGAACGCTCGGCGCGCCGGGCCGGCGAGGGTTTCGGAGCCGACGACACCATTGCTACCGACGAAGTCAAGCTGCGCGAGCTGGCCACTACCGCGCGTGAATTCGACCCGGCCGAAATCGAGCACGGCCAGGCAGCCAGCGAACGCCCGCCGATCAGCCTGGCAGTACTGCCGCTGGTACTGGTGGTCGGCGTCAACCTGCTGATGACCGCGATCATTCTGCCGGCCATGGACACCGCCTACCTGGCCGAACCGCGCTGGGGCAGCAGCTCGATTTCCTCCGTTGGCGGCGTCTGGTCGGTGGCCACAGCCCTGCTGGTCGGCAGTATCGTGCTGGTGATCATCAACTACCGCCGCCTGCCGGCGCTGCGCGACAGCGTCGATGCCGGCGCCAATGCCTCGGTGTTGCCGGTACTGAGCGTCGCCAGCCTGGTCGGATTCGGTGCCGTGGTCGCGGCCCTGCCGGCATTCGAGCTGGTACGCGAATGGGTGCTGGGCATAGGCGGGGGGCCGCTGGTCTCACTGGCGCTGGCCACCAACATTCTGGCCGCGCTCACCGGCTCTGCCTCCGGCGGCATGACGATCGCCCTGCAGGCCCTGGGGCCCACTTTCATGGATATCGCTGCCGTGACCGGCCTGAATCCTGAACTGATGCACCGCGTTGCCGTGATTGCTTCCGGCACCCTCGACAGCCTGCCACACAACGGCGCGGTAGTCACCATGCTCGCGGTTTGCGGCTGCACACACCGCCAGAGCTACCTCGATGTGGTCATGGTGGCGGTGGTCGGCGCCCTGCTGGCTTTGCTGGTTGTGATCGTGCTCGGCAGCTTATTCGGCTCGTTCTGAGCGGGAATCGCGGATTCCAGCTGAGTTCCGTGAATTCCGTAGACAGGTAAATTCGGCTAAATTCGGGACAGGCAACATGCGGAAAGCAGCATGGACGGGCATCATCAATCTCAGGCATCATGGCGTCAGAGGCGAGTACCGAGCTTGGCAGTCACTATCTCGGTCCTTGAACGCTTGAACATCGGAAGCACCCTGGAGGAGCCCCATGAAACTCACCGAAACCCGCGACATCCTGGCCTATATCGAGCACTTGCACGAAGAGCTGGGGGCTGCCTACCGTGCCCTGGATGAAAATGTCACCGATCCGCGCTCGAAGCTGCTGCTGGACTACCTCAAGGCAATGGAAGACCAGGCGGCCAGGGCTCTGCACAGCTACACCCGAGAATCGATCAATGTCGCCCTGCGCGAGTGGGAGCCGGCCGATTTCGACGACCGGGTTGTTCGTGATCGGCTGAAAGATTTGCAGCACCCGGACGTTCGTGCCGACGAACTGCTGACCGCCGCGCTCGACATCGCCGACTGGTTCGATCGGTTCTATGCCGAACTCGAGCAGGCCAGCACCCTGCCCGAGCAGGCCGAACTGTTTGCCTCGATGCGCGAGCACAGCATCAAGGAAAGAAATCGGCTCAATCGCAACGCCACCCAGCTCAGCGATTTCTGAGATTCGAATTCGGGGCGCATTCCGCCCCAAGAGCAGCCGGTGTTGATGATACTGCGCGCGGCTACAGGTTTTTTCTCGGGCCTCGACGCGCTTTCATTCCGCCACACACGATTATGTGATAATGATTATTGTTTAACTCACCGACTTCACGCATGAACCACCTACCCTGTTTGTTACCCGGCCATCCGCCACGGCTGTTGGCTGCAATGGCAAGCTCCGCGAATTCATTGGCGGCGCTCTTGCTGTTGCTTGTTCTGTCTGTCCCGACCCGGGCCGAAGTGCAGGATCCGGGCGACGAGGGCGGGGAGCTGTCCACCCCGGACCGGATCAGCGTGACTGCCGAGCGCGGTCGCGAGCGCGAGGCGATGGAGATCCCGCAGGCGGTCGACACCATCACCCGGCTGGCGCTGGATGAGCAGGTGCCGATCGACCTGACCGAGGCGATCCGGCGCCAGCCTTCGGTGGGCCTGGGGCCTTCGGGCGAGGTGCTGAGCTTCTGGCAGCAGGGCTTTACCCTGCGCGGGCTGGGTTCGCAGCGGGTGCTGACCCTGGCCGACGGGGTGCGGCTTTCCGGGCAGGGCACCGGCTATGGGGGTGGCAGCCTGAGCATCTTCGACACCTTTTCCATCGAGCGGGTGGAAATCCTGCGCGGCCCCAACTCGGTGCTCTACGGCACCGATGCCTTTGGCGGGGTGATCAACGTCATCACCCGTCAGCCCAGGGCGCGCAGCGAGGCCGGGGTCAACGGCGGCGTGGCCTACGCCCACGACTCGGCCTTCAACCTGCATCGCGGCTCGCTATTTGTCGACGCCGGCAACGAGCGGATCGGCACGGTATTCGGCGCCAGTCATTCCAGCAACGACAATCCCCGGCTTGCCGACGGCAGTCGTGCGACCAACGGGGCGACCGACAAGACCTCCGGTTTCGCCCGGGTCAATATCAGCCTTCAGCCCGGGCATACCTTGAGCCTGCTGGGCAATATCAGCCGCGATACCGATGTCGAGATCGAGGATGCCGCCATCCCTTTCGGCCCGGTCGGGGAAGGACCACTGCGCTTTCGGTTTCCGCTGTATCAGCGCTCGCTGCTGGGCGCCCAGTGGCAGGCCTTTGATTTGAGCCCGCTGCTGGCAGAGGCTTTCGTCGGCGTTTACTGGCAGCAGATCCGCCGCCGGTTTGATCGCACCACGCCCGAGCTGTTCGCACCGCCGCCACCGCCGCCGCGCGTGGAGGCGGTGCGTGTGCAGACCAATGACCGCGTCAACACTTTCGAGATCAACCCGCGTCTGCGCCTGGACCTGGGCGAGCGCATGCTGACCGTGGGGGCGGACTTCGGTTACGACACCTCGGTCGGCCCCGAGATCGAGACGCGCGAGCAGCTGTTTCCGCTCGGCCCGCCGGTGCCCGGGTTCAATCCCGGCCCGACCCCGATCCAGCGTGTCGATGCCGAGCAGTACCGGGCCGGCGTCTACATTCAGGACAACTGGACGCTGGCACCGCGCTGGGAGCTGATCAGCGGCCTGCGCCTGGACTACTTCTCGGTCGAGGACGACATCTCTAACACCTCGGACTCCGATACCGGCTTGAGCGGCAACCTGGCCGTGGTGTTCAGACCCAGCGACGATCAGATGATCTATGCCAATCTCGGCTCGGGCTTTCGCGCCCCCGACCTGGCCGAGCGCTACCAGCGCGCGGTGGTCTCGGTAGTCCGGCGGGTGGAGATCATCGGCAACCCGGAACTGGATTCCGAGCGCTCGATCTCGCTGGATGTCGGATCGAAGTGGCACGGCCGGGCTTTCAGCGGCGAAGTGGCGGTGTTCTACAACCGGGTGCGCGACTACATTGTCGAGCAGGTGGTCCAGCCGATGCCGATCATCGAGCAGGCAGTCAATACCGATACCATCGAGCTGTACGGCTGGGAGCTGAGCGGGCTCTGGCGGCATGGCGATTTCGAACTGTTCGGCAACGCCTCGCGCACTTATGCCCCATCCAACCTGGACCTGGTCCGGCTCGACGGCGGCCGCCTCAATTACGGCGCCGCCTACCGATTCGCCGGACCGATGGCATCGAACGGGCGCATCGAACTGCTGGGCCGGACCACGCTGTCCAGCCGCGATCTGACCATCCTGGCTCGCGAAGATACCGGCAGCGATCGGGTTGACTACCCCAGCTTTACCGCGCTGGAGCTCAGAGCGCGGCTGGACATCGCCCTGGCCGACGACCGCCAGCTCAGGCTGGTGGCCGGACTGCGCAACCTGACCGACCGCGAATACGTCGAGCCTTTCTTCGACCAGATCCAGCCGCGCCGCAGCCTGTATGGCTCGGCGCAGCTGTTGTTCTAGGGACCACACAAGGGACCACGCAAGAGGACCACGCAAGGACAGGCACTAATCAGCGCTAATCAGCGCTTCTTTCAACCCAGCGGCAAAATTCTCACCCGTGCGCGGACCGAATCGACCGTAAGTAGTCCACCCTGCTCCAATGCCTGGCCATGTTGGCGCCTGGCCATGTTGGCGGATGGCCTTCAACAGTGTTTTGGAAAGCACTTCGGGCGAGACATCGTCGTGGCGAACCTGGATCACGCTCGGCCTGATTGCGCCGCTTGCGGCTAGGATGGCGCTGAAATCCAGATCGTGAGTGAACACGCAAAAGCCATTTTGGTGGGCATAGCGCATGATGTCGGCATCAAGGGCGTCGGCAGCGCCGACCTCAGACCAATGCAGAGCCTCGATGCCGGCCTGAGAAAGCACCTCAACCCACCTTGGGCTAAGGTTCATGTCGACAAGCAGCTTCACCCAGCCAGTTCGAGCTCCCGTTCCTCACTCAGCCAGGCTGCATAGCGCAAAGCCTCCAGAACATCCTCGCGGCTCAGGTAGGGATAGTCAGCCAGCAGCACCACGCAAGGACAGGCACCAAACAGCAACACCACGCAAGGACAGGCACCAAACAGAAATTTCCTACAGCTACTCGAGTCGATTTGCCATAGCCGGCAGCCTGGCGGATTGCCAGAATGGCCGCATGACCTATCCACGCAACCACATCGTTGCCGAGAGTGAGCCCGGCTACTACCACGTCGTCTCCCGATGCGTCCGGCGTGCGTTTCTGTGCGGCCGGGACAAGGTGACCAAGCGAAGTTACGAGCACCGCCGGCAGTGGATTGAGGCGCGCATCCTGGAGCTTTCGGAGTGCTTCTGTGTCTCGGTCTATGCCTACGCGGTAATGAGTAATCATTTCCACGTTGTCCTGCACGTCGACCCCGGTGCCGCGCAGGCACTGCCAGACGAGGAAGTGGCCAGACGCTGGCTGAGTGCGTTTCCCGGACCGCTCAAGCATGACGACAGCCCGGAGGCAGCCGAGTGCATGGCGCTGGCCATCATGGCCAGCCCCGACCGGCTGGCCGAGCTACGAAAGCGCCTGGGCAGCCTTAGCTGGTTCATGAAGGCGCTCAACGAGCCGATTGCCCGGCGCGCCAACCGTGAAGACGGATGTAAAGGCAAGTTCTGGGAAAGTCGCTTCAAATGCCAGGCGCTGCTGGAAGAGCACGCGGTGCTGTCCTGCATGGCCTACGTGGACCTGAACCCGGCCCGAGCCGGCATGTGCGACACCCTGATCGAGTCCGACCACACCACCATCCAGCGCCGCCTGCGCGAACGCGAACAGCAAGGCAGCGGGATCATGTCAGGCCGTTCCCTGCTCGACCGCCCCCTAAAGCCCGTGGCCGGCCTGGACGCCGATGCCCTGCTGGAGATGACCGAGTCCAGCTACATCGAGCTGGTGCAATGGACCGGCGAGCAGCGACGGTCAGACAAGCGCGGCGTGCTCGAGCCCATCACCGAAAGCAAACGACCCGCGCCGGCCGATGTCTGGCAGGTTTCTGAACACCCGGAAGAATGGCTGCGCCAGGTCCACGGCACCGAGAGCATCTACTACCGCGCCATCGGCTCGGCCGAAGCGCTGATGGCCAAGGCCGAGGAGCTCGGCCAGGCGTGGATGAGAGGCGTGGCCGGCCATATCGCCGGCAAGATCCTGCGCGAACGACCTGGCTGATCATCACCATTGGCCTCCGGGCTCGCCAGGTTTCCGCCCAGGTTTCTCCTGCGCGCACGGCCGGCCTGATCACAATTCGCGCTATACTGCGGTATGCATGTATACCACACCGGATGATCTAGTTTTATGAGCAAACAAACCGCCGTTCGACTTTCCGAGGAGACCTATCAGCGGCTGAAGATTCTGGCCGAAAGGACGGGCCGGACGGCGACGTTCTATATCCGCGAGGCAATCGAACATCATCTTGAAGATCTCGAAGACCTGTATCTTGCCGAACAGACGCTGGCCCTGGTTCGTGAGGGGAAAGAGCGAACCTACCGTTTGGACGAGGTAGAGGCTGATCTTGACCTGGCAGATTGAACTCACTGCCCGGGCGCGCAAGCAGCTGGGCAAGGTCGGTACCAAAGACGGGCGTCGAATCATCGAGTTCTTGCGGTGGCTGGAGTCAGTGGATAACCCGCGGCAACGGGGCAAAGCGCTAAGAGGGGAGCTGGCGGAGTTCTGGCGTTTTCGTGTCGGTCGCTATCGTCTGATCTGCGAGATTCAGGACCAGAAACTTCTGATTTTGGTGGTGCGGATCGGGCATCGCAGTCAGGTTTACCGATAGCCTGAAACCGGGTCGCTGGTTCCAGTGAATCAGAGCCGAGCGGTCTGGTTGCCGAGCCCGGTAAA
>SKQS01000144.1 GCA_007118895.1 Wenzhouxiangella sp.
CGCGGCCTGGTGGGGTGCTGGTCGATTGATGCCGATTGCTGCAGCGGGTTTTGAGGGCACGCCGGGCCAGGAAGCCGTCGTCGCTTTCCTGCTCCTGTCGTTGTCCTTGGCTCTGGTGGCAGCCTGCGCGCTGTTGCTGTGGGGTTTGCGCCGGCCGCAGGCGGCCTGATCAGCTGGATTGGATCCCGCACCACGCCGCAGGCCTTGGCTTGCGCGTCAATACCAGGGCTTTGGGCTGGGAGCTGGCGATTGGCGGGTGGATGCGCGACAATAGCGCGCGAGGGAATTCCGGAGCTCCTGCTTTATGAGCAATACCACATCCAACGCCTCCAGCACTCATGCTGGCGTGTTCTTGATCGTCGCGATCGTGGTGGGGTTCTTTTCCGGTGTCATTTTCTATGAGGCCGACGTGTTCTGGCAGGACACTGGCGTTTTCTTCGGTTTGTGCCTGGTTGCGTCGGTGTGGGGATTCTTTCACTCCTCGACCGGCGGATTGCATCATTTGTACTGGCGGACCAATCCGGCCATTGGAGCTGCTCGTCTCGGCGTGCTGGGTGCGATGGCCTGGTGCATCTTTGTTCTTGTCTTTTTCGCCGACCCGACCATTACCGGCATCTGGACGGTGCTCTATTTCCTGATGGCCTACTCGGGTATCAAGCTGTTCGGGCAGCTGTTTGCCGAGCGCTACGGCCCTCGGCTTCGCATCGATGTTTACGAACGAAAGAACCTGGCGGCCGGCACCTTCATCGGTTCTTTCACCTTCGCAACCGGCCTGATCATGGGCGGGGCGATGTGGGGTGAGATGACGCCGGAATCTCTGAGTTACGGTTGGCTGTTCAGTGGCCTGCCTGGCTACGAGGATGGATGGTGGATCACGCCGTGGTTCTTCGCCATGGGCTGGCTGGTGCTGGTGCTGGTGATGTGGTTCTGGTTCCGACGTGAGCGGGCCAATTTTCGCCAGCGGGTAGTCCAGGAGCGGGCGATGCCGGATGCCCGGGCCGCCTCGTATTTCTGTGTTGCCTGCGGCATCACCATCGCTTATGCCGTGCAGGGTGACTACACCGGGTTCTTCGAAAGTCTGTTCGGCTTCAGCTTCATCGCTCTGCCGATCCTGGCCCACGAGATTCTCAGACCGCGGGCTGATTCCTCGACCCAGCGCGATGGTGAGGGCTGGATCTACATCGTGATGGCGCTTGCTGGGCTGTTGATCATGCCGTGGCTGGCCGATTTGCTGGGGCTGGGACTGGCCCTGTGAGAACCCTGGCATTGCCGCTCGAGCCGGATGAGTTCCAGGCCGGTCTCGACATGCTGCGTTTCGATTACCACAAATGGGACATCTTTCATCGCGGCCAGACCAACGTGCTGCCGGATGTGCTGGTTCTGAGCCAGGCAGAGCATGAGCAACTGGTTGATATCGCGACGGAGACCTGGCAGGCACTACGCGAACTGGAGGCGCAGGTGGTCGCTGACCCGGCGCTTCTGAAAGCGGTTGGCGTGCCCGACGAGGTGGCCGCCATGATCCAATACGATCGGGGCCAGAATCCCCGCCTGTCACGCTGTGATTTTCACCTTACCGCCCAGGGTCGCTGGGTCATCACCGAGTTCAACGAGGATGGTCCGGGCGGTTTGATCGAAGGCGCCGGCATTGAAGCGGTACTGGCTTCTCAATGGGCCGAACGCCTGGACGGGCTGACCTGTGTCGGTGAGCTGCCGAAAGCCATCTGCGGCGCCCTGGCCGAGTGGCCGCGCATCGGCCTGGTTCACGCCACTGCCTACACCGAGGACCTGCAGAGCATCTCGCTGGTCGCCCGCTGGCTGGAAGCGGCCGGCCACCACGCGGTGATGGGCTCGCCGGCCAACCTGGTGTTCGAGGATGGCCAGGCGATGATGTTCGGTGAGCCTGTCGATGCGCTGTTTCGCTACTATCCCGGCGAATGGCTGGGTGAGCTGCCCAACGCCAAGTGCTGGCGCCAGGCCGCCGAAAGCCTGCCGATGATGAATGGTCTCGGCGCGCTGGCCGCCCAGTCCAAGCGCTTCTACGCGGTTCCGGTCGAGCACGATATCGACTTGTCTGATTCGGCACGGTTAGCCATCGATAGCCATCTACCACAGACCCGTTACCTGCGGCCCGAGATGGGCGATCAGCTCGTCGCCGAGCAGGCCGACTGGGTAATCAAGGGTATTTTCGGGCGCATGGGTGATTCGGTGCGTGCCGGAGTGGCCTTTCGCCCCGAGAAATGGCATGCCAAAGTCGAGGATGCGCTGGCCGAAGCCGACCAGCACGCCGTCCAGCAACGTTTTGACAGTCCCCCGCTGTGGTTTTCCAACGGCCTGGGATATGCGAACATCGGCCTGTTTCTGGTTGATGGACGATTTGCCGGCTATTACAGTCGGGTAAGCCCCTATCCACTGATTGATTACGATTCTGCCCATGTCGCCACAATGGTCGAAGTTTCTTGAACAGATCGGTGCGCCGATGCGCACCGCACCGCGCCTGACCAATGTCTTTGCCGCTGGCGTGATTCGCGAGGGGCTGTGGCATGAATTCCGCGCCTATGACCGGCTGTTCAGGCTGTTCGGGCCATCGCGTCGGAGCCCGTGGTTTCCGTTTCACTGTCCGACTCTGTTCGCCGCCATCGACCGGCTGAACCTGTCTCCGCAGCTGATCGAGCTGGCGCCTGAGGTGCTGGCAGAACGCCCCCCGGAGGCCTGGTCCTGGCTGACACCGGGGACGCTGACGATAGTCGAGCTCGACGGCGGGCTGGCCGCCCAGATCGGCGGCAAGCTGGTCGCCGAGTCGCCTTCGGGCGCCCAGCTGGTGTCCACCTTTGACCACTGGCCACGGGCCAACCCGCAGCGTGCCAGCCGAATTTCCGGGGTACAGAATCTGCCGGCGCTGCCGTGGCCGCCGCAGAACGTGTTTACCGGTGTGGCCATCGATTCGATGGACGTGATCCATTCCATGGTTAGCCTGGCCCCGGAAATCTATCGCCGCTTGAGCAACGGCATTGACCCGGATGCCCCTCCGATCTGGCTGTGTGACCGCCGCCGGGTGCGGACCGTCAAGCCCGGCCCCGGAGACTATGACAATCGCTACTTCATTGACGACTCGCTGCTGCCTACCCCGCTGGTACTCAGACAGCATGGCATCGCCGGGCTGGTCTATTTCGGGCCGGATGCCGACGCGGTACCGTCGGATGACCTCACCGTCTGGCTAAACCAGTGCCAGCGCGCGGGCATGGCGCTTCGCCGGGTAGCGCTGGATGATGTGCGTACCTGGGTCACACCGCTGCCGATGGCCGCGCCGGCCGAGCGGCGCCTGGCCGGCCGCAAGTTTCCCAAGTCTCAGATCGGCGGTTTCGGGCGCAAGATTCCCGAGCCGCAGGAAGGCTCCGGCGGCTCTTTTTCCGGGGGCGGCGGATGACAGCGGGAATCCGCGAGTTCATCGATACGCATTTCTCGCATTTCAACGCCGGCGAGCTCAAGCGCGCGGCCCGGGCCTGTCGTGATCATCTGGATCAAGGGGGCCGCCTGCTGCTGACCCTGGCTGGCGCCATGAGTACGGCAGGAGCAGGGCGCATTCTTGCCCCGGCCATTCGCGCCGGCCTGGTCCACGGCATCTGCTGCACCGGCGCCAACCTGGAGGAAGATGCCTATCGCCTGATCGGTGGCGATACGTATCGCTTTCTGCCGGAATGGTTCAGCCTGTCGGCCAGCGAGGAGGCGGCCCTGGACGCTGCCGGCCTCAACCGGGTCACCGATACCGCAATTCCCGATCAGGTCATGCTGGCCCTGGAGGAACACCTGCACCTGCGCTGGCAGGCGGCTGCCAACAGCGCGCGTTCGGTCAGCCCGGCCGAGCTGATGCTCGATACACTGCAGGACCCGGAGCTGGTGGCGCGCTTCGTCTCGCCCGAGACCAGCTGGTTGCTGGCGGCCGGTGAGCACGGCGTGCCGATCTGGACGCCGGGCTGGGAGGACTCGACCACCGGCAACGCCTTTGCAGCCGCCGTCCTGCGCGGCGAGATTGCAGGTCACGCCGCCGTCGAAAGCGGCACCGCCCAGATGACCCGGCTGGTGCGCTGGTACGTGGAGAATTGCCGACCCGAACCGGGTATCGGTTTTGTCCAGGTTGGCGGCGGGATTGCGGGCGATTTCGCCATCTGCGTCGTCCCGCTGATCCGCAAGGAATTGCAGATGCCCGATATCCCGGTCTGGGGCTATTTCTGCCAGATCACCGATGCCACTGCCAGCTACGGCGGTTATTCCGGCGCACCGCCCAACGAGAAAATCTCGTGGGGAAAACTGGATCAGACCACACCGCGGTTCTCGATCCAGTCCGATGCCACCCTGGCGCTGCCGCTGCTGTTGGCCTACCTGCTTGACGGGTAACTCAGCAGGCTGATCACCCAATCCGAGAAAGCGATTCGGGCCAGGTCAGCCGACCGGGAAACAGCTGGCGACATCCGGCCAGCGCTCGCCCCGCATCTGCTGGAAATGGCGCCAGAATTCGTTATCGATGGCCCGCAGACGCGGCGCAGTGTCGTCTCGTCGGTAGCGTGTCAGGTGCGAGGGGCCACCGTTGTAGGCGGCATAGGTGGCGCGCACCAGGTTGTCCAGCCCGCCCGGCTGCTGGTGTTCGCCGCGGCGGATCGCGTAGTCGACCAGGTAGTGCTCGAGAATCTCGATCCCGGCCTGCACGTTGTAGTCGATGTCGGTTTCCAGCCGATTGATGTCGTAGACCCCGCGCCAGACCCGACCGAGGATTTGCATCATCCCGACTGCACCTGCCGAGGAGCGAATCACCTGCGGCTGATCGCTGGGCCCGACATAATGGCGCCAGCAGGATTCCTTCCAGGCGGTGGCGCGCACCAGCGGGTCGAACAGTGACCGGAATTCCGGTGCCAGGCGAGATTCTGCACCGAGGTGACCGCTGACCTGTTCGTCCAGCAGTCGCGAGACCAGCGCCAGGTAGTCATCCAGAATCGCCAGCCGCGGTACCAGGCCGCGCAGCGCCTCAGCCGGTGGCTTGCGCCGGGCCGCATGGGCCGGGGCGATCAGCCAGTCATGCCAGCGCCACTTGCGCAGATTGCCGGAGGGGCGGTCCGGCTGATGGGCACCAAGGCCGATCAACTCGCGCAGCGCCGGGTCCAGGCCCAGCGGCAGCGGGGTGAAGGAGTCCGGCGCCTGCTCGGCCAGCAGCATGCGCGCCAGCCGGCGCAGGCCGTCTCGGGATATCTCCAGTCCCCAGGCCGGGCCCAGGGCATCGGCCAGCGCCAGCGCATCGCCGGCGGCGATGAAGCCGGCCAGGCGCAGGTCGAAATCATCGGCGACATCCAGCGCATCCAGCCGGTACAGCAGCGGGCGCAGACGCTGCCAGGCATCGACAAACAGCACCCTGACAGGATCAGCGTGGTCGTCATCCTCGGCCAGGGCATGGGCGATCTGGTAGCGCGAATCCAGCAGGGTGGCGAAAAGGTCCAGGCGCAGATCACGGTTGTCAATCTGGAAGGCCAGACGCAGTGTGAGCACGGTCAGGAAGCCATCGAGCTCGTCCTCGATGCGCTGCCATTCGGCCAGCTCTTCGGCGTCCAGCGCCGGCTCGGCCGTTACGGGCTGCTCCGGTCGGGAGGCCAGGCTGACCGCAAGCGTCGCGCTCAGGCCCTCGGCCAGGACTTCAAGCTGATCGAGCCGGCTGCTATCGGCAAGGGGCGAAACTGCCTGCGCCGGCGGTGGAAGAAATTCGGCCAGCAGCAGATCGATACTGGCCAGGGTCGGCGCCAAGTCGATACGGACTGCCGCCAGGCGAGGCAGGATCAGATGCTCGGCCAGCAGGCGGGTGGCCGGCGTCAGCAGGCCGGCGGTGCCGTCGGGCCGGCGCAGCTCAAGCTGTTCCGGCGCAAAATCCACCGACAGCCCACTGTCGTCAACCCGGGGCACAAGCGTAATCCGGCCCTGACCCTGCCAGGTGCCCGGGCCGATGCAGCGGCCCATGAGCCGGGTGCCCGTGGCTGCGAGCATGTCCATGGTGAGAATCAGTCGATGATGATCGGCTTCCACTTCCAGCCCCTCCAGGCGGAAGTGGTTGCACTCGTCGGCATCCAGTGTGACAAGGCCCTGTTCATCGGCTCCCAGGGCCTCCCCCAGGTGGCGCTCGATGTGGCCGAAGTCGATGTTCAGCGGCACCAGCAGGCGCTCGACAGCGGCGATGCCGGGCAGCGGCGCCAGCAGGCACAGGACAAGCAAAAGAGTCGCGATCCGGGCCGCGTCAGGACAGGTTCTGCTCAAGATGACTATTCTCTGATGGGGTGGGTTGGTCAGGCCTCAGGAAAGCACCGGTCCGCCGGCCAGTAAAAGCAGGCCGGTTCCGGCCTCGACAGCAAGCCCGCCGGCATTTTCGCGCTGCCAGCCGCCGTCGAGCGGAATGGAAACAAGTCGGCCGGCTGCCGCACCCAGCCAGGCGATACCGGCCACGGTAAAGATGATTGGGTGCTGGGTCAGCAGGCAGGCCAGGCCCAGGGCCAGGAACAGGCCACCCAGGCTTGCCCGAATCTCGGCCAGGCCCAGCGCGCCGCGTGGCGCCAGCCCGACCATGGCGGCGCTCATCCCTGGCCGGACCAGCGCCAGGGCACCCAGGATTGCGGTAATGACCGCGCCCAGGTTGGCCAGCCAGATGCTCATGGCCCGGGCAGATCGGGCAGGGGAATGCGCTCGGATTCCTCCGGCACCCGGTCAAAGCGCTCGGCATCCCAGTCGGCCTTGGCCTGCTCGATGCGCTCGCGGCTGGAAGAGACGAAGTTCCACCAGATGTAGCGCGGGCCATCGATAGGCTCGCCGCCGAGCAGCTGCCAGCGGGCATCGTCCAGAGCCTCGACTACCGGCTCGGCGCCGGGGGCAAGCACCAGCATGCGACCCGGTGCGTGCTCCTGGCCATCGATTTTGATCCGGCCCGAGGCCAGATGAATGGCGCGTTCCTCGACGCTTGCCGGAATGCCGATTCGCTTGCCGGCGCCCAGGCGCACATCGACATAAAGCGTCTCGCTGCGCGTTGGCACCGGCGAGGACAGTCCGTGCCATTGCCCGGCCAGCACCCGGGCGAGCAGACCGTCATCCTCGATCAGCGGAAGATCGCCTTTGGCGTGATGGGAGAAATCCGGTGCTGTTTCCTCCTCGGACCGGGGCAGTGCAACCCAGGCCTGGGTACCGGACAGTTCGCCACCGCGCCCACGGATATCGTCGGGGCTACGCTCGGAGTGGACGATGCCTGAACCGGCGGTCATCCAGTTGACCGCGCCGGGCCGAATGCGCATTCGGGTGCCCAGACTGTCCCTGTGCATCAGCTCGCCGTCAAACAGGTAGGTCACTGTGGCCAATCCGATGTGAGGATGCGGACGGACATCAATACCGTTGCCCGGACCAAGATGGGCCGGACCCATCTGATCAAAGAAGATGAACGGGCCGACCAGCCGCCGCTGGCGCGAGGGCAAAACCCGGTGCACCTCGAAACCGCCGATGTCACTGCTGCGCGGCACCAGCACCAGCTCTACCGGGCCTTGCGGCTGGCCCGGCTCGCACTGGGCTTCAGGGCAATCGAGGTAGCTCATCAGCAGTTTCCGTCAGACCTTTTTTCGGGCTTGTGCCGGTCTTCGGCATCCGGACCGGTGGTCGGTTTCTGCTTGCCACCCATGCTGAATCGCCGGATGGCCAGCAGCAGGATGATGGCGAACACGCCCAGCAGGATCGGGCCGATCCAGGCCTGCCAGGTTGCCTGGCGTGGATCGAGCTCATCCAGCGGTGACCGGTCAGCCGGCGTCATGCCGGCTGGCTCATCCTGATTCTGGCTGGCGAGGACAGGCGGTGCAGCCTGCAGGGCGCCTGCAGCCGTTGCCTGGCCGGCTGGAAGCAGCAGGGGTACGAGCAGAAAAAGGGGAAGCAGGATCTTGAACGGTTTCATGCAGCCTCGTGTGAGATATTGAGCCATGATATTACTAGTACCTGCATAAGTATTGCCTCACTCAGAGCTTCGGACGCGTTCGCTCGCAAGGCGCGCTAGCGCCGGCGTGAACGAAAGGGCGATTTTGCGCAGCAAAGAAGCCCTGTAGTGGAGCCGACAGCGCGTGAAGGCATAGTGGGCCTACGTCGAGCCAGCGGA
>SKQS01000152.1 GCA_007118895.1 Wenzhouxiangella sp.
AGATAGACCAGAAAGGTGACGATGGACAGAAAGGTCTCGAGCATGACAAAGCTCCGGCGCTTGGATAGACAGGGCCTTGATTGTAGCCGCATCGCCGCTGCCAACCCATCCACCATACTAGTCCCTGCATAAGTATTGCCTCACTCAGAGCTTCGGACGCGTTCGCTCGCAAGGCGCGCTGGCGAAGGCATAGTGGGCCTACGTCGAGCCAGCGGAACGCAGCGAGCGGGCGCGTCCGAAGCTCCCTTCGGGCTTGTCTCTCGGCGTCCGTGGACTGCGTTCTCGGCGCTTGATGTAGGCTAAGCTACGGACTTCGCGTCGACGCCTTGCCACGAACGCCGAGAGACAAGCTGAATGTGGCAATACTTGTGCAGGGACTAGTATGCCGGGGTGTAAAATGAACGCTGGTCGCCACCCCCACAGCATGAACCCCAGCTCAGCCACCTGCGAGGCCCGCGCCAACATTGCCCTGGTCAAGTACTGGGGCAAGCGCGATGATGCGCTCAACCTGCCGGCGGCAGGTTCGGTTTCGATCACTCTGGATGGTCTGGTGACGCGAACCACCGTGCGCATCGATTCCGACCTGGCGGCCGATCGCCTGGTCATCAACGGCAGGGAATCCGATCCCCGGCGCATCACCGCCTTCCTGGACTTTGTCCGCGAGCTGGCCGGTTGTTCGCCTGTCGCCGAAGTGATCAGTGAGAACAATTTCCCGACCGGAGCCGGGCTGGCTTCGTCGGCGTCCGGCTTTGCCGCCCTGGCCGGGGCAGCCAGCGCGGCGATGGGGCTCCAGCTGGACAACACCGCGCTGTCGGTTCTGGCCCGACGCGGCTCCGGTTCAGCGGCGCGCTCGATTCATGGTGGCTTTGTCCGCATGCATGCCGGTACCGCGCCGGACGGCAGTGACGCCTGTGCCGAGGCCCTGCATGATGCTGATCACTGGCCATTGCAGGTGGTCATCGCCATTACCGATTCGCAGCCCAAGGCAGTGGACTCGCGCGACGGAATGAACCGCACCCGGGCGACATCCCCGTATTACCCGGCCTGGCTGGCCGGGGTCGATGCCGATATAGAGCAGGCCGTCGCGGCCATTGCCGAGCGGGATTTCGGCGCCCTGGCTGCCGTTTCCGAACACAGCGCACTGAAGATGCACGCTTCGGCTCTGGCAGCCCGACCCGGTCTGTGGTATTTACACCCGGCCACCGTGGCTTGCATGAACCGCATCGTCGAGCTTCGGGCAGACGGCGTGCCGGTGTTTTTCACCATGGATGCCGGCCCGCAGGTCAAGGCCGTCTGTGAACCAGGTCATGCCGACCAGGTCGCAGCGGCCCTGGCCGGGGTTGACGGTGTGCAGCGGGTGCTGTTGTGCGGGCTGGGCGCCGGCCTGGCGATGTACTCATAGTGACTTCGGTTGTCGTCCGTGCGCCGGGCAAGGTGGTCCTGATCGGGGAGTACGCCGTACTCGACGGGGCTGAAGCGCTGGTCCTGGCCGTCGATCGCTACGTGCGGGTGGAAATTCGTCGACGCCGCGGCGCCGAGTCGGTGCTTCATGCCAGAGGACTGGATCTGGGACGTGTTTTATTCAGCTTCTCTGCTGACGATCAGCTGATATGGGGTCATTCGCATCATCAGCTGGAGCTGACACGGCGCCTGATCGAGGCGGGCTACACACGTTGTCGGGCTTCCGGCGGCAGCTGGCCGGCGCTGGAGATCGAGATCGATACTTCGGCTCTGCACGCCGAAGACGGGCAGGGCGGCAAGCTGGGTCTTGGCTCCAGCGCGGCGGTGGCAGTGGCATTGGATCGTGCGCTTGACGAAGTGCTGGCCGGACCAGTGCTTTCCATCAGCGAACGTCTGCACCGACTACTGCCGCTGTACCGGGCGTTCCAGGACGGGCAGGGCAGCGGTATCGACCTGGCTGCCAGCCTGAGCGGCGGACTGTCAAGCTATCGTATCGTTGAGGATCGGGCCCGGCTGGAACCCTTGAGCTGGCCCGGTGCACTGCGCCCTGTGTTCGTCTGGACCGGCACGCCGGCATCGACGCCCGAGCTGGTTGCCGCCTATCGCCAGTGGCAGCAGCGAGACCCTCTCCAGGCCGGGCCTCTGGTGAATGACATGACGGCCTGCGCGGCCCGCGCCGTGGCGGCCGTGTCGGCCAACCAGCCCGATCAATTGATGACCTGTCTGCACGATTATCGACGCTTACTCGGTACAATGAGCAGTTTGATGGGTGCGGAAGTGCTTTCCCTCGAGCATCAGCAACTGGCCGAGCTGGCCGCTCGCTACGGTTTGGTCTACAAGCCTTGCGGGGCTGGCGGTGGTGATCTCGGCATGGCCGTGGGTAATGACCGCAGCGCCATCCGTGACTTTGCCGAGGCAGTTGTCGAACTGGGAGCACATGTCATGGATCTGGCGCCTGCCGCCAGCGGGGTGGAGCGAATCTGCCCGGAACAACGGGAAACGTGATGGAAGGATCGAGAATTCCGAAGTTCTACAAGATGTCGGTGCCGGAGCGGGTACGCACGGTGCGGGATCGCGGGCTGTTGAGCCCGGAGGATTACCAGAGCCTGCAAAGTGGCCGTCACACGCTGTCGGTGCAGCTGGCCGACAAGATGATCGAGAACGTCATTGGCGTGATGGGGCTGCCGGTCGGTCTCGGGCTCAATTTCCTGATCAACGGCAGGGACTACGTGGTGCCACTGGTCGTAGAGGAGCCTTCGATTGTCGCTGCGCTGAGCTCGGCGGCCAAGTTGGCCCGCGAGGCCGGCGGCTTCCAGGTGACCAGCATGAAACCGCAGCTGATCGGACAGGTGCAGATCGTCGATGTGGCCAATCCGGCCCGGGCGCGGGCCGCCCTGCTGCAGCGCAAGTCGGAAATTCTCAACCTGGCCAACAGTCTGCACCCCAACATGATTGCCCGTGGCGGCGGGGCGCGTGATCTCGAGGTGTTGATACACCCGCACAGCGGCCCGGGTGGCGACATGGTGGTGGTCCACCTGATCGTCGATACCTGCGACGCGATGGGGGCCAATCTGGTCAATACTATGTGCGAGGGCGTGGCCTCGCTGGTCGAGAATATTGCCAAGGGCCGGGTGTTTCTCCGTATCCTGTCCAACCTGGCCGACCGCTCGCTGGTCAAGGCTACCGTCCGGATTCCCGTCAGTCTGCTGACCGGCAAGGGTTTCGATGGTGAGCAGGTACGCGACGGCATCATCCTGGCCAATAACTTTGCCCGGATCGACCCCTACCGCGCCGCCACCCACAACAAGGGCATCATGAACGGCATCGACGCGGTGGCGCTGGCTACCGGCAACGACTGGCGTGCCCTGGAGGCAGGCGCCCATGCCTACGCCGCCCGCGGCAGTCACTACACCGCGCTGACCAACTGGTACAAGGCCGACAATGGCGACCTGGTCGGCGAGCTGGAGCTGCCGATCAAGGTGGGCACCGTTGGTGGCCCGCTGCAATCCAATCCCACGGTGGCGGTGAACCTGCGCCTCAGCGGAGTCAGCAGCGCCCGCGAGCTGGCCGAGGTCATGGGCGCGGTGGGTTTGGCCCAGACCTTCTCGGCGCTGCGTGCGCTGGTCACCGAGGGTATCCAGCAAGGTCATATGACCCTGCATGCGCGCAGCGTGGCGATGGCTGCCGGCACCCCGCCGGAGCTGTTCGATACCGTCGTCGAGCGGCTGATCGTCAGCGGCGAAATCAAGGTATGGAAGGCAGAGGAAATCCTCGGTTCGGTGCGCGAGCAGTCCACCGCGCCCCGGCCGATGACGCCGGAGACCGAAAACCTGGATGCGCCGGAGCTGGGCGCCGGGCACGGCAAGATCATCCTGCTCGGCGAGCATGCGGTGGTCTATGGCCGGCGCGCCATTGCCGCGCCAGTGCCGTTGGCCATCCAGGCCAGGATCGAGGACATGCGCGAGGGCATCGAACTGATCATTCCGCGCTGGAATATCGAGCAGCGACTGGACCTGGCTGCCAAGCGCCCGCAGTCTTTCGCCCGCTCGCTGGCCAGTGTGCTTTCCCAGCTGGACCTGCGTGATCGCGGCATGCGTATCGAGGTCTTTCCCAACGTCCCGCGGGCCATGGGCTTAGGGGGTTCCGCGGCCCTCGCGGTAGCCGTCATCCGGGCCCTGGACGAGCATTTCAGGCTGGGGCTTAAAGATAGTCAAATTAATAATTTGGCGTTTGAATGTGAGAAAGTGGCTCATGGTACGCCCTCAGGGCTGGACAACACCCTGGCAACCTACGGCCAGTTCATGTTGTTTCGTGCCGGCAATAACCCGCTACGTGAGCCGATTACGGTGCGTGAGCCAATTCCGATCGTGATCGGCCTGACCGGCGTCGAAGCGCTGACTGCCAAGACCGTGGCCCGCGTTCGCGCTGCCTGGGAAAAGAACCCGCGCCTTTATGAGCGTATCTTCGACGAGATCGACGGTCTGGTTGGCCAGGGGCTGGACTCGCTGGCAGTGGGTGATTACGAGACCCTGGGCGAGCTGATGAACATTTGCCAGGGCCTGCTCAATGCCATGCAGGTTTCTTCCTGGGAGCTGGAAGAGCTGATCCAGGTTGCGCGCAGCAATGGCGCGCTGGGCGCCAAGCTTACCGGCGGTGGCGGCGGCGGATCGGTGATTGCGCTGTGCCCGGACAACAGCCGCGAGGTTGCTCGCGCGATTCGCGAGGCAGGCTACCAGGCGCTGGAGGTGACCATTGGCGGATCATGAACCAGCCGCTGATCCTGGTGGCCACCCAACGGTATCGTCCGACGATGAGGCGCTGATCCTGGTCGATGAACACGATCAGGAAATTGGCTATTTGTCCAAGGGACAGTGTCATGCCGCTGACGGCATTCTGCACCGCGCCTTCTCGGTATTCCTGTTCGATGCTCGCGGCCGGCTGCTGATCCAGAAACGCGGTCGCGACAAGCGACTGTGGCCGCTTTACTGGTCCAACAGCTGCTGCAGCCACCCGCGGCGCGGCGAAAGCATGACTATCGCCACCGGCAGACGTCTGCGCGAGGAGCTGGGCATGACCGCGGCGCTTGAGTTCCTGTACAAGTTTACCTACCAGGCCAGTTTCGGCGATGCTGGCGCCGAGCACGAGCTATGCTGGGTCTACATTGGCCTGGCCAACACGCCGGTCCGGGCCAACAACACCGAAATCGAGGACTGGCGATTCGTCAGCCCCGAAGAGCTGGACCGACTGATGAATCGTCAGGCCCAGCTTTTCACGCCCTGGTTCAAATTGGAATGGGCGCAACTGCGCAGCGAGTTCCAGGACCGCATCGATCATCTGGTCACAGCCGGCCAGCGACTGACCGGCTGATCTGATCGCCTGCGTTCAGGCCTCTTCCGGCGTGGCCAGTTTGAAGCCCATGCCCTGGATGGTATGCAACAGCTTGGTTTCGAACGGCCGGTCAATGCCCTTGCGCAGGTTGTACATGTGGCTGCGCAGGGTGTCGGAGTCCGGCAGGGTGTCGCCCCACAGCTCGTTTTCGAGCTGTTCGCGTGTAACCAGCCGGGGCGATTCGCGCATCAGTACCTTGAGGATGCGGATCGAGGTCGGTGACAGGTTGACCCGCTGGCCATCGCGTTCCACCCGCATGGTGCGTGGATCGAACACCAGGTCGCCGACCCGAAGGGCGCCGTCGGACATCTCGCCGCGGGAGCGACGGATCAGGGCGGTAGCGCGGGCGTATAGCTCTTCGAGCTCGAACGGCTTGACCAGGTAATCATCCGCGCCAACGCGGAACCCCTCAACCTTGTCTTCGAGCTGGTCGCGGGCGGTCAGCATCAGCACCGGCGTTCCATCGCCACGTTCGCGCAGGCGCTGGCATACCCGTATGCCGTCGACCTTGGGCAGCATAAGATCAAGAATGATCAGATCGTAGGGGTTTTCTTCCAGCAGGTTTAGCGCAATTGAACCATCGGCTGCAAAATCCATTGCAAACCCTTGGTTTTCAAGATAAGTTCCAATAGTAGCGGCGAGGTCGTTATGGTCCTCGACCAACATTATGGTGGCGTTCTGGGCAAACTCGGACATCGGTGCGGCGCTCCTTCACATTTGTGAAAGATGCTAGCTTAAGGCTTGCCCGTCAAGGGGGGGTGAAGAGCTGTGCGACCGGAGTGATCAGCGCTTCATGTAATTGAAAAATTCCTCATTGGTCTTGGTGACCTTGAGCTTGTCCAGCATGAATTCGATCGCCTGGGCTTCTTCCATGGGCTGCAGGATGCGGCGCAGAATCCAGGTTTTCTGCAGCTGGTCATTGCCGACCATCAACTCTTCGCGTCGGGTACCGGAACGGTTGATGTCGATGGCCGGGAACACCCGCTTTTCCGAGATCCGCCGGCTCAGGTGGATTTCCATGTTGCCGGTGCCCTTGAACTCCTCGTAGATCACCTCGTCCATCTTGGAGCCGGTATCGACCAGGGCGGTGGCGATGATGGTCAGGCTGGCCCCATCTTCGATATTCCGCGCGGCGCCGAAGAATCGTTTGGGACGCTGCAGCGCGTTGGCGTCGACACCCCCGGTGAGCACCTTGCCCGACGACGGCACCACGGTGTTGTAGGCTCGGGCCAGCCGGGTGATGGAGTCAAGCAGGATGATCACGTCGTGTTTGTGCTCGACCAGTCGCTTGGCGCGCTCGATGACCATGTCTGCGACCTGCACGTGACGGGTGGCGGGCTCGTCAAAGGTCGAGGAGATCACCTCGGCATCCACGCCGCGCTGCATCTCGGTGACTTCTTCCGGCCGCTCGTCGATCAGCAGGATGATCATGTGCGCCTCGGGATTGTTGGCGCGGATCGCCGTGGCGATCGACTGCAGCATCATGGTCTTGCCGGCCTTGGGCGGGCTGACCACCAGGCCACGCTGCCCCTTGCCGATCGGAGAGATCAGGTCGATGATGCGACCAGTGATGTCTTCGGTCGAGCCATTGCCGCGCTCCAGCTTGAGCTGCTCGCGCGGGAACTCCGGGGTCAGGTTCTCGAACAGGATCTTGTGCTTGGCCGCCTCGGGGCGGTCGTAGTTGATCTCTTCGACCTTGAGCAGCGCGAAGTAACGCTCGGAGTCCTTGGGCGGGCGAATGCGACCGGAAATGGCATCTCCCGTGCGCAGGTTGAAGCGGCGAATCTGCGAGGGCGAGACGTAGATGTCGTCCGGCCCGGCCATGTAGGAGCCTTCTGCCGAGCGCAGGAACCCGAAGCCGTCCTGCAGGATTTCCAGTACCCCGTCGCCGTAAATCGACTCCTTCTTCCTGGCCTTGGCCTTGAGGATGGCAAAGATCACGTCCTGCTTGCGGGCGCGCCCGATGTTGTCGATACCGAGTTCCTCGGCCATGGCAACCAGGTCTTTGGCGGACTTTCGTTTCAGTTCAGTGAGATTCATGAATCAGGCCTGTTGGAAACAAGGACGCGACAGACGAACACGCTCGAGCGGCGCCCGGGTCATGGGATGCAAGATACTTTGGTCAGTTATTTTGGCCCGATAACTAAAATCGGGCAGCTCACCTGGGAAGTTCGATACCGGCGGACAGGTTGCCCGCCTCGAGATTTTTCAAATTTAGCACCAAATGGCGGCACAGTCCAGCCCCCATAGTTCAGCTCCCACAGTCCAGCCGCCGATTGCCCCCCGCAACGACGGTTCAGATCGTCTCGTCGATGAATGCCTTGAGCGCGTTCTTGGTCATGGCGCCAACCTTCATGCCCTGGACCTTGCCGTCGGCGAAAATCATCAGGGTGGGAATGCCGCGAATCTTGAACTGGTTGGTCACCTGCTGATTCTGGTCGATGTTCAGTTTGGCAATCTTGAGCCGGTCGCCATATTCGTCGGCCATTTCGTGCAGGATCGGGTCAATCATCTTGCACGGACCACACCATTCTGCCCAGTAGTCGACCAGGACGGGTTTGTCGGCATTGATCACCTCGTCTTCGAAGGTGCCGTCGGAAACGTGAATCATGTTATCGCTCAATTTGAGTTCCTCCTGGTGATGATTTGTCCGGTGGCCGACAAAGGCCGCCGGGTGTGGGGCTTGCAAGCTGACCGGGGTCGGTTACACTTTATCGACCGATTCAGACCGCCATCCCGTCCGGATCACGCGATCAGGCGTTAATTTCAAGGCGGCGTCTCCCGATTTCAAGGACTTTCTTGCCACACGTGGATACTAACTCCAATGTTCAGCAGGTGCTGACCGAGACCCGGTTCGACACCTTTTCATTACATCCGGACATCGCCCGCGGCGTGGCCGATGCCGGATTCGAATTCTGTACGCCGATTCAGGCACTGACGCTGCCGCTGGCGCTGGCCGGCCGCGACGTGACCGGTCAGGCACGTACCGGCACCGGCAAGACGGCGGCCTTTCTGCTGGTCATTTTCCAGCGTTTGATGACCTCGGGCAAGTCCTCCGGCGGGCAACCCCGGGCCATTGTCATTGCCCCGACCCGCGAGCTGGCGATACAGATCCACCGCGATGCCGAACTGCTGGGTCTTCACACCGGGCTCAAGGCAGTCGCAGCCTACGGTGGGATCGACTACGAGCGCCAGCGCCAGGCGATTGCCTCCGGCGTCGACCTGCTGATCGGCACGCCTGGCCGGCTGATCGACTATTTCAAGCAGAAGGTGTACAACCTGCGGCACATCGAGGTCGCCGTGCTCGACGAGGCCGACCGCATGTTCGATCTCGGGTTCATCAGCGATATTCGCTTTCTGTTTCGGCGCATGCCGTCGGTCACCGAGCGCCAGTGCCTGATGTTTTCGGCGACCTTTCCGCTCAAGGTCAACGAGCTGGCCTACGAACACATGAACAACCCGGAAACGGTGCGGATCGAGGAAGAGCAGGTGACCTCCCGGCGCGTCGAGCAGGCGGTTTACTACCCGGCAAACCGCGAGAAGCTCCCGCTGCTGGTCAAGCTGCTCAGCGCTATCGATGATGGTCACATCATGATCTTCGTCAATACCCGGCGAGCCGCCGATCTGGTCTGTCGCAGCCTCAAGGCCAACGGTTTCGATGCCGCGATGCTGGCTGGCAACGTGCCGCAGAAAAAGCGCGAGAAGCTGCTGGGGCGTTTTCACGCCGGCGAGCTCCCGATCCTGGTGGCAACCGATGTTGCCGCACGCGGCCTGCACATACCCGGCGTGACCCACGTGATCAACTTCGATCTGCCGCAGGACGCCGCAGACTACGTCCACCGCATCGGGCGCACTGCGCGTCTGGGCAGTTCAGGCGACGCCATCGGCTTTGCCTGCGAGGACTATGCGGTCAACCTGCCCGACATCGAGGAGTACATCGGGCAGTCGATCAGTGTCAAGAATCACGACCCCGACGAGTTGCCGCAGATCAAGCGGCCATTGCCACCGAGCCCCAAATCTCGAGGACGCCAGGGCGGCCGCGGAGGTGGAGGTGGCCGGCGCCATGGCGGGCGCCGGAAACACGGCTGATTGTGCTAATCTCGGCACCAATGAGTTCACGGTGCAACCATGGCCGTATCTGAGCATTTCGTGTTTGGCTGGTCGACTCGCCTGGCGCCGTTGTCGGCGCTGCTGGCGGCGATTGTAGTGGTGTGGGTGGCGGTTCGCCTGGCATGGTTGCTGGTGGCCGGCCCGGAAGTCGCCTCGGACCAGGTGCCGCCGATTCCCAGGGCGGTGCAGACCGCTTCCCCAACCGGCGAGTTTCGCTGGGATTTGTTCGGCCCTGCCCGGGCGCCGGCGCAGCCGGTGGTCCGCGAACTGCCGTCTTCCCGGTCCGATCTGCGCCTGGTCGGGGTGGTCTCAGGCGGGTCGCGTGGCTATGCCATCATCGCTGACAGCCAGGGCACGGAGGGGGTGTACCGGGTAGGCGATGAACTTCCCGGTGGTCTGAACCTGGAGCAGGTCGAGCCGGCCCGGGTGGTAATCAGCGCGGCCGGCCGCAGCGAAGTGCTGGAACTGGATCGAGAGGGCGGCACCCGCGGCTCGGTCCGCAGTTCCGGCCGCGCGACCTCGCCAGGCCAGGTTTCTAGGGCCGCACCGGCCGGTGAGCGGCCCGCGGCGGTTGCCCCGCTGGCCGGGCTGCGTGGATTCCAGATGGCCGATGGCGCCGGCGTGGCCTCGATGCCCTCGCTGGCCGGCGTCGATGTTGCTCGTCTGGGCCAGCAGATCAGCGTGATGCCGGTCGCCTCGGGCGGTTTTCGAGTACGACCTGGTCGCGATGCCACACTGTTTCGCGATCTGGGCCTGCAGGCAAACGACATCGTCATGGCCGTCAACGGCCGGCCGCTGGACAACGAAAACGCCGTGCAGGCGCTGTTTACCGACGTTCTGACCCGCGGCGAAGTCGCCATAACCATCAGTCGTCATGGCCAGGAAATTGTCCTGCGTCCTGACATCGAACAGATTGCCGGGAGCCTCCGCTGAACATCATGCCGAAGACCTTTTTCCTTGCCGCGATGACTATTGCTCTATGCCTCCTGGCCCGGCCGGTGACGGCCGACGACGAGGGCCAGGTGCTCAATTTCAAGGATGCGGAGATTCGCTCGCTGATCACCATGGTCGCCGACATGACCGGGCGCAATATCATCATCGATCCCCAGGTCAGCGGCCGGGTCACCGTGGTCTCCAACCAGCCCCTGTCCGGGGACGAGATTTACGGTCTGTTCCTGCAGATCCTGAAAGTTCACGGCTACACCGCGATCGAGACCGACCAGGCCACCCGCATTGTGCCCGACGTCAATGCCCGGCTCGATGGCCGGGTGCCGGTCGATGACCTGCGTGCAGCCGGCGACGAGCCGGTGGTTCGCATCCTCACCCTCGAGCACGTGGCTGCCGGCGAGGCAGCGCAACTGCTGCGATCGCTGCTGCCGCAGTCGGCGCTGATGATTCCGCACGAGCGCTCCAACAGCCTGATTCTGCTGGATCGGGCGGTCAACGTGCGGCGTTTCGAGACCATCATCCGGCGGCTGGACGCGGCCACCGACCAGGAGCTGGAAGTGATCGCGCTCAACCATGCCGATGCCGGCGAGGTAGTGCGTATCGCCAATCGCATCTTCCCGCAGACCGGCACCCAGCAGGAATCGGCGATCGCCGACGAGCGCACCAACACCATCATCTTGAGCGGTGACCCCAGCCGTCGGCTGCGCTTGCGCACCCTGATCTCGCATCTCGATACGCCGCTTGAGGCGGCCGGCAGCACCCAGGTCGTCTACCTGCGCTACTCCACCGCCGAAAGCATGGTGGCGGTGCTCGAGGGCATGCTCGATGATTCCGATGAGCGCGGCCGGGTGCGCATCCAGGCCCATCCGGAGACCAATGCCCTGGTGGTTACCGCACCGCCATCAGTCTTTCGCAATATCCAGTCGGTGATTCGCCAGCTCGACATCCGCCGCGCCCAGGTGCTGGTCGAGGCGATCATCGCCGAGGTTGCCGTCGATACCAGCCGCGAGCTGGGCATCCAGTGGCAGTTCTTCGAGTCTGGGGACAGCGGCTTTTTTGGCGGCACCAACTTCCGCGAAGGCGGTCGCAATCTGCTCAATCTCAGCGCCGGAGCGCTGGCCGGCGAGGCCGGAGAGGGTGCAGGCGCGCTGCTGCCGTCGCGAGGGCTCAACCTGGGCTACGTGCGCGGACGCTCCAGCCTGCTGGGCGTGGAAATTCTCGAGATCGGTGCGCTGGCCCGGGCGCTGGCCACCGATGCCAATACCAACGTGCTGTCCACTCCCTCGGTGGTCACCCTGGACAACCACGAGGCCTCGATCAACGTCGGCCAGGAAGTGCCTTTCCTGAGTGGAAGTTTTGCCAGCGAGGGTATTGCTACCGGCGACGGTCGGGTCAACCCGTTCCAGACCATCAACCGCGAGGAAATCGGCGTCAAGCTCAATGTCACCCCGCATATCAACGAGGGCGACATGGTCATCCTGACCATATCCCAGGAAGTCTCGACCCTGGCGCCATCGGCTGGTGCGGTCGACCTGATCACCAACAAGCGCACCATCGATACCCGGGTGATGGTGCCCGATGGCGCCATCCTGGTGCTTGGCGGGCTGATCAGCGAAGACCTGCAGGAGCAGATGGAAGCGGTGCCCGGGCTTAACCGCATTCCGGTGGTGGGCAACCTGTTCCGCTATCGTTCGACCTCCAACGTCAAGCGCAACCTGATGGTCTTCATCCGGCCGCGTATCCTGAAAGACGAAGCCCTGATAGGCGAGGTAACCGGCGCCAAGTATTCGCAGATCCGCGCCGCCCAGCTGCGCCAGCGCGAGCGTACCCGTTCGCTGGCCGCACCTGAGGAAATGCCGCTGCTGCCGGAAATCTACGAGTTCCTGCAGGCGCCGCCGGATGAGCGTTGAGTTTCGGCCGGCGTTCGGCTTTGCCCGCCGGCGTGGCGTCGCCATCGCCGGGCGTGATCCCGGCGGACGGGTTCGGCTGGCGGTTCGGCAACCGGTGGATGTCGCCGCGGTCCAGGAAGTCCAGCGCAAGCTGGGCCAGCCGGTGGCGCTGGAAAAGCTCGATGCTCGTGAGTATGAGCAGCTGATTGCCCGCCTGTACGAGGGCGGCGATACCAGCGCTCGCCAGGTGGCCGAGGACCTCGGTGAAGACCTGGACCTGGCGCGGCTGGCCGAGGATCTGCCCGAGCCGGCTGACCTGCTGGAAAGCGAGGACGATGCGCCGATCATCCGGCTGATCAACGGCCTGCTTACCGAGGCGGTGCGCGAGGGCGCCTCGGACATCCACCTGGAGCCTTTCGAGGAGCGTCTTTCAGTACGATTTCGTATCGACGGCGTGCTGCGCGAGGTCATGAGTCCGGCGCGCGCCTTGGCCGGACTGATTACCTCGAGGATCAAGGTCATGGCCCGGCTGGACATTGCCGAGAAGCGCATTCCCCAGGATGGGCGTATCGGTTTGCGGATTGCCGGGCGACCGGTTGATGTGCGCGTTTCGACTCTGCCGTCGAATCACGGCGAACGAGTCGTGTTGCGCCTGCTCGACAAGCAGGCCGGGCGGCTGGACCTGGCCGAGCTGGGCATGGATGCGACATCGGTTGAGCGCATGCAGGATCTGATCTCGCGCCCGCACGGCATTCTGCTGGTGACCGGTCCGACCGGCTCGGGCAAGTCGACCTCCCTGTATGCCGCCTTGTCGCGGCTCAATGATCGCTCGCGCAACATCATGACCGTCGAGGACCCGATCGAATACGACCTGGATGGCATCGGCCAGACCCAGGTCAACCCCCGAGTCGACCTGACTTTCGCCCGCGGCCTGCGGGCGATCCTGCGCCAGGACCCCGACGTGGTCATGGTCGGCGAGATTCGTGACCTGGAGACGGCGCGGATCGCGGTACAGGCCAGCCTGACCGGACACCTGGTGCTGTCGACCCTGCACACCAACACCGCGGTCGGCGCCATTACCCGGCTGGTCGACATGGGGGTGGAATCCTTTCTGCTGGCCTCCAGCCTGATCGGCGTGGTCGCCCAGCGGCTGGTACGGTTGCTCGACGAGGAATGGCGCGAACCTTGGACGATCAGCGCCCGCGAGCTGGCCGCGCTGGATATACATATCGACGACCGTCAAGCGACGCTGTATCGTCCACGCGCCGAGCTGCCGGCTGGTGTGACCGGGTATCGCGGTCGTACCGGCATTTATGAAGTGGTGCCCATCGACGATGCCTTGCGCGAGCTGATCCATGACCAGGCAGCCGAATCCCGGTTGACTGCCCGCGCCCGCGAGCTGGCCCCGTCGATCATGGACGATGGCTGGCAGAAGGCGCTGGCCGGACTGACTTCGCTGGAAGAAGTGCTGCGCGTAACCCGTACCGGCTGATCAACCGATATGGGTGCTTTCGAATACCAGGCGCTTGATCCCGACAGTCGCACCCGGCGCGGCGTGATCCAGGCCGACAATGCTCGCCAGGCCCGTCAGAACCTGCGCGAGCGCGGACTGATTCCGCTGGCCGTCGACCCGGTCGAGACCCGTCGTGGCGCGGGTCGTGCGCTGGGTTCAGGCAATCGGCGCGAGCGCGCCCTGCTGCTTCGGCAGATGGCCAGCCTGCTGCAGGCGGGCCTGCCGCTGGAGGAGGTGTTGTCGGTGCTGGTCGAGCAGGCCGAGGCCGCCGCGCTCAGGCGTCAGCTCGGCAGCATGCGCGCCCGGGTGATGGAAGGCCAGAGCCTGTCGCAGGCCATGGCCGAGCATCCGCGTCTTTTTCCCCACCTGTACACGGCAGCGATTGCTGCCGGCGAGCGAGCCGGGCGGCTGCAGCCGGTGCTCGATCGGCTGGCCAGCCATGCCGAGCTGACCGAGGCCACCAGTCGCAGCATCGGCATGGCGCTGGTCTACCCGGTGCTGCTGGTGATCACCGCGCTGGCGGTGGTCTGGGGGCTGGTCGGATTTGTCGTGCCACGGGTGGTCGGGGTCTTCGAGCAGGCCTACCAGGACCTGCCGCTGATGACCCGCAGCCTGCTGGTGATCTCCGACACCATCGCCGAGCATGGTTGGCTTCTGATCGGGCTTATGGTAGCGCTGGTGGTCCTCGGTGCGCTGGTCTGGCGCCAGCCGGGTCCGCGCCGCCGCATGGACGGCATCATGTTGGGCCTGCCGCTGGCCGGACGCATGGCCCGTGCGCGTCAGACCGCGACTTTCACCCGCACCCTGGCGATCCTGGTTGCCAGCGCCGTGCCATTGGTCGAGGCGCTCAGGGTAACGGCCGGGGTAATGGGCAACCAGGTGGCCAGGGCCGATGTCGAGCGCGCCGCCGATCGGGTTCGCGAGGGCGTGTCCTTGAGTCAGGCGCTGAATGATGCGCGCTGGCTGCCACCGATGGCGCGACGCCTGATCCACGGCGGGGAACGAAGCGGCGAGCTGGCGCCGATGCTCGATCATGCCGCGGCCATCCAGGAGCGCGACCTGGAAGCGGTGACCGTGGTGCTGCTGGGTATTCTTCAGCCGGTGTTGATCCTGATCGTCGGCCTGGTAGTGCTGTATATCGTGTTGGCGATCATGCTGCCGATCCTGAGTCTGAGCCAGCTGTTGCAATGATTGCCTTCGAGTCGGTCGCCAAGCGCTATCCCGGGGGCATTCAGGCCTTAAGCGAGGTCAGCTTTTCCCTCCAGCCGGGCGAGCTGGCTTTCCTGACCGGCCACTCCGGGGCCGGCAAGTCGACGCTGCTGCGCCTGATTGCGCTGCTCGAGCGGCCCAGCCGCGGGCGGGTCTTGTTCGACGGGCGCAATGTCAGCAAGCTGGCGCGGCGGCGCATTCCTTACCTGCGCCGGCGCATCGGGGTGATTTTCCAGGACCACCGGTTGCTCAGCGATCGCCGGGTGTTCGACAACGTCGCCTTGCCGCTGGTGATCGCCGGACTGCCGTATGGCGAAATCAAGCGGCGGGTGAGGGCGGCGCTGGACAAGGTCGGTCTGCTCGACAAGGAGCGCATGTATCCGCCGATGCTGTCGGGTGGCGAGCAGCAGCGCGTCGGCATTGCCCGGGCGATCGTCGGCAAGCCGCCGCTGGTGCTGGCCGACGAGCCGACCGGCAACCTGGACCCGGAGCTGTCTGCCGAGCTGATGCGGTTCTTTCTCCAGCTCAACGAGCTGGGCGTGACCCTGCTGATTGCCAGTCACGACCTTGATCTGATCCGCAGGCTGGGGCGCCGGGTGTTGGTGCTGAAGTCAGGCCAGCTGATCGATGACGGCCTGTCGGTCGCCGGCGACCACCGATGAGCCGTAGCGCCCGCGACAGCAGCGATCGTCCGGTCAGTCGGCTGCGCGCCTGGGCCCGGCGCCACGCCTACAGCCTGCTGTCCTCGCTGGGCGCGCTGACTCGTCAGCCCCTGAGTGCGGCCATGACCTGCATGGTACTGGCGGTGGCCTTGAGCCTGCCGCTGGGGCTGCACGTAACGGTCGATAACGTGGCCCAGCTCAGCCGCAGCTGGGAGCGGCTCGACAGCCTGTCGGTGTTTCTGGATGCAGGTACCGGCGATGAGCAGGCCATGCGCATCGCCACGCGCCTGGCCAGCTGGCCGGAAGTGCTTGCGGTCGACCCGATCAGTCCGGCCGAGGGGCTGCGTGACCTGTCGGGCCAGCTCAGCCTGGGAGAGCTGACTGATGCCATCCCCGACAATCCGCTGCCCTGGGTGCTGGAGGTGGTGCCCGCCGGTCAGGCCGACATTGCCGAGCTGGCTGTCCGGCTCGAGGCCAAGCCCGGCGTCGACCTGGTGATCGTCGACCTGCAGTGGCTGGAGCGGCTGGACGCCATGCTGGGCCTTATCGCCAACGCGGTGCGTCTGATGGCTCTGTTGTTTGCCCTCGGCGTGGTCTTTATCGTCGGCAACACCATTCGGATGGAAATCCACAACCGGCGCGAAGAGATCGAGGTGCTGGCCCTGGTCGGCGCCACCTCCGGCTTTATCCGCCGACCGTTTCTCTACTCCGGCCTGTGGTTCGGCCTGCTCGGCGGCCTGGTTGCCTGGCTGCTGATCCGCGTCGGTCTTTTCAGCCTGGGAGCGCCGATCGAGCGCATGGGCATGGCCTACGGTACCGAGTTCAGCCTGACCGCCCCGTCGGCTGCGGTCAATGCCCTGCTGATCGGCGGCAGCGGGCTGCTGGGGGTCATCGGCTCATGGCTGGTGGTCGATCAATACGTGCGCAAGATCAATCCGGGCTGAAATCAAGGCCAGTCGGCTTGGTGCCGACGGGAACTCCGTTCTCGGCCCCCGGTCAAAATCGCCGATAGCAATCAGTACCAATTCGATCCTGATTAGGTCTTCCCGAGCTCAGGATCAACTGATACAATGTTGGGTTGATGTAAAGGAGATTCGCATGGCTAACCATCTGGTTCCGAGTCACTTGCTGGCCCCTGCGGGTACCGGCTCCCTGGATGCCTATATCCAGGAAGTCAACCGTATTCCGGTACTTACGCTGGATGAGGAGCAGCAGCTGTCCCGGCGCTATCGCGATGAAGAGGACCTCGATGCCGCTCGCATGCTGGTGATGTCGCATCTGCGTTTCGTGGTCCACGTGGCGCGCGGCTATTCCGGTTACGGCCTGCCGCTGGGCGATCTGGTCCAGGAAGGCAATATCGGGCTGATGAAAGCAGTCAAGCGCTTCGACCCTGATCATGGCGTGCGTCTGGTCTCCTTTGCCGTGCACTGGATCCGTGCCGAGATCCATGAATTCATCCTGCGCAACTGGCGTATCGTCAAGGTGGCCACCACCAAGGCACAGCGCAAGCTGTTCTTCAACCTGCGCAAGTCAAAGAAACGGCTGGGCTGGCTCAGCAAGGACGAGGTTGATCGGGTTGCTGACGACCTGGGCGTCAAGCCCGAGGTGGTAATGGAAATGGAGTCGCGGCTGTCCGGTCAGGATATCGGTTTCGACATGAGCAGCGCCGATGATGACGAGTCGGCATTCATGGCCCCGGCCGCTTTTCTGCAGGGCGAAACGGCCTCGCCGGCGGTCAATGCCGAAGACGAGGATTGGGAGCAGCACCATCACGACCTGCTGTTCGAGGGCATCGAGTCACTGGACGATCGCTCCCGCGACATCATCCAGAGTCGCTGGCTGCTCGACCCGCGCTCTACATTGCAGGAGCTGGCCGACAAGTACGGTGTTTCCGCCGAACGCATCCGCCAGCTTGAAGCCGCGGCGCTGAAAAAGCTCAAGGCCCGATTCGAGGCCTGAGCCCCTTCACTCCTTGAGTCGGGGGCAGGCCTCTTGTCCTGCCCCCGATCAGCGCTGAACCGGCATTCGCAGGATTTGCCGGGCCGAACCGCAGCCCACTACCCTGGTCCGACATCGCGTCGGAAATCGATCACCTGACTGCGATCGCGTCCGCACTCCCAGCGCAACTTCACGGCGTTGTCCATCCACCAGTTAAAGCTTCCATCCACGCTGGCGGGGGGCTGGCGGCCACAGATGATTCGGCCATCTGACAGCACCCGGCGCGAACCGATGCCGCCGTCCTGGTCGCGCCACAACATTTCTGGTTCGGCGGCAGGGCTGATGATGTGGCCGTCAATGGCATTCCACCACTGCGGTACCGGCTCCGGATCAGCGGGCATGCCGAGTTGTCGATGTGCCGGCTGCCCGGAATCCGTTTCCCTGACCGCAGCCCGCAGCTGTGCCTGAAGAGTTTCCCGATCGGGCAATGTGGCCGGTGGAGGCTCGAATGACCAGGGCAGGGCAGGCAGGTCTGGAGGAGCGACCTCGGTTTCGGGTTCATCGCCGGGAGCCGGCGTTGGCAATGACGGGAAAGCGTCTTGAACAGGAGGACTGGATTGCGCTGGTTTCGGCGTCGCAGGCTGCCGGAAAACCAGCTCGAGACTGGGAGTGGAGTCTTCCCGGAGAGGCTCCGCGAGTGGCAGTTTCAGCGCGATCAACAGCAGCAGGTGCAGCGTCAGCGACAGCAGCAGGATGCCGGCCAGCCGGGCTCGCGGTCGGCCTTGTGATCCGGATAGCTTGCCGTGCATGTTGCATCAGTTCCCCATGGCGAGTGGGGTACACTAACTTTTTCCGCGTTAAAAGGATGCAAGATGGGTTTTGAGCACATCAAGATGCCCGAGCAGGGCGCCCGGGTCACGGTGGAAAACGGACGGCTCAAGGTGCCGGACGAGCCGATTCTGGGCTTCATCGAAGGCGACGGTATCGGCGTCGATATCACCCCGGCCTGCATGAAGGTCTGGAATGCTGCGATTGCCAAAGCCTACGGCGGTCGGCGCAAGGTCCACTGGGCCGAGCTGTACCTGGGCGAGAAGGCGGCCGGCATCTACGGCGGCAACTATTTCCCGGAAGAGACGCTGGAGGCGATCAAGCATCTCAACGTGGCGATCAAGGGCCCGCTGACCACCCCGGTTGGTGAGGGTTTCCGCTCGCTCAACGTGTCGCTGCGCCAGACGCTGGATCTGTACGCCTGCGTCCGCCCGGTCAAGTGGTACCGCGGCGTGCCGTCGCCGTTGAAAAAGCCGGAAGAAGTCGATGCGGTGATCTTCCGCGAGAACACCGAAGATGTCTATGCCGGGCTGGAGTACCAGTCAGGCACCGAGGAAAACCGCAAGCTGGCGAAGTTCCTGCGCGAGGAAATGGGCGCGGAGTTCTTCGAGGATGCCGGGCTTGGCATCAAGCCGATCTCGGCGTTCGGCTCCAAGCGACTGGTGCGCAAGGCCATCCAGTACGCGATCGACAACAATCGCTCCTCGGTCACCCTGGTCCACAAGGGCAACATCATGAAGTTCACCGAGGGCGCTTTCCGCAAGTGGGGCTACGAGCTGGCCGCCGAGGAATTCGGCGATGTGACCATCAGCGAAGAGGAAGTGTGGGAAAAGCACGACGGCAAGGCGCCGGAAGGCAGGATCGTGATAAAGGACCGGATCGCCGACATCATGTTCCAGCTGATGCTGCTCAGGCCCGCCGAATTCGACGTGCTGGCGACCATGAACCTCAATGGCGACTATCTTTCCGACGCCCTGGCGGCCGAGGTCGGCGGCATGGGTATTGCCCCCGGAGCCAACATGGCCGACCACGTGGCGGTGTTCGAGGCCACCCACGGCACGGCGCCCAAGTACGCCGGCAAGGACATGGTCAACCCCTCCTCGCTGATGTTTTCCGGCTGCATGATGTTCGACTACATCGGCTGGCACGAGGTCAGCAAGCTGATCGAGAATGCCTTCGAGAAAGTCGTCGGCGAAAAGGTTGTGACCTATGACTTTGCCCGCCTGATCGACAACGCCACCAAGGTGCCGACCAGCGGATTCGCCGACGCCCTGGTGGCCGCCATCGAGCGTGGCTGAAGTCCGCGGTTGCTGGCAGCGCGCGCGCGCTGCCCTGGCCGAGCCGGACCCGGGCGCCAAGTGCGAGCAGGTCGCCGCGCTGTTCGAGCTGGTCCAATCCGGCCGCTGGCAGCCGGCCGACCCCGGACCTTGCGGGGTGCTGGCCTGCGGCCGTCCCGGACGGCCGCAGCTGGTCAACCCGGGTCGCCTGCCGCGACGCGGACTGGGCAGTCTCCAGGGCCGCCAGGCCCTGGTGCACGCGGTCGCCCACATCGAGTTCAACGCCATCAACCTGGCGCTGGATGCCGCGCTGCGCTTTTCCGGCATGCCCGATGCCTACTATGCCGACTGGCTGCGGGTGGCCGCTGACGAGGCGCGGCATTTTTGCATGCTGCAGGCGCGTCTCGAGAGCCTGGGCCTGACCTACGGTGACCTGCCGGCCCACAACGGCCTGTGGGACATGGCCGAGCAGACGGCACACGATGTGATGATCCGCATGGCCCTGGTGCCCAGGGTGCTGGAAGCGCGCGGGCTGGATGTGACACCCGGCATGATCGAGCGGCTGGCACAGGCCGGCGATCACCAGACGGTTGCCCTGCTGGAGGTGATCCTCGAAGAGGAAGAGGCCCACGTCGCCATCGGCAGCCGCTGGTTCAAGTGCCTGTGCGAGCAGCGTGGTCTGGAGCCGGAGGCGACCTTCCGCGAGCTGCTGGAGAAATACTACGGCGGCCAGCTGCGTGGTCCGCTGAACCTGCCGGCCAGACAGCGCGCCGGTTTCAGCGCGCTGGAGCTTGAACGGCTGACGGCGCTGACCGAGTCAGCCTGACTTCCGAGTCGCCCTGGCGGCGAACTTCCAGCAGCGCAAGCCCGTCCCGGTCGGCGCGCACCGCCCAGCCCAGTCCATCGTGCCAGTCGCCCAGCACCACGCGGTAGTGCTCGTGGCCATCGACTTGGTGGCGGTGGATTGCCGGGCGGTGAGTGTGGCCGTGCAGCAGCCAGCCGCAGCCATGTTTGCGCAAACTCTTGTCGACCGCCCGGTCGTTGACGTCCATGATGTACTGGCGCTTGCTGGAATTGACTCGGCGGCTGATGCCGCGGGCAATCCGCGCCAGCAGCCGGCGCAGCCACACCGGCCGTGACAGCATGCGCTGCTGCCAGGCCGGATCGCGCACCCGGCGCCGGAATCGCTGGTAGGCGATATCGTCGGTACACAGGCTGTCGCCGTGCATCAGCAGCACCGCACCGCAACCAAAATCCCGCACCGCAGGCTCGGCCACCCGCTCGCAGCGGGCTTTCCGGCAGAACGCATCGCCGAGCAGGAAGTCGCGATTACCGACCATCAGGTGGCAATCCACGCCCTGTGCGGCCAGCGCGGCCAGCCTGTCGGCCACAGCCTGTCCCAGCTCGTCGGCGGCATCGTCGCCGATCCAGGCATCGAACAGATCGCCAAGAATCCACAGCGACCGGGCGTGCTGCGCCGGGCCGTTGAGAAAATCGAAGAACAGTCGGGTGGTTTCCGGCCGGCTGGCGGCCAGGTGCAGATCGGAAATCAGCAGGTGGTGGGGCAGGGCGGTGAGGCTTCCCGGGCCAGGGCTGCGCACCGGGGCCGGGCCCGGTGCGCTGTTGCTTTCAACAGGCCGGATCAGGGCAGTTCGACCCGCTCGATCAGCACCGGCTCCACCGGTACATCCTGGTGCATGCCGTGACGGCCGGTCTCGACTACCCGGATCGCATCGACCACGTCCATGCCGTCGGTGACCCGGCCGAACACCGCGTAGCCCCAGGTCTGGCCGGACTGGGTGCCGCGATGGTTGAGAAAGGCGTTGTCGGTGACATTGATGAAGAACTGGGCGGTTGCCGAGTGCGGCTGGTTGGTGCGCGCCATGGCGACCGTGCCGCGCTCGTTGCGCAAGCCGTTGTCGGCCTCGTTGCGGATCGCGCCGCGAGTCGGCTTCTGGTTGAACTCGGCGTCGAAACCGCCGCCCTGGATCATGAAGTTCTCGATCACCCGGTGGAAGATGGTGCCGTCAAAATGGCCATCGCGGGCGTACTGCAGGAAATTGGCCACGGATTCCGGCGCCTTTCCCGGATACAGCTCCAGGGTGATGGCGCCCATGGAGGTATGCAGGATCACGGTCGGCGATTCGGTCGGCTCGCTTTCCTCGGCGGCCAGGCCCATTGACAGGGCGGTCAGACTTGCAACGATAAAACGCATCATCGGTTACTCCGGAATGAATGTCAGCGTTGGAACGGACGGCGATTGTACCGCAACCACCGGGACACCGGCGGGCTGCGCCCGGTTCCCCAGCCCCTATAATCCCCACCATGGACAAACTCGAGAATTTCTGTGCCATACGCTATGCCAGCGGTGTGCTGGAGCTGCTCGACCAGCGCCTGCTGCCGGCCCGCGAGCAGTGGATCAGCATTGACAGTGTCGATTCGGCCATCGCGGCCATTTCCGACCTGGTGGTGCGCGGCGCCCCGGCGATCGGCATCACCGCGGCCTATGCCGCGGTGATCGCCGCACGCACACATGCCGAAGACCGGGCCGCCTGGCAGCGAGAGCTCAATCGCCTGGTAAGGGCGCGGCCGACGGCGGTCAACCTGAGCTGGGCCATCGAGCGGATGCGGCGTGCCGATACCGGCGGTGAGCGGCTCGATGCCGAGGCCCTGGAGCGCGAGGCGGTCGCCATCCATGCCGAGGATATCGCCGCCAACCAGGCCATGGCCGAATTCGGCGCCGGCCAGATCGAGCCCGGCTGCGGGGTGCTGACCCACTGCAACACCGGCGCCCTGGCCACCGGTGGCGTCGGCACCGCCTTCGGGGTGATTGCCGCCGGTTATCGCCTGGGCAGGATCGAGCGGGTCTATGCCGGCGAAACCCGGCCGTGGCTGCAGGGTTCGCGGCTGACCGCATGGGAGCTGGCCCGGGCCGGCATTCCGTTCAAGGTGCTGATCGAGGGCGCGGCCGCCTCGCTGATGGCCTCAGGCGAGATCGACTGGGTCATCACCGGCGCGGATCGCATCGCCGCCAATGGTGATGTCGCCAACAAGATCGGTACCTATTCACTGGCCGTGCTGGCCCGCCACCACGGCGTGCGCATGATGGTGGTGGCGCCGGCCTCGACCCTGGACCCGGCCATGCCCTCCGGCGACAACATCGCCATCGAGCAGCGCGATGGCGAAGAGATCTGGCGCGCCGCCGGCATCGACCGACCGCCGGCCGGTTTTGCCGCCTGGAACCCGGTGTTCGACATCACTCCCGGCGAGCTGGTCGACTGCATTGTCACCGAGCAGGGGGTGCATCAGCCGCCGTTCGATTTCAGCGCCTGAGCGGGCGTTCCCAGGCTCTCTCAAGCGGTCTTTCCAGGGGGCTGATGTGGTATTATTTCACGCTTGTTGCGCCTGCCTTTTGCCGGCATCGACTGGAGCCGGCAGCGGGTGTTTTTGTGGCGCAGGATCAGTTGCTTGGAGCAAGCAGCCAGGCGGCTGATCGCGGATAGAACCGAACCCCACGCACGGAAGATTCCTGATGGCGGAAATGGCCCGCGAGGTGCTCCAGGTCAACCTGGAAGACGAAATGCGTCAGTCCTACATGGACTACGCCATGAGCGTGATCATCGGACGGGCGCTGCCCGATGTGCGCGACGGCCTCAAGCCGGTCCACCGGCGCGTGCTGTATGCCATGCACGTGCTCGGCAACGACTACAACAAGCCCTACAAGAAATCGGCCCGCGTGGTCGGTGACGTGATCGGTAAATACCACCCGCACGGTGATGCCGCCGTCTACGACACCATCGTGCGCATGGCCCAGCCGTTTTCCATGCGCCACATGCTGATCGACGGCCAGGGCAACTTCGGCTCGATCGACGGTGACTCGCCGGCGGCAATGCGTTACACCGAAGTACGCATGGCCCGGCTGGCCCACGAAATGCTCGCCGACATTGACCAGGAAACGGTCAATTTCGTCCCCAACTACGACGAGACCGAGCAGGAGCCCTCGGTGCTGCCGACCCGGGCGCCGAACCTGCTGATCAACGGCGCCACCGGCATTGCCGTCGGCATGGCCACCAACATCCCGCCGCACAACCTCGGCGAGGTCACCGCCGCGCTGCTGGCGCTGATCGACAATCCGGAGCTTGGCATCGACGAGATCATGGCCCATCTGCCGGGTCCGGATTTCCCCACCGCCGCGCTGATCAACGGCGCCGACGGCATCGTCGAGGCCTACCGCACCGGCCGCGGCCGCATCTACCTGCGCGCGCGCACCGAGTTCGAGACCGACGCCGACTCAGGCCGCGAGCGCATCGTGGTCACCGAGCTGCCCTACCAGGTCAACAAGGCGCGCCTGCTGGAAAAGATCGCCGACCTGGTCAAGACCAAGCGCCTGGAAGGCATCTCCGAA
>SKQS01000080.1 GCA_007118895.1 Wenzhouxiangella sp.
GATGCCCTGCGTGCCGAGTTAGAAGCCCAGCGACAGGCCACCGAGCAGCGTCTGGCTCAGCTTGAGTCCATCCTGCTTGGCGAGGCGGAGCTGGCGGAGGTGTCGCAATGAGATGGTCCAGGTTCGACTGCAATCATCTGCTGTCGTCGCTGGCCCTGGCAGCCTGCCTGGCCCTGCCGATGGCAGGTCTGGCTGGCGAAGTCACCCTCGAGCGCGGTCAGTTCGTGGCCGGCGGTGGCCTGGCCAGCAGCGGCGGAAACGTCGTGCTGTCGGGCAGCATCGGCAGCCACGACGGTTCCGGCTACCAGGCCTTTTATGCAAACGAGTTCCAGTCCAGTGGCGTTCTTACGCTGACCAGCGGCTTCTGGCGCGGCGCGGCGTTTACCGGCTTTCCGGATCTGACCGGCAACTGGTTCGATCCGACTACCGATGGTCAGGGCTTCAACCTCAAGGTGACCTCGGCCGGTCTGCTCGGTTACTTCTTCGGCTACGATGAGAACGACGAGCAGCTGTGGCTGGCGCTGAACCCCTCTGGCGGTGAGTTTGCCTGGGGCGAGCCCATCACCCTGCCGGCAATCACCGGTGATGGTGGCGTGTTCGGCGACCCATCCAACCCGGCCCAGGGCGAGTTCGTCAACTGGGGTACCGTGGAGCTCACCTTTCATTCCTGCGGCTCGGCCGAGGCCGTGGTGTCCGGGCTTTCCGGCACCCAGAGCCTTGAGCTGGTGCGCCTGACCGGGGTGGCCGGTCTGGCGGGCAATCGCTGTGCCGATCCCTCGCCCTATGATGGCCTGGCCGATCTGACCGGACCCTGGTTCGACCCGGCCACCAACGGCCAGGGGTGGAATTTCATCTACACCCCGATCGGTCTGGCCGGCAAGTTCTACGGCTACCGCGCCAACGGCGAGCAGCTGTGGCTGGTGATCACCAACCCGATCGCCAGCATCGAGAAGGATGAGCCGGTGGAGTTCAACCTGAGCGCTGCTTCCGGCGGGTCCTTCGGTAACCCGGTGCCGCCGGCTGACTGGTTCCCCTGGGGCACCCTGACGCTGACCTTCCACAGCTGTCGCGAGGCAACCGCCGAGATCGACGGGCTGGACGGAAGCCAGACCCAGGACCTGGTCATGCTGATCGAGACCGAGCACATGCCCGACTGCGGCCTGTAGCGCTCCGCGCCCTGACGGTGCGGCGGCAGCAAAGCCGTCGCACCGTCCCCTTCCAGGGGGTGTCCGTGGACAACCGCCCCGCCCGGAATGGCGTTACCATGGCAGGCTGATTCCAGCAAACTCGGAGCCAGTCATGGGACTTCTGGTCGACGGCCAATGGCAGGACAAGTGGTATGACACCGACTCCACCGGTGGGCGGTTCAAGCGATCCGAAAGCGCTTTTCGCAACTGGATCACCGCCGATGGCTCACCCGGCCCGACGGGCCAGGGCGGGTTTCGCGCCGAGCCCGGCCGCTACCATCTGTATGTCGCCCATGCCTGTCCCTGGGCTCACCGCACCCTGATCTTTCGCAAGCTCAAAGGGCTGGAGCCGATGATCTCGATCTCGGTGGTCAATCCGCTGATGAAAGAGCACGGCTGGACCTTCCGTCCGGGCTACAAGGTGATCCCCGACTCGATCAACGAGTGCGAGCTCCTGCACCAGGTCTACACCCGCGCCATGGCCGACTACAGCGGCCGGGTCACGGTGCCGGTGGTCTGGGACCGTCAGAAGGAAACCATTGTCTCCAACGAATCGGCCGACATCATCCGCATGTTCAACAGCGCCTTTGACAGCTGCGGCGCCAGGCCAGGCGACTACTACCCGGAAGATCTGCGCGCACAGATCGACGAGATCAACGAACGCGTTTACGACCGGGTCAACAACGGCGTCTACAAGGCCGGCTTTGCCACTACTCAGGAAGCCTACGAGGAGGCGGTGGTACCCATGTTTGAAACCCTCTGCGAGCTGGAGGCGCTTCTGGACGAGCGGCGCTACCTGTGTGGCCAGCGTCTGACCGAAGCCGACTGGCGACTGTTCACCACCCTGATCCGATTCGATGCCGTCTACGTCGGCCACTTCAAGTGCAATCTGCGCCGCATCGACGACTATCACAACCTGTCGAACTACCTGCGCGAGCTCTACCAGATGCCGGGAATTGCCGAGACCGTGGAGTTTCGCTCGATCAAGCTGCACTACTATGCCAGCCACGAAACCATCAACCCCTCGGCCGTGGTCCCGATGGGGCCGGCGCAGGACTTTCACCGGCTGCACGACCGCCAGCGACTGCCGGCGGCCTAAAAGGCATCGGGCGGCATCTGAGCGATCGCGACCTGAACGGGTGGCGGAATAGGCAACGGGAACAGCCTGGGCTATCCTCCTCGCCAGTCGCTGGATCGAAAGCACCTGGCAAGAAGAGGCAGTGAGCCGGTCTTACCGGCATGAGGCCGTCCGACTTGTCGGCGATCGCCCAGGCCGATCACCCGTTCAGGTCGCGATCGCTCAGATGCCCACCGCTGCGAGAGTTTCGTGCAGGGCGGCTCGGGACCCCGGAGGAGGGTTGCGAAAAGCGGACAAAAAAAACCCCGCCAGGTGGCGGGGCTTTTTCAAGCATTCGTGTGGTTGCGATTTCAGACCGCGATCACGTTGGCAGCTTGCGGGCCCTTCGGGCCGTTGGTGACATCAAAGCTCACCTTCTGACCTTCGGTCAGGCTCTTGAAGCCCGAACCGGTGACGGCGCTGAAATGTACGAAGACATCAGAGCCACCGTCGTCCTGGGAGATGAAGCCGAAGCCCTTGGCATCGTTGAACCACTTGACGGTTCCAGTATTGCTAGACATGTTACGTTGTTACCTTGTATTGAATGGTGCGTTGAAACGGCGCCGCTGCCAATGCAGTCGGCCACCGACGGTGCTGCAGAAAATCAGGTGATGAAGCGGTCCAGCGAGTAAACGGGAAGGAATACGACGAGGATGTTTCACTAGCTGCTGATCACAGCGGCCTCGCATTATACATGGATTGCCGGGCTTGTGCGGTTTTCTTGCCAGCTGCCTTGACAACAGGCGTTGGCAGCGGCCAAGCTGACGCTCCCTTCATCCATCAAGCCCGCAAAGCAGGTTCGCCCATGTCTTGTCGAATTCTTTCATGGCCCGCAATGATTCTGTGCTGGCTGCTGCCAAGCATGGCAATGGCCGAGGATCAGCTGGCTGCAAGCTGGCAGGATACCCAGGTGGCCGGGTCTGCCGAGATATTAGTCGTTTACGCGCCCAGCACCGGGTGGGCAGAGCCTGACGAGGAGGGACAGGCGGTCGGGGCGATGATCGAACTGATCGAGTGGTTTGCCGGGTTTGTCGCCGAAGAGCATGCTATCGAGGTTCGCCCAAGGTTCATTCTCGAGCCGGACTGGTCGCAGATGTACGCCCGCATCCGAGACGGAAGCGACGGGCTGTTCGGCCTGGGCAATGTCACCATTACCGAGGCACGCGACAAGGAGCTGACTTTTTCGCCGCCTTATGTACACAACGTTGCCGTGCTGATCAGCCCGCAGGATCGACCCGAGGTGGTCGACGCCGACAGCGTGACCGAACAACTGGCCGGGCTGACCGGCCTGGCGTTTGCCAACACCCTGCACGAGCAGCGCATGCGTCAGCTGGCCGAGCGCTACTGGCCCAACCTGGAGCTGGCCAAGGCTACCAGCAATGCCGAGATCATCGAGCGAGTCGCCACCGGAGGCTACTTCGCCTTTATCGACGGCTATAACTACTACCATGCGGCCGATCGCGGCGTTGCGGTAATGCGCCACTCTGCGTTCGACGACGGCGGCGAGTCGTTCGGCATCATCATGCCCAAAGACAGCGACTGGGCACCGATCGTCTCGGCGTTCTTCGAGCACAACCAGGGCCTGGTCGACTCGCCGCGATGGCATGCCATTCTGGTCGAGCACCTGGGGTCTGGGATAGCCGATCTGATGACCGGGCGATGAAGCTGGAGCTGATCAAGGGCGATATCACCAACCAGCCAGACCTGGGGGCCGTCGTCAACGCCGCCAACAGCCAGCTTGCTCCCGGCGGCGGCGTGGCCGGCGCGATCCACCGCGCAGCCGGGCCGGCGCTGGATGAGGCCTGTCGCCCGCTGGCGCCGATCTCGCCGGGCCAGGCGGTGATCACCCCGGCATTCGAACTGCCCAACCAGTACGTGATACATGTCCTGGGCCCGCGCTACGGGATCGACGAACCGTCCGGCGAGCTGCTAGCCCATGCCCACCGCTCGGCACTGGCGCTGTGCCGCGAGCATGCCATCGACTCGGTCGGTTTCCCGGCCATCTCGGCCGGTGCGTTCGGCTACCCGCTGGCCGAGGCGGCCGCCATCGCCATCGATACGGTGAGAAGCCTTGCGCCGGACGGGTTGCTGGTGCGCTTTGTGTTGTTTGACGAGGCCACCCGCGAAGTCTTTGCCAGCCACGCCGGCTGAACGCCTCGGCTGGATCCGGCCGGAGTCGGAGCGAGGATGTTAGGATCATCAGAAGAGCCTATCGCCAGAAGAGCCTTGATACTGCCAAAGCCATGGCTGGTGAATTGACCCTGTTGCTGCGCGAAGCCAGTGCCGGAGATCAGCCGGCTCTGGACCGGCTGGTGGCCCTGCTTTACGTGGAGTTGCGCCAGCTCGCGCATCGCTGCCGTCGCCATGGACCGGGCGAGATGGCGACCACCAGCCTGGTACACGAGTGCTACCTGCGCTTCGTTCGGGCCGGCGACCTGGCTCTCAACGACCGGGCTCATTTCTTCAACCTCGCGGCACGAATCATGCGCCAGCTGTTGTGCGACTACGCGCGAGAGTGCCTGGCGGTCAAGCGCGGCGGTGAGGTCGAGCATGTCCCGCTGCGCGATGACGATGCCGCCGAGCTCGCCGAGGCCGAGCAGTGCCTGGCAATCGACGAGGCGCTGACCCGCCTGCAGGCGCTGCGTCCGGACCAGGCCAAGGTGGTCGAATGTCGTTTCTACGCCGGACTGACAGAGGAAGAAACGGCCGAAGCCACGGGCCGTTCGCTGCGCAGCGTGCAGCGTGACTGGCAGGCTGCCCGACAGTGGCTGGCCGGGCAGCTTGACTGATGTCCAAGGACCGCTTCAGGCCCGGCCGCCTGCTTGAAGGACGCCTGTTTGCCGGCGTGCTCAGGCGGCTGGCCGATATTCGCCAGCTTGAGCCGGGAGATCTGGTCGGCAACTGGCGTGTTGTCTCCGAGCTGGGCCGCGGCGGCACCGGCGTGGTCTACCTGGCCGAGCGTGCCGATGGTGCATTCGACAAGCAGGTGGCATTGAAGTGGCTGCGCGGCGACCGTCCCATTCCCGGCGGCAGCCAGGCGCTGGCACGCGAGCGCTCGATGCTGGCTGGTCTCGATCACCCCAACATCGCCCGCCTGATCGATGGCGGTCAGACCGAGGACGGCTTGCTGTGGTTTGCCATGGACCTGGTCGTTGGCAAGCGCATCGACCGGCACGCTGAAACCCTGTCGGTGGCGGATTGCGTTGCCCTGCTAGAGCGGCTGTGCCGGGCAGTGCAGTTTGCCCATGCCCGCGGACTGATCCACGGAGACATCAAGCCTTCCAACGTGCTGGTCGATGAGCAGGGCCAGCCGCGCCTGCTGGATTTCGGGATTGCCCGGCTGGTCGATGCCGAGCCCTCCCTGAGTTACGGCCTGACGCCCGGCCATGCCAGCCCGGAGCAGCAACGCGGCGAGACGCTGACCACGGCATCCGATATCTGGCAGCTGGGCAAGCTGCTCGAGGCCATGCTCGGAACCGATCATGGTGATCGCGATCTCCAGGCGATAGTCGGGCACGCCATGGCCGGAGAGCCCGACCAACGGTATGCATCGGTTCCGGCGCTGATCGATGACCTGGTCGCCTGGCGCACGGGTTACCCGGTCAGCGCACGCGCCGGTGGCCTGTTCTACCGGGCGAACCGGTTCGCTGCCCGGAACGGGGCCGCGACCGCGATCGCCGCCCTGGCGGTGGTGTTGCTGGTGGTCGGTGGCAGCATCATGGGCTGGCAGCTGGCCGCCGAGCGCGACCTGGCCCAGGCCCATGCCGAGCGTGCCGAAAGCGCCCTGGCCGACACCGAGGCGGCACTCAGACGTGCCGAGTCCATGCGTGATTTCCTGGTCGGGCTGTTTCGCGCCGCCGAGGCCAACCTGCCGGCCGACCAGCGCCCGACCATCGAGCAGCTGCTGTCGCTGGGCGCGGAGCGAGCGCTGGATCCACAGTCGGCCGACCCGGCCGATCGGATGGGCATGCTCACTACCCTGGCCCAGGTCCAGCTGACCCTGGGCCAGACCGAGCAGGCCGAGTCGCTGATCGAGGCGGCTCTGGGGCTGGGCCACGAGCACGACGAATTGCCTGCTGCCGAGCGCATCCGGGTGCTGGTTCTTGATGCCCTGCTGGCGATGTCCCGCCGCCAGCTCGACCTCGCCGACCGGCGACTGCTCGAGGCCGAATCGATGATCGGGTCGGCCCCGGGCGATCGCGATGCCTGGGTTAGCGTGCGCAGCCGTCGCGGCTGGCTGGAGTACATGCGCGGCGAGCTCGATTTCGCGCTTGAGCTGCTGGCTCCGGTGGCCGAGGCGGTCGATGATCCTGACCTGGCGCTCAGGCCGGCAACGCGCCAGAACGCGCTCAACAGCCTGGCGATGGTGCTGATGCCGGCCGACCAGCTCGAAGCGGCCGCCCGGTACCGGCGCCAGAGCGTGGACATGACCCGCCGGCACTTCGGGCCGGAAAGCAGGACCTATGCGATACACCGCGCCAATGAAGCCGGTCTGCTCCTCCGCCTCGGTGAGTTCGACCCGGCCGCGGCAGCGCTCGATGAAGCGCTGGAGCTGTATGACCGGATCTTCGACCGACCGGTGGTCTTGCGGGCCGCGGCGCTGGCGACCCGGGCCTGGCATGAGCTCCTGACCGGCCAGGACGAGCAGGTGCTGGATTCCATGGCCGCCTCGGCCGCCGAATGGGCCGCGTCCGAGGGCCGGGAGCTTGCCGACTACGAGTTTCACTATTACCGCATGGGCGAGATGGCGATGCGCACCGGCCGCGACAGCGAGGCCATGGACTACCTGGAGCGGGCGCAGACCCTGCTGGCCGACACCAGCGAGCCGCGCCCTGCCTGGGAATTGATGTCAGCAGTATGGCTGGCTCGGCTGCACTGTCGTGCCGGCAGCGTGGAACGGGGTCTGGCGCTGCTCGGGACCCGATCCATGCATCCGCAACCCGGCAACCCGGTTTACCTTGCCGATATCCATCGCGCCGAGGCCACCTGTCTTTACGCCGCCGGTGAATACCACCAGGCTCAGGAGGCGATTGCAAAATCGCTGACTGTGCATGACTGGCCCGGCTATGAGCGGCTGCATGCCGAGCGCCGCGATCTCGAGAATCGCATCGTGGCCGCTATCGGTGCGGCCGGCGAGCGCTGACAACCCGCGCCGGGACGGCTGCTGGCCGGTCTCCAGACTCATGACTTCCGGCTCAGGCGCCGTTCAGCCTGGCCCCGGAAAATACCAGGTGCCTTTTCGAATACATTGTTCAAGGAGAAACCTTCATGAGTAGAGCCCAGTCCTTCAGCCTGGTGCTGGTTGCCGCCGTACTGCTTTCCGGCTGCGTGGTCTACAGCGGCGGCAGCCGCGGCGATGGCCGCGAGGCGAGCTGGCAACAACTCGAGCGCGAGAACCGCGAGCACATCGCGCGGCTGACGCCGGGCCAGGAAGTGGAAGCAGTACGCCGCCGCATGGGCACGCCGGCGTTTACCGAGTCGTTTTTCCAGGACCAGCGCCACTACAAGGTGCTGTTCTACCGTACCCACCGGGCGCGTGCCGATGGCATGACTACCCGTGACGAGACAACGCCGCTGATCTTTGCCGAGGGGCTGCTCGAGAGCTGGGGCGAGGAAGCCTGGGTGCGCCTGACCGGTCGACCACTGGCCGACTTCAACTAAGCTTCCCTAACCTGCGGCATGCCAACGGACACGGCCACGATTTATGAGAGCCTGCCGGCCCCCGAGCTGCTGGCCGACGTCATCCTGCTTGCTCATGGCCTGATCGTCGCCTTTGTTATCGGCGCCCAGGCCCTGATCCTGCTTGGCTGGTGGCGGCGCTGGCGCTGGATCCGCAATTTCTGGTTTCGGCTGACTCACCTCGGCACGATCATTTTCGTCATCGTCCAGACCTGGCTGGGCAGGCTTTGCCCCCTGACCATCTGGGAGCAGGAGCTGCGCCGCGCCGCCGGTCAGCCGTGGCACGAGCAGTCGTTCATCGAGTACTGGCTGGGACAGCTGTTGTTTCACGATCTGCCGTGGTGGCTGTTCATCGTCATCTATACCGCTTTCGGCGCACTGGTGGTGGCCAGCTGGTGGTGGGTGCCGCCGCGTCTTGACTCGTCCCGATCACGGGAACAGGTGCGCTGAAGTGTTATAAAAGCGCCATGCAACTGCCATCCGCCTTCAACATCGGTCGCGCCGAACGGACTCCTGACCGAGTCCACGACCAGACGTGCCTGCATGGAACACGCTGAGATTGTCATCATCGGCGCCGGCTGGTCCGGACTGACCGCGGCCAGCTGCCTGGCCGCGGCCGGGCGCGAGGTGGTGGTGTTGGAGAAATCGCGCGGCCCCGGCGGGCGCAGCGCCACGCGCCGGGAAGGCGACTGGCGTTTCGATCACGGCGCCCAGTACTTCACTGCTCGCGACCCCGGTTTCGCAGAGCAAGCCAGACAGTGGCAGGCCGATGGCCTTGTGGCCGGCTGGCACCCCCGCCTGAAGCAATTTGGCCCGCGCCCGGCCATCAGCGGCCAGTCACCCGATGTCCGACTGGTCGCCCGGCCGGGCATGAACGCGGTGCTGCATGCGCTCAGCCTGCAACTGGACTGCCGCTGGGGGTGGCGGGCGGAGTCCTTGTCCTGGCAGTCCGGCTGGACGATAAGAGCCGACGATGGGCGCAAATTGTCTGCAGATGCCCTGGTGATCACAGCGCCGCCGGAGCAAAGTGCCGCCCTGCTGGGCGCTGAAGATTCAATGACCGCGGCGCTCTCCGAGGTGAAGATGGCGCCGTGCTGGGCGCTGATGCTGGGCTATGACAAGCCGCTTTCGCTGGCTTTCGACGCCGCCTTTGTCAATCAGGGGCCGCTGTCGTGGATCGCGCGCAACGGTAGCAAGTCGGGCCGGTCCGGTGAGAGCTGGGTGGTGCATGCCGGGCCCGAGTATTCCTCACGCCAGCTGGAGCAGCCGGCCGAGCAGGTCGCTGCCGAACTGCTCGATGCCTTTGTCGGGCTGACCGGCACTGAACAGATTCGTCCGGCATTCTCGCGCCTGCATCGCTGGCGCTACGCGCTGGCCAGCGATCCGCTGGAAGTGGGCTGTCTGCACGATGCCGGGCGACGCCTGGTCCTGGCCGGCGACTGGTGCGCCGGCAATCGCATCGAAGGCGCCTGGCTGAGTGGCCGGGCAGCGGCGGATCGGCTGCTGGCAAGAGGTGTTGATCAGACAAGCTGATCACTCCCGTTTACTGTGCAAGAATAGACGCGAGAGTCCGAGTCTGGTCAGCGGGTTGTCGGGCTTGATCGAATCGAGACTGGAGAGCATGTCAGGCAAATCATCGAAAGACCAGCAGAGCACCATGGTCTATGCGCCCGAAGACACCGCTGGCGACAGCACCGGTTCGGCCGCACGCTTGCTGGTCATCCGAGGCCCCGGGTTGGGCTCGCAGTTCGAGCTGAATGCCAGGGAGCTGGTGATCGGCCGGGCCAGTGACGCCGACATTCGGCTGACCTCGGCCGGCATATCCCGCAAGCACTGCCGAATCGAGGCCTACAAACAGGGATTCCGGGTGGTCGATCTCGACTCGACCAACAAGACGCGGGTCAACGGTCAGGTCGTGGACAAGCACCGACTGGCCAACGGTGATCGGATTCAGCTCGAACAGACCGTGCTCAAGTTCATCGCAGCCGATACGGCCGAATCCAGATACTTCGAGCGCGTGGCCCAGGCGGCCGATCGCGATCCGCAGACCGGTCTGCACACGCTGGAGTATTTCCAGGCCAGGCTGGAGGCCATCGTCGGTCAGGCGGCGGCCAGTCCGGAAGCTGCCAGCGGCGGAGTTTTTCATATTGCCCTGGACCGTCCGGCAGAGCTGCGCGAACAGACCGGAGTGACTGGCGCATCGCGACTGCTGGCCGCACTGGGTCAGCGAATTGCCGAAAGGCTGGGAGAGGACGTATGGAGTGCCCGGTTCGGTGAATTTCGTCTGGTCACCATCATCGAAGGGGTGGAAGAATCGGGGCTGGAGGAGGTGGCGTCAGGATTGCGTCGCAGTCTGGCCGCAGAGGTCGTCGATCTCGGCGATCATGAAATTGCCCTGACCGCCAGCATCGGTGTCTGTCCTTTCAGCCTGCGCATCGCCGATGCCGAGGCCATGCTGGTGCGAGCCGCGCGTTGCGCCGATCAGGCCCAGGAAGAAGGTGGCAACCGGTGTCGGGTATTCGAGCCCGAGGTGCTGGCAAGCCACGTCAGGGAAAGCGACCTGGGGATTGTCGGGTTGTTGCGCGAGGCGCTCAAGGGCAACAGCATCCAGGTGCTTTTCCAGCCTGCGGTCAGCACAGGCGACGATGATATTGTCCACTACCAGTTGCTGCCCAGATTGATGACCGACGACGATCAGCTGATTCCCGCAGCGCGCTTCATTCCGATCGCCGAAGCGAATGGTCTGATCATCGATCTGGACCGCTGGATGGGCAAACGGGCGGTGGAAATCCTGAGCGAGCACAAGGACCAGGGTCGCCGACTGCGCCTGTTCGTCAGCCAGTCGGCCGAATCACTGAACGACACAGAGCGCTACCTGGCCCTGTCCCGCGACCTGGATCCCGAATGGCGCCGTTCACGCCAGCTGGTCTTCGAGTTCGCGGGCAAGCATCTGACCAATCACCTCAAGCCTGCTCGACTTCTGCTGCCAGGTCTGCGCAAGCTGGGTTTCGGTGTCAGCGTGGTTGGGGTTGGCGTCGATCCGGCCTCCGAGGCGCTGCTGACCCACTTTCCGGCCGACTTCTACAAGCTTGATCCACGGCTTGCCGGCAGTATTGGCAACAGCAGGGAAATTTCCGCCCAGTTCGACAAGCTGGCTGACCAGGCTCATCGCGCCGGGGCGAAGATCATCATCCCGCATGTCGAGGATGCCCAGACCATGAGTCGACTGTGGCGCTCCAGGGCTGATCTGCTGCAGGGCTATTTCATCCAGCAGCCTATGCAGACCCCCGATTTCAGCCTTTGACTGTACAAAAATGCTAAATTGCTGATCTGCCATCCAGCGCGCAGGGGAAACATGAAACGAGAGGAACTGGTCAACGAGCTGTTCGAGGAATTCGATCGAAACCGCGACGGTGTACTCTCGCGCGGCGAATTCGTAGATCTGGTCAAGTATCTGATCGGCGAGCATGGCCTGGCCGCCAGTTCGCGGATCTTCGACGAGTTCGACGCCGATCACGACAACGTGATCTCGCGTGACGAGCTGCTCGAGTTGATCGACAAGTACTGGCTTTAACCCGGATTCAAGCGCTTTGGTTTCGACCCGCTGCTGATCCGTGAAAGGCAATCGACGGCCAGCCGGTCGGCTTGTGCAAGCGACTGACAGGAACTGAATTCATGAAACAACGCACGGTCGACGTGGCAATCCTTGGCGGCGGCACCGCCGGCATGGTCGCCTGGCGCCAGGCCAGTGCCTATGCCGACGAGGTGGTCCTGATCGAGGCCGAACGTTTCGGCACCACCTGCGCCCGGGTCGGCTGCATGCCCAGCAAGGTGCTGATTGCGGCCGCCGAGGCCGCCCACACCGCTCGCCATGCCGAGCGCTTCGGTGTTCATTGCGATCGCGTTCAGATCGATGGCGCAGCGGTGATGCAGCGGGTCAGGGACTTGCGCGATCGATTCGTCTCCGGAGTGCTCAAGACGATCGAGAAGATTCCTGAGCAGCAGCGCATCATCGGTCGCGCCCGCTTCGTCGCACCGGATACCCTCGAGGTCGACCAGCGGCTTCGGATCAAGGCCTCGCGATTCGTCATCGCCACCGGCTCGCGTACCAACGTCGTGCCAATGCTCGAGGCCGCCGGTTCCCGCCTGATCAGCAGCGACGAGGTTTTCGACTGGACCGAGTTGCCGAACTCGCTGGCGGTGTTCGGTCCGGGCGTGATCGGCCTGGAACTTGGCCAGGCCCTGGCCAGGCTGGGCGTGCGGGTGCGCATGTTCGGCGTTGGCGGCGCAATCGGCCCGATCATGGACGATGAAATTCGCCGCGTTGCACTGGACCACTTCAATACCGAATTTCCGCTCGACCCGGATGCCGAGGTCAAGCACATCGAGGAGGGCGATGACGGGGTCAGGATCGATTTCATCGACGCCGGTCAGACCCGCAGCGAGACTTTCGACTACCTACTCGCGGCCACCGGCCGTCGTCCCAACATCGATGATCTGGGACTTGAAGCCAGCGGACTGGCGCTGGATGAGCGCGGCATGCCCGAGTATGACCGCCACACCTTGCAGTGCGGTGACAGCCCGGTGTTCATAGCCGGTGACGCCAACAATCATCTGCCGCTGCTGCACGAGGCCGCAGACGAGGGACGCATCGCCGGGGCCAACGCCGGTCGCTGGCCGGAGGTGCGGACCGGCTTGCGCCGGGCGCCACTGTCAGTGGTGTTCACCGACCCGCAGATTGCCATTGCCGGTCGTACCATCGACCAGGTCGCGGAGCGCTGCCGCGGCTGTTACGCCGTCGGCCAGGTGAGTTTCGAAAACCAGGGCCGCAGCCGGGTCATGGGCAGGAACATTGGCCTGCTCAGAGTCTATGGTGAGCACGGCAGCGGCCGCTTCATGGGTGCCGAAATGTTCGGACCGGCCGCCGAGCACATCGGCCATCTGCTGGCCTGGGCCGCCCAGCAGCGCATGACCGTCGGCCAGATGCTGGACATGCCCTTCTACCACCCGGTAGTCGAGGAAGGGGTGCGGACCGCGCTGGTCGACCTCAATCACCGGCTCAGGGCCGGCCCGGCCGCCGACGGCGACTGCATGGACTGCGGACCCGGGGTGTGAAATGGCCGGTTTTGTCGACCCATTGCGTAATCAGGAACGGGGGCCACAGTCACTTGATTCAGGGAGAATCAGCAAATGAGCCAGCAAGAAGACCGTACCGACGGCGAAAAAGCCGAAAATCAGACACCCGCAAGCGATGACCAGCCGGATGGGTCCGGGCCGACCGAGGCCAGGGGGCCTGATGCGGCCGGCCTGGCCAGCCAGTTCGGCGCCGCCCTGCTCAAGCCCGACCAGTTCTTTACCGCCAGCGAGCGCGGCTGGAAGCAGTTCGGCCTGATCAGCATCGGAGCATTTCTGATCCTGGTCTACCTGCAAAGCGCGATTGCGCGCATGGCCCGATTGTGGAGCCGGGGCTTCGAGTTCGGCCATATCACTCATGGTTTCACCGTGATGCTGGCGGTGGCCATTCCGCTGGTCGCGACGATCTTCATATTCCGCTGGCTGGGCAGCCGAGAGAACGGCCAGCAGTCGTTGGATTTCTACATCGAGAAAATGGGCGGGGCGTTGGTGCTGCCCTCGCTGCTGCTGCTGATCAGCATCCCGCTGAACCTGATGGGCGCCGCGATCGGCGGCTGGACCCGCGCGGCCGCGCTGATCATGGTCTACGTCGCGGTGTTTTTCTTAAGCCATCAGTTCGCCGCCCCGAACCGGCTGAGAATCGCCGCCGCCATGACCCTGGGCTTCTACTTTGGCTACCGGCTGTTGTTGATATTGTTCTGAAATGCGTCGGGGAGAAGGGAAGAAGGGGAGAAGGTTAGACGGAAAAGACCCTGCGCCTTTTCCCGTCTCCCCTTTTGCCCTCTCTCCCTCTCCCCCTCTCCACCTCTCCCCCCTTACAATGCCCATCTGACTCGCTGATCGAGCAGCCTCAATGCCCAACCCCATTCCGCTGCGCGCGGCGGCTTCCGTGTGGTTCAAGATCGCCTTGCTCAGCTTTGGCGGGCCGGCGGCGCAGATCGGGCTGATGCAGCGTCTGATCGTCGACGAGAAGGGCTGGCTGGACCAGGCCCGCTTCAATCATGCACTCAACTTCTGCATGCTGCTGCCCGGCCCGGAGGCGCAGCAACTGGCCGCCTACATCGGCTGGCTGCTGCACGGCGTGCGAGGAGGTCTGATTGCCGGCACATTGTTCGTGTTGCCGGGCGCGCTGGTCATGCTGTGTCTGGGTCTGCTTTACGTGACACTGGGCCAGGCCACCCTGGTCGAAGGTTTGCTGTTCGGACTGAAGTGCGCGGTGCTGGCAATCGTCATCCAGGCTCTGGCAAGGATGAGCGGCAAGGTCGTGCAGGGTACGGCAGCGACTATTCTGGCCGTCGCGGCGTTCCTCGCCATGTTCCTGTTTTCGCTGCCTTTCCCCGTGGTGGTCATCGGCGCCGGCGTGCTCGGCCTGGTGCTGTTTTCCGATGCCGCCAGGACTACCGACCAGGCATCCGCCCCGTTAACGATCCGACCCGTCGTGCCGGCGCTGGCCCTGGTGATGTGGCTGGCGCCCCTGGTGGTGCTGTGGTTGGCGCTGGGTCGGGAGTCGGTATGGACCGAGCTGGCCGGCTTCTTCTCGCTGGTGGCCAGCCTGAGTTTCGGCGGCGCCTATGCGGTGCTGGCCTGGGTCGCCCAGTTTGCCGCCGAGTCACGCAACTGGCTTAGCGCGTCAGAGATGCTGGACGGCCTGGGCCTGGCCGAAACCACGCCGGGACCGTTGATCCTGGTCACCCAGTTCGTCGGTTTTCTGGCCGCCTGGCGGCAGCCGGGCATGCTCGAACCACTGCTGGCAGGCAGCCTGGGCGCGATGCTGACTACCTGGGTCATCTTCGCGCCATCCTTTCTTTGGGTCTTCCTGCTCGCTCCCAGGGTCGAGGCGCTGCGCCACAATCCGCGCGTTGCCGGCGCCCTGCGCGGCGTAACCGCTGCCGTGGTCGGCGTGATCGCCAACCTGGCGCTCTGGTTTGCGGTGCGCTTGCTGTTTTCCGAGCATCGCCCGGTCGACAGCGCAATATTCAATTTCGACTGGCCACTGCTGGTCTCGATCGATCTCCGGGCGCTGGTCCTGGTCGTGCTGGCGGCACTGATGCTGTTCGTTTTCCGGCTCGGGCTGATTACCACCATCGCCCTGATGGCCGGGATTGGCCTGCTGCTGCAATGGATCGACGTGACATGAGCCAGCAGCGTACCGATCCACCGACTTTCACCCTGATCGTCAATCCGATCGCCGGCAATGGTCGCTGCGACCCCCTCGCTCTGGCTCGAGCACTGGCCTCGCGTCTGCCCGGTGCCGAGCTGCTGATTACCGAAAGGCGCGGCCATGCTCGTGAACTGGCTGCCAGCCATTGTGCCCGAGACGATCACGTGGTGGTCGCCATCGGCGGTGACGGCACGGTCCACGAGGTGGGCAGCGGTCTGATTGGAGGACGCGCCGCGCTGGCGGTATTGCCGGCCGGTTCCGGCAATGATTTTGCCAAGATGCTGGGCATCTCTGACCATCCTGATGAGGCTGCCGGCCTGCTCCAGACATTGCTTCCTTCATCTTGCGACGTCGGCCAGGTGCTGATCGATCACCTCGACGGCAGCAACAGCAGCAGCTACTTTCTCAATGGCTTGGGGATAGGCTTCGAGGCGGCTGTGGCTTCGATGGCGGCACGTGCCGGATATCTCCGGGGATTTTCTCGCTACCTGGTAGCGGCCCTGTGGACGCTGATGGTCTATCGCTCTCCGGAGATGACGCTGATGGTTGACAAGCAGACGTTTGCAGGCCGCCATTTCCTCGTCGCCATCGGCAACGGCCGCTGCGCCGGCGGCAGCTTCTACCTGACCCCGCAGGCCGAGATCGATGACGGCCTGTTCGATATCTGCCGGGCCGGGCCGATTTCCATTCCGCGCGCGCTCTGGATTCTGCCCTCAGTGTTCAAGGGTCGTCACGGGCGCTACCGCGAGGTGGTGTTTGATCGGGCCGCGGCGGTCACCATCGATATTCCGGACGGCGGCATGGTGCATGCCGATGGCGAGGTGCTGGCGCGCCAGGCCGCCCATCTGGACGTTTCCCTGCTGCCGGGTGCGCTCAAGGTGGTGCGGAGAGGGGGCTGGCCATGAAGGCTAAGCGCAGAGGTTTTCAGCGCCTGCCTGATCAGGCGAAGCCGGCCGGGGACCATTGATCCATCATCTTGCGCTGGGCTGACTCCAGGCGCTGGCCCATCAGCGTCGAGAAGCGCTTGAGCAGCGCATAACCAAAGGCCGGATCCTCTTCGCAACGCGCCAGAATGGCCTCGCCATCGAACGACAGCAGGTGGGTCGGTCCGCTTGCGCGCGACTGGAAGTGCCAGCGAAACGGCTCGATCAGCCACGACCAGCCGAGAATCTGTCCCGGCCTGAGACGCTGGACTTCCAGGGTCGGACCCTGAATGGCCGGCACTTCAATGGCCAGCTCGCCTTCAAGCACCAGGAAAAAGCGATCGGCGCGCGAGCCCTGGCGCGAGACGATTTCGTTTGCATCGAGCTGAATGTCGGTGGCGTTGTCGGCCAGAAAGTCCAGCCAGGACTCCTCGAGACCACTGAAAAACGGTTCTTCGGCGATCGTCTTGCGAATCTGCTTGCTCATGTCTGGATACTCACGGATAGCATGTGCCAGTGTGGCTTGTCGATATGACACCAGTATGCCATTGGCTGACATCCAGCGGGGTGGCCGGTTATGATGAGTCCGGCCATCCATTTCGCCAGCGAGGTGTTTCAATGAGCAAGGCCAACAATACAAGCCAGGGTGTCGATCGTCGGGTTCAGGTCAAATTGATCGTGGCCGTAGTGCTGGTGGTGCTTACCGTGATCGTGGTGCTGCAGAACACCGCACCGGTCGAGACCCGGATCCTGTTCATTACCGTGGAAATGCCTCGGGCCGCGCTGCTGGCGCTGACGCTATTGATCGGCATGCTGGTTGGAACCCTGCTGACCCTGGTTACCATCCGCCGCCGTCATGAGCGCAAGGGTGATTGACCGGTAGTTTTTGAACTTTCGATTAGGAGAATCGACATGAGTCCATGGCGATTGCTGGGCGTGGCCCTGCTGGTTGTCGGGCTGGGCCTTTTGTACTTCGGCTGGCAGGCCACCGAAGGCCTGGAAGAACAGGCTAGAGAGATGATCACCGGGCGCTACAGTGACCAGACCACCTGGTTTCTGATCGGCGGCGCTGCGGCCGCTCTGGTCGGGCTGCTGCTGACCCTGTTTGGTGGCCGCAACCGCTGACCTATTGCCTCCGCCGTGAGCCCGGGCGCTGAACCCTTCACGTTCGCGGTGTTCCAATAACGCTTGATGAATACCGTTATCGCCTGTCTCAGGCTGCTGTCCGTCACTTTCGTGCTTTTCGCCAGCCTGCTCGAGGCCGCGACGGTCGAGTATGGACCGGTACAGCGCGACCATATCGAGGTCGAGCTGATCGCCGAGCATGACTCGGCGCGGCCGGGTGAGCCGCTGCGCGTCGGCCTGCGCCTGCTGCCCGATCCGGGCTGGCACACCTACTGGAAGAATCCCGGCGACTCCGGTCTGCCGACCCTGCTGCACTGGGATCTGCCTGACGGCATGGTTGCCGGAAAGATCAACTGGCCTTACCCGGAGCGGCTGCCGGTCGCCCATATGGTCAACTATGGCTACGAGGGTGAGCATCTGCTGCCGGTGACGCTGGATGTACCGCAAGAGCTGGTCCCCGGCACCGAGCTTGAGCTTGTGGTCAGCGCCGAGTGGCTGGTCTGCGAGGTGGTGTGCATACCCGGCGATGCAACCCTGGGAATCAAGGTGCCGGTCAGCGCCGACCCGCCCGCGGCTGTCCCGACCTGGTCCGGGCTGTTTGCCTGGGCCGACAAGCGCCGGCCGCAGGCCGTCGAGTGGCCGGCCCGCTTCAGTACCGAAAGCGGCCAGCTCAGCGCCCGTGTTCGCCTGGATGAGTCGGTGACCAGCGCCGACTGGCAGTTCTTCACCGCCGCCGAGAACCTGGTCGATCATCCGGCCGAGGCGTTCATCACCCAGGACAACGGCTGGCTGCAGCTGGCCATGCCGCTGTCGCCGTTTTTCGTTGGCGCGCCCGAGCGGCTGGAGCTGGTGCTGGTTGATACCAGCGGCGGGCGCGCTTACAGCGTGCTGGCCGAGCCCGGCGAGCTGGGCACCATGGATGATGCCGTGCCGACCGAGCCGGCGCTGCTCTTGATCCTGCTGATGGCGCTGGTCGGCGGGGTGTTGCTCAACCTGATGCCCTGCGTGTTCCCGGTGCTGTCGATCAAGGCCTTGAGCGTGGTGTCCGGTGCTGGACACGAACGCGCCCATGGCCTGGCCTACACCGCCGGGGTGGTGGCCAGTTTCGCGCTGCTCGCGGCAATCCTTCTGGGGCTGCGCGCCGGCGGCGAGGCCATTGGCTGGGGATTCCAGCTGCAGTCGCCGTGGTTTGTCGGCATTCTGGCCTACCTGCTGTTTGCCCTGGGACTGGCGCTGTCGGGCGTATTCGAACCCGGGGCGCGTTTGATGGGGGTCGGTCAGCAGTTGACCACTGCCGGCGGCCTGCGCGGCTCCTTCTTTACCGGCGTTCTGGCCTGTGTTGTCGCCAGTCCCTGTACCGCGCCACTGATGGGCACCGCGCTGGGCGTGGCCGTGCTGCTGCCCTGGCCGCAGGCCATGGGGGTATTTCTCGCACTGGGCCTGGGCCTGGCCCTGCCGATGCTGGTGATCAGCTTTTCACCGACTCTGGCGCGCCTGCTGCCCAAACCCGGCCCGTGGATGGAAACCTTCAAGCAGGCGATGGCCTTTCCCCTGTACCTGGCGGTGGTTTGGCTGCTGTGGGTGCTGGCCCGCCAGACCGATGCCAACGGCGTGGCGGCGGTACTGGCCGGGATGGTGGTACTGGCCTTTGCGCTGTGGCTGACCGGGCGCCCGGACCGCAACGGCTGGATGGCGCCGGTGCGGCATGTGGCCATTGTTGCCAGCCTGGTGTTTGCCGTCGCCGCTCTCGGCGCCGCCGTGCGCATGGAAAGTGAAACCGCGGCTCCAGTGCAGGCCGGCTGGGAGCCTTACACGGCCGAGCGACTGGCCGCGCTACGTGTCGATCCCGACCGCGCGGTGCTGGTCAACATGACTGCCGACTGGTGCGTGACCTGCCTGGTCAACGAGCGGGTCGCCCTGAACACCGAAGCGGTTCGCCAGGCCATGGCCGACCACGACGTGGTCTACCTCAAGGGCGACTGGACCCGGCGTGATCCGAAAATTACCGAGTACCTGGCCGAATTCGGCCGCAACGGCGTGCCGCTGTACGTTCTCTACCCGCACAATGGCGACGAACCGCGCGTGCTGCCGCAAGTACTTACCCCCGGCCTGGTTGTACAGGCAATGGAACGACTTCAGTAATTCGATTCCGGGGAAACCAACCCACTCATCAACCGAGGAGAACCTGCAAGATGAAACTCAGCGCTTTTCGCATCATTGCCGCAGCTACCGCACTTGCCTTTGCCGGCAGCCTGTCGGCCGCCCCGGAAATTGGCCAGCCGGCGCCGGATTTCAGCGTCGTCGATACCGCCGGTGAAGTCCACAGCCTCGCCGACTTCCACGGACAGACCGTGGTGCTGGAGTGGACCAACCACGATTGCCCGTTCGTGGTCAAGCACTACCAGCCCGGCAACATGCAGAATCAGCAGCGCATGGCGCGCGACGAACACGGCGCGGCCTGGCTGACGGTGATTTCCTCGCGGCCCGGAGAGCAGGGCCATGTCAGCCCCGAGCAGGCCGATGAGCTGACCCGCAGCCGCAATGCCTACCCGACTGCCGTGCTGCTGGATGAGTCTGGCGACATGGGCCGGGCCTACGATGCCCGGGTGACCCCGCACATGTACATCATCGATGCCGACGGCATTCTGCGCTACATGGGCGGCATTGATTCCAACCCGTCGCGGCACTCGGCCGATATCCCCGATGCTACCCAGTACGTGGTCGTGGCGCTGGAGGAGATGGCCGCCGGTGAGCCGGTCAGCCAGCCGGTAACTCGTCCCTACGGCTGTACCGTCAAGTACTGACCTTGACCGGGTCATCGCGCAAACCGCCGTCGCCGGCGCTGGAGACCCTGTGTCTTCACGCCGGCGCGGCTAGCCTGTCGGCCGAGTTCGGGCTCAACACCCCGGTGGTGACCAGCTCAGCCTTCGACTACCGTGACGGTACGGTTCGCTATCCGCGCTATCACAACAGTCTGAATCATGCCGTGGTCAGCGCGCGGCTGGCAGCGCTGGAGGGCGCCGAGCAGGCGCTGGTCACCGCCAGCGGCATGGGCGCGATCAGCGCCATCATGATGACCCTGACCCGACCGGGCGATCACGTGATCCTGCTTGACGGACTGTACGGCGGGACCATGGATCTGGTTGCCGGGTTGCTGGTTCCGCACGGGCTGACCTACCGCCTGTGGGATGGGCGAATCGATTCCCTGGCTGACTGCATCGGCGACCGAACCCGCCTGGTGATGGTCGAATCCCCGACCAATCCGCTGCTTGATGTGATCGATCTGCCGGGGCTGGCCGACCTGGCGCGCAGCCACGGCATCGTCAGCGTGATCGACAATACCTTCGCCACGCCGGTGCTGCAGCAGCCGCTGAAACTGGGCTTCGACCTGGTCGTCCACTCCGGCACCAAGTATCTGTCAGGTCATTCCGATCTGCTGTGTGGCGTGCTGGCCGGCAGTCAGGCGCTGCTGGGGCCGCTCAAGGAAACCGTGATCCGGCTTGGCGCCAGTCTCAATGGCCAGGATCTGGCCCTGCTGGAGCGCTCACTCAAGACCCTGGTGCTCAGAGTCCAGCGCCAGAGCGAAAATGCCCGGACACTGGCCGATCGGCTGGCCGGGCATCCGGGCATTGCCGGTGTGCGCTATCCGGGCCGGGGTGGCGAGCGCGAACGGGACCTTGCCACGTCGCAGATGGCGGACGGCGGCGGCATGCTGGCTTTCTGGCTGGCCGCCGATCGTGACCCGGCGCGCTTTCTTGATGCGCTGGCACTTATCTGTCCGGCAGTCAGCCTGGGCGGCGTGGAATCGACGATCTGTCAGCCGGCACTGACCAGCCATGCCCGGCTTGAGCCCGATGAGCGGGCGCGACTGGGCATCGACGAGCGTCTGATGCGTCTGTCAGTGGGAATCGAGGGAATCGACGACCTGTGGCGCGACCTTCAGGCCGGGCTGGAGCAGGCTGCCTACTGACCCGAGGGGTTGGCTCTGGCCCTGCGCTCCTGCGCACGCTTGCGCAGCGCACCATACCAGGCCACAAACGGAGAGAACAAAGCGGCGCGCATGGTAGTAATGCGCTCACCCGAATGCAGGCCGGTGGCCGGATATTCGCCCGGCTTGGGGCCGACATAAGTGCCGAACACCACGTCCCACACGGGGAAGAAGGCGGCAAAGTTGCAGTCCTTGTGTTCAGGCTTGATCGAATGGTGCAGGCGGTGCAACTGCGGCCCGGCCAGCACCGGCGTCAGCGGACCCAGCGGCAGCTTCAGATTCAGGTGCACGAAATAGCCCCACAGGAACAATACCGCCCAGATGGTGGTAATGCCGCCAGGCTCCAGGTCAACCAGGATCGACAGCGGCAGCAGGATGACGAATGCCCGGAAGACCTCCTCCAGCCAGTGATGCCGGATGCCGGTGGTGACATTGAGTGATTCCTCGGCGTGGTGCAGTTTGTGCTGTTCCCACAGCCAGCCCAGCTGATGCTGGGCGCGATGAAACCAGTAGTAGAAGAAATCGAAGATCAGGAAGAACAGCATCGCCTGGGCCAGCGAGCCGAGCAGGCCGGGCCAGGCCGGCAGCGTGATCAGCCCGCCGTAGCTGCCGGTGATCGGCTGGGTCAGCTTGCTGACCAGCGGCATCATGACCAGCACCAGGCCGATGAAGATCACCGCGTAGACCAGGTTGAAGATCAGGTTGCGTAGCGGCTGTTTCCGTTCAGCCGGGAGCAGCCGCTCGATCAGAAGACCGGCCCCCAGAATGATCGCCACTTCCTTCAGGCGCGCGCCGAAGTCGACCAGGTTGGCATGGGCGTACTCCCACACCGGCTGGGCCAGGGTCTGGAGAATCGGAATCAGCCCGGAAGATTCGGTTTCGTTCATGACTCAGGGTGATTGCTGCGGCGCTGTATACATTCGTTCATTCTAACGCAGGCTGCCTTGTTTACTCGAATTGGCAGCAGCTCTGCAAATCTCAGACCCTGATCGACCGCAGCCGTTCCCCGGAGCCTGCCTTACGAACGACATGGCGGTATTTGACCACGGTCAAAGCGATTTTCCTGACCAGGCCCTAGTCTTGCAACCTGAGTCCAATCCGAAGCAAGCCATGGTAGCCGTGCCGCGCCCGAACTATGAGCCCGAACTGATACAGCGATATGGGGGAGCAGGTCCCCGATATACCTCCTACCCAACCGCGGTGCAGTTCCACGAGGATTTCAGCGCAGTGCGCTGGCTGGAGGCCATCGCCGACAGCAATCGCCTGCCGATTCCGCCGGACCTGTCGGTCTACGTTCATGTGCCGTTCTGTGCCAGTCCCTGCTTCTACTGCGGCTGCAACCGCGTCATTACCCGTTCACCGCTGGTCGGCAAGCGTTTTCTGGTCAGTCTTGAGCGTGAAATCGCGCTGCTGGCGCCGCATTTCGATGCTGACCGCCAGCTCCGCCAGGTGCACCTCGGCGGCGGCACGCCGACCTACCTGGATTGCGACCAGCTCGATGAGCTGCTGAAGCTCGTCTCGAAGTACTTCAGGCTTGCCGACGACGCGGAAGTCGGGCTGGAGGTCGACCCGCGCACGGTTGCGCCCGGCGACATCGGCCGCCTGGCCGGCATGGGCTTCAACCGGCTGTCGATCGGCATCCAGGATTTTGACCAGGCGGTGCAGAAGGCAGTCAATCGCGAGCAGGACAACGCCCGTATCGCGGGGCTGATCGGTGCGGCCAGGGCAGTTGGCTTCGCCTCGATCAGCGTCGATCTGATCTACGGCCTGCCGCTGCAGACTGCGAGGTCTTTCGCCCGCACCATCGAGGCGGTGATCGAGCTGCGCCCGGATCGCATTTCGCTGTTCAACTATGCTCACATGCCGCATATGTTCAAGGCCCAGCGTCAGATTGACGAAAGCCAGCTGCCGGCCCCAGAAGAAAAGATCAGGATCTTCCGCGCCAGCATGCACAGCCTGCTCGATGCCGGCTACGAGTTCATCGGCATGGATCACTTCGCCCTGCCCGAGGACAGCCTGGTGCGCGCCAAGCGCGAAGGTTCGCTGGTTCGCAATTTCCAGGGCTACGCCACCGGCGGCGACCTCGACCTGATCGGCCTGGGACCCAGCGCCATCAGCAAGGTCAATGACGCTTTCGCCCAGAATCGGCGTGATCTCGAAGGCTGGGAGATTGATCTGGCAGAAGACCGCCTGCCGATCTGGCGTGGTCTGATCTGCAGCATCGACGATCGCCTGCGTGCCGAGATCATCGGCCGCATCATGTGCGACAACCGCCTCGATTTCCGCGAAGTCGAGCGCCACTACGAGCTGTCGTTCAGGCGCTACTTTGCCGACGAGTTGCGGGCGCTGGAACCGCTCGCCGACGATGGCCTGATCGAGTGGACCGCAACCGGCTTTCAGGTCACCCCATCCGGACTGCTGTTCCTGCGCGCCATTGCCAGCCGCTTCGACGCTTACCTGGGCCAAGACGGCAGCAGCCGCCCGAGGTTCTCGCGCATCGTATAAACCTCCCTTATTGATGACGCGTGCGTCGCGAAACGTCTCCAGGTCTCGTAGCTGGTGGCTTTTGCGACCGAGCGGGCCGGAGGCGTACTCGTCTGTACGGTGAGGAACCGCGACCGAGCAAAAGCCAGCAGATGCGGGGCCTGGGGGCGTTGCAGTAGAAGGCGTCATAAATAAGGGAGGTTACTAGTACCTGCATAAGTATTGCCACGCTCAGCTTGTCTCTCGGCGTTCGTGGCAAGGCGTCGGCGCGAAGTCTGTAGCTTGGCCTACATCGAGCGCCGACAACACGCGCTACGGCTCCGC
>SKQS01000010.1 GCA_007118895.1 Wenzhouxiangella sp.
CTGCTGCCGCGGGAGGATCCCGAGGCCGCCTACTGTCTGCGCGAGGCGCTGGAGCGCGACGGGGTGAGCATAGCCACCGGCACCCGGGCAGTCGAAATCCAGGCAGATGGCGAAGGCGGACGGCTTATTGGCCAGCGCAGCGACAACAACCGTAGCTTCGAGTTTGACCGGCTGCTCATCGCCCTTGGCCGCAGAACCCGTACCGAGGGCTACGGGCTGGAGCAGCTCGGGGTGAAACTGGATGACGGCGGCCGAATTGCCGCCGACGCGCTGCAGCAGACCAGCTTTCCCAATATCTACGTCTGCGGTGATGCCGCCGGCCCCTACCAGTTCACCCATGTTGCCGCGCACCAGGCCTGGTCGGCGGCGGTCAACGCGCTGATCAGCCCCTGGTGGTCTTTCCGCACCGACTACCGGGTCATCCCCTGGGTCACCTTCACCGACCCGGAAGTGGCCCGGGTCGGGCTCAACGAGCAGGAAGCCAGCAAGCGCGGGATCGACTGCGAGGTCACGACCTATGAGCTGGGCGAGCTTGACCGGGCGATCGCCGACGGCGCCGACCGCGGCCTGGTCAAGATCCTGACCGAACCGGGCAAGGACAGCATCCTGGGCGCCACCATCGTTGGCGCACACGCCGGCGAAATGCTGGCCGAGCTGGTGCTGGCGATGAAGCATGGCCTGGGCCTGAACAAGATTCTGGGCACCATCCACGTCTACCCGACCATGAGCGAGGCCAACAAGTACGCCGCCGGAGAATGGAAAAAAGCCCACAAGCCCGAGCGCCTGCTGGCCTGGGCCGAGCGTTATTTCCGCTGGCGGCGAGGTTGAGCATCAGGGTGGCCATGTGCTGCTTTCGAGCTTGTAGGCCGGCCTCGATGCTGATATTATCCCTGAAGGGAGAAAATTCTTGTTGAAAACTCGTTTTCAAGCGTTATCTCCTGGTAGCCGAACCTAACCCAAAAAAACCACGTTGCCGGAGTGAATGATGAAAATTAGAACGTTGCTGTGCCTGGTCTTGTTGCCTTTCGCCCTGACTACCTTTGCCCAGCAGTCCTTTGATGACGAGACCGATTTCCTCAACGCTATCGAGGCGGATTTCTTTTTCGAAGACTTCAGCTCCATCTCTCCCGGTCCGGCGGTCTCGATTAGCTTCGGCCCGGTCAACGGCTATTCCTACACCGTTTCCTCCGCGCCCGGCTCGACTTCCGACCTGTTCAACGACCCGGGGGTGATTTCGCTGGACAACGCGGGCGACCAGCTGCGCTTTACCTTCACCGGCGCGCCGGTCACCGCCTTTGGCGGCAATATTTTTGCCACCGACATCAGCTTCAATCCGATCACGGCGACAATGACCATCACCCTGGATGATGGGTCTTCGTTCAGTTTTGCGACGTCAACCAGCACCACCTTCGCCGGCTGGGTATCGGACGGGACGCCGATCGCCTTCATCGATATCGATGCCGATGCCGGCGCCACCAACGCCTGGCCCTCGGTCGCCTCGTTTTATGTCGGCACCGCCAGCGATGAGGGCGAGCCGGAAATTCCTGAGGCAGTGGCCGTCCCCACGCTGTCTGCTGCCGGCCTGTGGCTGACCATCGCCCTGGCGCTGATGCTGGGCCTGTTCATGCTCCGTCGGACCGGCAGGGTCTGATCGTCAACGATTCACACCATACGCGGGGATGACCCCAAGGTCATCCCCGAAACCTCAAATCACTCGCGCCAGCAGCCCGTTCAGGGCAGAAACCACGCTGGCGCGTCTGACTGCCTCGCGATCGCCTTCGAAGCGCTCGGTCACTGATTCCACCTGGCCTTGCTCATCGCGCCAGGCGAAACACACCGTGCCAACCGGCTTGTCGACGCTGCCGCCGCCCGGGCCGGCGATGCCCGACACCGCCACACCGAAATCCGCTCCCAGACGTTCGCACACACCCTCGACCATCTCGGCGGCCACCGCCTCGCTCACCGCCCCGAAACGTGCCAGGGTCGCGGCACGAACGCCCAGGCAGGCCTGCTTGGCCTGGTCTGTATAGGTCACCAATCCGCCAGCGAACCACGCCGAGCTTCCGGCCAGGTCGGTGCAGGCCTTGGCAATCCAGCCACCAGTGCAGGACTCGGCCGTGCCCAGCACCCGGCCGCAGCGCTTGAGCTCGGCTGCCAGCGCTGCCACCAGCATGGCGATGGCTTCATCGTCGGTTCGCATTTTCTGTACCCTATGCGGCTTGTATCTTTTCCTTGAAGATTATCGCAACAGAACCACATCCCGTGTCCGCCGCCGATACCGCCAAACACACCCCGCTGATGCAGCAGTACCTGGGCATCAAGGCCGAGCATTCGGAAACACTGCTGTTCTTCCGCATGGGTGATTTCTACGAGCTGTTCTACGATGATGCGCGCAAGGCTGCGGAATTGCTTGATATTACCCTGACCACCCGGGGCCAGTCAGCGGGTGAACCCATTCCCATGGCCGGGGTGCCCTACCACTCGGTGGACGGCTACCTGGCGCGCCTGCTCAAGCTGGGCGAATCGGTGGCCATCTGCGAGCAAATCGGTGATCCGGAAACCGCCAAGGGGCCGGTGGAGCGCAAGGTGGTGCGCATTCTTACTCCCGGCACAATCACCGACGAGGCGCTGCTGGATCAGCGCCGCGACAGCCTGCTGGCCGCCGTGGTGCAGTCAGAAAGCAGGTTGGGGCTGGCCTGGCTGGATGTGGCCGGCGGTCGCCTGTGCTGCCTGGAGCTGGAAGATACCAGCGGGCTTTCAGCTGAGCTGGAACGACTGCGCCCGGCCGAGCTGCTCTATCCGGAAGGCCAGGCGCTGCCGCTTGTCAACCAGGGCGGTCTGCTCAAGCGCCAGCTGGCGCCGTGGCATTTTGAGCTCAGTGCGGCCGTTGACGCCCTGTGTCACCGTTTCGGAGTGCGTGACCTGGCAGGTTTTGGCATTCAAAAATCCGGCCCAGGCGTGGCAGCAGCCGGCGCGCTGATCGCCTACGCCGGCGAGATGCTCGGCGGCGAACTTGGTCATCTCAGGGGACTGAAGGTGGTTCGGCCGGCCGAGCACCTGGTGCTCGATGCCGCGACCCGGCGTCACCTGGAGATTGACACCCATCCCGAGGGCCGCCACGAACACACTCTGGTCGGGTTGATGGACCGCTGCGCCACACCGATGGGTTCTCGCAAGCTCAAACGCTGGCTGACCAGCCCGCTGCGTGATCGCCAGGCGCTGGCGCATCGCCATTCAGCGGTCGCCGCCCTGCTTGAAGCCCAGGCCGTCGACGCAACCAGACGCCCGCTGACAGGCATCGGTGATGTTGAGCGCATTCTGACCCGCGTTGCCCTGGGCTCGGCGCGTCCTCGCGATCTGTCCACGCTGCGCGAGGCCTTGTCTCGCCTGCCAGAGCTCAACGGGCTGCTGGCCTCGCTGGATTGCGAAGATCTGGCAGAGACCCTGTCCGCGCTTCAGCCCCGCGAGGAGATTCATCAGCTGCTCGAGCAGGCCCTGGTCGAACAGCCGCCGGTAATCATCCGCGACGGCGGCGTGATTGCCCAAGGTTACGATGCAACGCTCGACGAGCTGCGCGCCTTGTCGGAAAACGCCGGTGATTTCCTGCTGCAGTACGAATCCGGCGAGCGCGAGCGAACCGGCATCCAGACCCTGAAGGTCGGTTACAACCGGGTCCATGGTTACTACATCGAGATCGGCCGCAGCCACGCCGACAAGGTGCCGACCGAATACACCCGGCGACAGACGCTGAAGAACGCCGAACGCTACATCACCGAGCAGCTGAAGGAGTTCGAGGACAAGGTGCTGTCGGCACGCGAACGTTCGCTGGCGCGCGAAAAATTGCTCTACGAGCAACTCATCGAGCGGCTGGCCGGCCATCATGCCGACCTGGCGACCATGGCCGCCGCCCTGGCCCGGCTGGACGTGCTGGTTTCATTCGCCGCCCGTGCCGAAACGCTGGACCTGGCGCGCCCGCAGCTGGTAGAAGCGCCGGGGCTGACGATCGAGGGAGGACGTCACCCGGTGGTCGAACGCTTCCAGGACCAGCCCTTCATACCCAACGACTGTGCGCTGGAACCCGACCGCCGGATGCTGGTGATCACCGGACCGAATATGGGCGGCAAATCGACCTACATGCGCCAGGTCGCGCTGATCGTGATTCTCGCCCATGCCGGCAGTTTCGTGCCGGCGAAATCGGCCACGATCGGCCCGATCGACCGGATATTCTCGCGCATCGGCGCCGGTGACGACCTGACCCGTGGCCGCTCGACCTTCATGGTCGAAATGGTCGAGACTGCCAATATCCTGCACAATGCCAGCGAGCACTCGCTGGTGCTGATGGACGAGATCGGTCGCGGCACCTCGACCTTCGACGGGCTGGCCCTGGCCTGGGCGGTGGCGGCGGAGCTTGCGGCCAATATTCGTGCCATGACGCTGTTCGCCACCCACTACTTCGAGCTGACACGAATGGCCGAGGAAACGGACGGGGTTGCCAACGTGCACCTGGAGGCGCGTGAACACGGTGACCGCATCGTATTCCTGCATGCCGTGCGCGAAGGGCCGGCCAGCCAGTCCTACGGCATACAGGTGGCGCGCCTGGCCGGACTGCCGCCGGCGGTGATCAAACAGGCGCGCGCTCACCTGCAGCGGCTGGAGGCCGGCGCGGGTGATACGGTATCTCCTCAGCTTGGCCTGTTCAGCCAGCCTGAACCGGCGGCGGCCAAACCCGACCGCCTGCGCGAGATCGTCGCCGAGACCGACCCGGATCAACTCTCGCCGCGCGATGCCCTGACGCTGCTGTACCGACTGCGCGAGGAACTGGAGGATGAAGGATGAGCATGCACGACACGGCAAGAATGGCCCTCGCCCTGATGGCCACCGTCTGCCTGACCCTGTCCCTGACTGCCCGGGCGGGCCTCCCGGATATCGACAGCAGCCTTGCCGCCACCGGTCGCCATGACTACCTGACCACGCTGGAAGTCGGAGAAACGCGGCTGGAAATCGAGGCCGTCCGTCGCATCACCCGGATCGAAGGCAAGACCGGAGAAGAGCTCCATGTCGGTACGCTGACCCGAACCGGCATGGGCTTGACCGACGATCGCCTGCAGCTGAACGCCGAAACCCTGTTGCCGCTGGCCCGCGAAGTCTACCAGGGCGACGGCCGCATGCAGATCGAGTTGTCTCCCGACCGGGTCACCGGCTACATCCAGGCCGCCGGCCAGACGGTCAGCTTGGATACGGTGCTAACCACGACCAGCTATGCCGCCGAGGCCGGGCTGGAGGTCCTGCTTGCCGCCCTGGCCCTGGAACAGGACCTGGTCTTCGAGCTCGACCTGATCGAGATCGATGTGCACACCCAGGTGCGAAGATACGAGTTGCGCGTCGGCGCTACCGAGACCATCGAAGTTCCGGCCGGTCGGTTTATCGCCTGGCCGATCGAAGTGACCGCCGTCGACGATCCCGGCGACCGGCAGACCTTGTGGATAAGCCAGTCCCAGCCGCGATTGTTCGTGCGCGCCGAGGCGCCGGTACCGGTCGACCTGGGCCGCGGATCACTGATCACCGAGCTGGTCCGCTCAGGTGACTGAGCCTATGCAGGCCCGGCGTACTCCCGATACCCTGGTCATTCTGTTCTGGGTCGCGCTGGTGCTCGTGGCCTTGAGCTTTCTGGTACCAGCCGGCAGTTTCTCGGTGGAATCCGACCCGGAAGGGCAGACCCGCAGTGTCTCGCTGGAGAGCTTTCAGCTATCGGGTGAAGGGCCACCCGGTACTGCGCTGTTTCGCGCCGACCCGGATCAAACGGGGTTCCTCAACGCGCCGTTCGAGGGCCTGACCTCCGGCTCGCGCCATTCGGCGGCGATCGGCATCATCGGCTTTCTGCTGGTCATCGGTGGCGCCTTCGGGGTGATCATGGCCACCGGCTGCGTTGATCGCGGTATTCGCGCACTGATCGGGCGCACCGAGCGCGACCCGGTGCTGATCGTGCCGGTGCTGTTCTTCCTGTTCTCCCTCGGTGGGGCTATCTTCGGCATGAGCGAGGAAACCATCGCCTTCGTGATCCTGCTGGCACCGATCATGGTGCGCCTGGGATTCGACGGCATCACCGCGGTGCTGGTGACATTCGTTGCCTCACGGGTGGGCTTTGCCACCAGCTGGATGAACCCGTTCAACGTCGCCATTGCCCAGGGGATTGCCGAGGTGCCGGTGCTGTCCGGCGCCGGTTTCCGGATCATCATGTGGTGCACCTTCACTGTCGTCGGCATGCTGTTTACCCTTTGGTATGCACGGCGCATCCACGCCAACCCTCAGCTTTCGCCGGTGTACAAGTCTGACGAATATTTTCGCTCACAGCAGCAGACCGCAGATCTTTCCCCCGGACATTTCGACTGGCGCGACGGCCTGGCGCTTATGCTGCTGGCTGCCGGTATCGGCTGGGTCATCTGGGGCGTGGTGACGCAGGCATGGTTCATTCCCGAGATTGCCACCCAGTTCTTCACCATCGGTCTGGTCATCGGCCTGCTTTACCTGCTGCCGGGACCCCACCGAATGAGCGCCAATGCTCAGGCCCGGGCCTTCCGCGACGGTGCCGGCAGCCTGATTCCGGCGGTGCTGGTGGTCGGCATGGCAAAGGGCCTGGTGCTGCTGCTGGGCGGTACTGACCCAGAACAGCCCTCGGTCATGAACACCATACTCCACACCCTGGCTTCCGGCCTGGTTCATCTGCCAGAAATGGTCTCGGCCTGGCTGATGCTGTTCGTCCAGAGCCTGATCAACTTCCTGGTGCCGTCCGGTTCGGGCCAGGCGGCCTTGACCATGCCGCTGATGGCGCCGCTGGGAGACCTGATCGGCGTCGAACGTCAGGTGACCGTGCTGGCGTTCCAGCTCGGCGACAGCCTGACCAACCTGATCATCCCGACCTCGGCCACGCTGATGGGAGTGCTGGGCGCCGCGCGCATCGACTGGGCAGTATGGCTGCGCTGGATCCTGCCGCTGTTTGTCTTGCTGATCGCCATGGCCCTGACCTTCATCGGCGTGGCCGTGGCGATCGGCTATAGCTGAGGTTCAGCGCCGCTTGAGTTCGCGCAGGCGGCGCCGGCCGTGCTTGTCAGGCGAGCGCGAAATCTCTGCACCGGCCAGCCGACGTTGCTGGCGCTCACGCTCGCGCGCCTGGATGCTTTCCTCATTCTCGCTGTAGAGCCGCTGCGCCTCCGGAGCGGGGCCGCGTCGCTGGCTCAGTCCGATGACTTCCACCTCGAAGCGCTCTTCGCCGCGACGAATGCCGAGCCGATCGCCGATGCGCAGCAGCCGCGAGGCCCGGGGTCGCGCGCCGTTGATCTCGACCTTGCCGCCGGCAATGGCCGCCTGGGCCAACCCGCGGGTCTTGAAAAACCTGGCCGCCCACAGCCACTTGTCCAGCCGCACCGCCTGGTCATTCACTGACGTCGCTCCAGGCGCTCCAGCATCAGCCGGATTTCAGCCAGTTCGGCCATCATGGCCTGGCGCTTTTCCTCTTCCTCGTCGGCATGGATGGACTGGGTGGCCGAGACGATGATGGCAATGAACAGGTTCAGCACCATGAAACTGGAGATCAGGATGAACGGCACGAAATACAGCCAGATCCACGGATAGGCTTCCATCATCGGCCGCGCCACGCCGCTGGACCACGACTCCAGCGTCATGATCTGGAACAGCGAGAAAAGGCTCAGACCCAGGTTGCCCCAGTATTCGGGAAAGGTATCGGCAAACAGCATCGTGCCCATGACGGCAAAGATGTAAAACACCAGCACCAGCAGCAGCGCGGTCCAGCCGATACCCGGCAAGGCACGCAGCAGCGACTCGATGATCTGGCGCAACTTCGGCACCTGCGACAGCAGGCGCAGCACACGCAGTATGCGCAGAGCGCGCAGGATCTCCAGCGGACCAGCAGCCGGCACCAGCGCGATGGCAACCACCAGGAAATCGAAGATGTTCCAGCCGGAGCGGAAGAAGCGTGGTCCCAGCGCAATCAGTTTCAGGCCAATTTCGATAACGAAGACTGCCAGGATCAGTCGGTTGGCGCCGATCAGTTGCGGGCCCATCAGCGCCATCATGGTCTGCGAGGTTTCCAGACCAAGAATGATCGCGTTGATCACGATCAGGCCGATGATCACCCGGCGCGGCAGCGGGCCTTCGACCCAGTCACCCAGGCGACGGCGCCAGGCAGCGCTGCTCATTGCGGCGAATCAGGTGGCTGACTGCCCAGCAGCCGAACCAGCAGATCGTTGACTCGCCGTACGTAGGCGGCGGGATCGGCCAGTTCTCCGCCCTCGGCCAGCAAGGCCTGCTCGAACAGCAGCGCGGCCAGGTCATCGAAGCGTTCCTGATCGCTTTCCATGGTCATCAGCGCCAACAGTTCATGTGTCGGGTTGAACTCCAGGTCCGGCTTGCTTTCAGGCAGTTCATGCCCGGCCTGGCGCAGCAGCTTCTGCATCTGGACCGAAACCCCCTGCTCTTCGGCCACCACGCAGCTGGGCCAGCGATGCAGGCGGCGGCTCGGGCGCACATTGCCGACCCGCTCGCCCAGCGAGGCCTTGATCCTGCCTGCCAGCTTCAAGCTGTCCTCATCGTGATCGGCCGTCTTGTCTTCAGCCTCCGGACCGCGGGTCGCGGACTTGAGGGTCTTGCCCTTGTACTCGGGAAGGTGGCCAACCAGCCACTCATCGATCCTCTCATCGAGCAGCAACACCTCGCGCCCGGCAGCGGCAAAGGCCTCCAGGTGCGGGCTGGAGCGGGCGGCGGCCAGGCTGTCGGCAGTCAGGTACCAGATATGCTCCTCTTCTTCGGGCATCCGGGCGATGTAATCGTCCAGGGAGACCCTGGGCGAGCTGCTGCCCTCCTCTGACGTGCTGTGGAAACGCAGCAGGCCGGCCAGCTTTTCTCGATGTTCGGCATCTTCGATCACGCCTTCCTTCAGCACCGAGCCAAACTGCTTCCAGAACTGCTCCCACGGCTGGCCGCCCTCATTAGCCAGCTTTTCGACCAGCTTCAAGCCACGTGCGGTGACGGTGCCGCGAATCCTGTGCAGCAGCGGGCTGTCCTGCAGCATCTCGCGCGAGACGTTCAGCGGCAGGTCGGCGGCATCTACCACCCCGCGCAGAAAGCGCAGGTAGCGTGGCAGCAGCTGCTCGGCCGCATCCATGATGAACACCCGCTGGATGTAGAGCTTCAAACCGGACAGCTCGTCGCGGTTGTAGAGCAAATCGAACGGTGCCTGACCCGGCAGGTACAGCAGCAAGGAATAACGCTGGCTGCCTTCAACATGGTGATGGGCCCAGCTCAGTGGCTTGCCGGGATCACCAGTCAGGCTGGTGAAGAAGCTTTCATAATCGCTGTCTTGAAGCTCGGCACGCGGGCGTGCCCACAGCGCCTGGGTGTCATTGACGACCCGGTTCTCGTCACCGGCAACCAGGTGGATCGGAAAAGCGATGTGGTTCGAATAGCGACGAATGATGGCCTCGATGCGATGCGCGTTGAGCAGATCACGGTGATCGCTGGCCAGATGCAGGGTAACGCTGGTGCCCGTACGGTCGAGGGAAACCGGCTCGAGCTGATATTCATCATGCCCCTCGGATTGCCAGCGCACCCCCGTCTCGGGCGGCTCGCCGGCACGCCGGGTCTCCACCACCACCCGATCGGAAACGATAAAGGCAGCATAGAAACCGACCCCGAACTGGCCAATCAGGCTGGCATCGCGTTGCCGGTCACCCGACAGATTTTCGAGAAACTGGCGAGTACCGGAACGGGCGATGGTGCCGAGGTTGTCGACAACTTCTTCGCGACTCATGCCAATGCCGCTGTCGCTGACGCTCAGGGTGCCGGCCTCGTCGTCGACCCGCACCTCGATCCTCAGACCTTCGTCCAGACCCTTGAGCTGATCGTCAGTCAAGGCCATGAAACGCAGCTTGTCGCAAGCATCGGAGGCGTTGGAAATCAGCTCGCGAAGAAATATCTCGCGGTTCGAATACAGGGCGTTGATCATCAGCCTGAGCAGCTGATTGACCTCGGTGTCGAACTTTTTGGTTTCGGCACGCGGACTGTCAGTCATGGCATTTCGCGACTAAGTGGAAGTCAGGTTTGGCAGTGCTGCCGCCAAGGTGGGCTTGGACCGGTGCTTTTTCAAGCCCCGCCGGATTTGCATCGTGACGCCCTGACGCCGATAATGTCCGCTTTGCGCCGCTCATCCAGTCGGCTGCAAAACCACCAAAGGCATAAGAAAGTCTCTCAGGTTTGCAGTTTACTATCCTGATTATATTCATAAAAATCAGCCAGAGGCCACATGCGTCATCGATATCTGATCACCATTACCGATTACCGCGGTGCCCGCCATTTCACGCTTAGCCAGCTGATGCGCCGCATTCTTGCCGGCACAGCAACTGCCCTGACCGTGGTCTTCATCGGCGCTTTCCTGCTGATTCATGCGCTGACCGGAAAGCTGGGCAACCTCAACCAGCAGGTGGTTGAGCTGACCGAACAACAGACGGCGATCGTCGCCGAGAACCAGGCTCTGCTGGCAGAACGACAGGCGCTGGAAGCCGACGTTGAGGAAAAGGCTCTGGCCCTGATGGCGCTGGGCGATGAGCTGGACAATATCGAAATGCTGATCGGGTTGCAGCCCCAGCCTGAACGTCCGCTGGTCCAGCGCATGGATACGGCCAGCCAGACCGCGTTCGAAAAGCGCCTGATGCTGGAGACCATTCCCAGCGGGTCGCCGGTAGAGAGCCGTCATATCACCAGCGGATTCGGCATGCGCAGGCATCCGATTCACAACCGCATGCTCAAGCATGGCGGCGTTGATTTGCGCGCGCCCAGGGGCACCCCGGTACACGCCACTGCCGATGGGGTTGTCGAGTGGGCAGACTGGCACGAGAACAGCGGTATGGGCAAGATGATCAAGCTGGTCCACAATTACGGTTTTTCGACCTACTATGGTCATCTCGATAAAATCGATGTCGAGCCAGGATCTTACGTACGCAAGGGGCAGCTGATCGGCTATTCCGGCAGCACCGGATACGCCACCGCGCCTCACCTTCACTACGAAGTGCGCTACCTGCAGCGCCGGCTCGATCCCGAGCCGTTTCTGAGATGGTCTCTGGAAGACTACGACATCCTGTTTGTCAAAGAGGAGCGAGTGCAATGGGAATCATTGGCCGACGTGATTCGTCGGACGGCAAGCGTGCCGGAACGACCGTCATCGCTGCAGGGACTGAGCTTGTCGGCGACCTCACCCTAGAGGACAGCCTGCACCTGGACGGCAAGGTTCAGGGCGCGATTCGGTCGACCGCCGAGGTGACGGTCGGCGAGAGCGGCCATTTCGAGGGGCAGTTGAGCGCCCGCCGGGTAATCATCAGCGGCAGTTTCGACGGTCAACTGGATGCCGAACGGCTGGAGATTGTGGCTTCCGGCAAGGTCACTGGCGAGATCAGCGTCAGCCAGCTGGTAGTGGAATCCGGCGCCCATTTCAATGGCACCAGCCGAATCAAGGGAGACGAGCCGCCGCGGCAGCTCGGTCACGACAAGGAAAGCACGGCCACTGCAATCGAAAAGGCCGGAGAAACCGCCGAAAGCTCCACGAACAAGCCCCGCAAGGCTACCGAAACGGCGTAAGGCTTTGTTTTGACAGGTTCAATATGAGAACCGCGGCCCGAAGCCGCGGTTCTGTACCAGCGAGGTTCTCAGGCCTCGGCCCGACGCCCGGTCAGACGCTCGCGAATACGCGCTGACTTCCCTTCGCGTTCGCGCAGGTAGAACAGCTTGGCCCGTCGCACCCGCCCCCGACGCTTGACTTCGATCGATTCGATCAGCGGGCTGTAAGTCTGGAACACGCGCTCAACCCCGGTGCCGTGGGAAATCTTGCGCACCGTGAATGCCGAATTAACCCCCCGATTGCGCTTGGCAATAACAACGCCCTCGAAGGCCTGAAGCCGCTGGCGATCACCTTCGCGCACCCAGATGGTAACAACGACGGTATCGCCGGGGCTGAAATCCGGGATCTTGCGAGTCGTCTGCTCGCTGTTGATCTCGTCAATGATATTGCTCATGACTGCTCTACCTTTGGCAAAAACTGGCATTCCGCGACATTGCGGACATAAGCCGACTAGTTTAACCGCTTTTATCCGATTCTGCTCGATTTTTTTGGATAAATTCATCCAGCAAGCGCTGATCCTCCTCACTCAGCAGCAGGCTTTCGAGCAGGTCCGGCCGCTTCAGCCAGGTTCTGCCCAGCGCCTGCTGACGACGCCAGCGCTCGATCCTGGCGTGATCCCCACTGAGCAGTACCTGCGGCACCCGACTTCCGCGCCATTGCTCCGGTCGGGTGTAATGCGGCCAATCCAGCAGCCCGGCCTCGAACGAGTCGGTGCTGGCCGACTCTGCATGACCCAGCACGCCCGGCAGCAGGCGCACTATGGCGTCAATCAGTGCGGCGGCAGCCACCTCACCTCCGGATAGCACGAAATCACCGAGCGAGATCTCTTCATCGATCAGCTGCTCTGTCACCCGCTCGTCGATACCCTCATAACGTCCGCAGACCAGTACCAGGCCCGCCCCAGAAGCCAGGCGGCGTACGGTAGCCTGATTCAGCGGGCGCCCCTGCGGGCTCATCCCGACTACCGGCCCGGCAGTGTCTCGCCGGGCTGCCTCGATGGCGGCAGCCAGCGGCTCCGGGCGCATCACCATTCCCGGTCCACCGCCATAGGGGCGATCATCGACGCTGCGGTGACGGTCGGTGGTGAAATCACGCGGGTTCCAGGCATTGAAAGCCACAGTGCCGTTGACCAGGGCGCGCCCGGTCAAGCCAAGCTCACTCAGCTGGGAAAACCAGTCGGGGAACAGGGTAACGACGTCGATACGGGCCAGCATGGATGGCGGTCACAGCCACTCGGTCGACCAGTCGACGGTGATCCGACCGCCGTCCAGATCCACCTGGTCAATTGTCTGCCCGATCACGAACGGAATCAGCAGCTCCGGCGCGCTTTGATCCTGGACAACCAGCAAGTCATGAGCCGGGCTGTCCATCATCCTGACGACCTTGCCCAGGGGCTCTCCGGCCCTGCTGAACACAGCAAGGCCGATCAGGTCGCGCCAGTAAAAACTGCCTTGCGGTGGCGGCGGCAGCGCCGATGCCGGTACCCGGATCGGCAGCGGTCCGAGGCGTTCGGCCTGTTCCCGCGACTCGATACCGCTGAACCGGGCAACCAGACGCGGCCCCACGCGGCGCCATTCGAGCACTTCCATCACATCCTTGGATTCACCCAGATACCAGGGCTGGTACTGGAAGATGGCTTCCGGCGGGTCGGTATCGGAAAAAACCCGCAACCAGCCGGCCACACCCCATACACCGTTGAGCCGGCCAAGCAAGACCAGCTCTTCGGTGTCACCGGTCATGATTTCAGGCTGCGGCCTGCTGCTGCGCCTTGCGCGCTTCCTTCACCAGGTGGTCGGCCCGCTCGGTGAGCTGGGCACCCTGGCCGAGCCAGTGATCGACACGCTCGATATCTACGCGCAGACGCTCTTCGGCGCCGCGCGCTACCGGGTTGAAGAACCCCAACCGCTCGATATTGCGACCATCGCGCGCATTGCGGCTGTCGGTGACGATGATGTGATAGAAGGGCCGCTTCTTGGCACCACCCCGTGACAAACGAATCTTGACCATGCTTACTCCGCCTGATGGCACCGGTACGTCAAGCGCCCGCATGCCGGAAATGTTGTCGACAAACCGGCAATTTTAGCTGGTTTCAGACAGCGGCGCAAATAGTTTGGCTGTCTACGGTTCAGCGTCCGAAACCGCCGGGCATGCCCCCGCCCGGCAGGCGCTTGAGCATTTTGGCCATTGCGCCCTTGTTGCCGACCTTCTTCATCATCTTCTGCATCTGCTTGTGCTGTTTGAGAAGGCGATTGACATCCTGGATCTGGGTCCCGGAGCCCAGGGCGATGCGGCGCTTGCGCGAGCCCTTGATGATGTCCGGATAGCGTCGCTCGTTGGGCGTCATCGAGTTGATGATGGCAATCATGCGCCGGGTCTGGCGATCATCCAGCTGGGCCTTGGCCGCCTCGGGTAGCCGCCCCATGCCGGGCAGCTTGTCAGCCAGCGCTCCGAGGCCGCCGAGATTTTCCATCTGGTGAAGCTGGTCGCGGAAATCGTCCAGCCCGAACCGACGACTGGCCTTGCCGAGCTTGCCGGCCATCTTCCGCGCGGTCTTCTGGTCGACCTTGCGTTCAACCTCCTCGACCAGCGACAGCACATCGCCCATGCCGAGAATGCGAGAAGCCAGGCGGTCGGGATGAAATACCTCCAGACCGTCGAGCTTTTCGCCGGTGCCGAGAAACTTGATCGGCGCGCCGGTGATCTGACGTACCGACAATGCCGCCCCGCCCCGGGCATCGCCATCGATCTTGGTCAGAACCACGCCCGACAGCGGCAATGCCTCGTTGAAAGCGGCCGCGGTATTGGCCGCATCCTGCCCTGTCATGGCGTCGACGACGAACAGCACTTCGGCCGGTTCGGTGGCCTGGTGGACCTGGCGAATCTCGTTCATCATCGCCTCGTCGACGGCCAGTCGGCCCGCCGTGTCGAGAATCAGCACGTCGAAGAAGCCGCGGCGTGCCTCGGCCAGCGCCTGATCGGCAATGGTCACGGCGTTGACCGTCTCCGGCGAGCGATAGAACCCGGAGCCGACCTGTCCGGCCAGGGTTTCGAGCTGGTCGATCGCTGCCGGGCGATAAACATCGCAGGATGACAGCAGGACCTTTTTGCCTTCGCGTTCATGCAGGAAGCGAGCCAGCTTGCCGGCTGTGGTGGTCTTGCCAGCGCCCTGCAGGCCGGCCAGCAGCACGACCACCGGCGGCGCCTGGCGCAAATTCAGCGCCACCGACTCCCCGCCCAGGGTTGACTTAAGCTCTTCATGTACCACCTTGACCAGCGCCTGGCCAGGCTTCAGGCTGCCGATGACTTCCTGACCCACCGCCCGCGTTCGCACCTGCTCGATGAAATCCTTGACCACCGGCAGCGCCACGTCCGCTTCGAGCAGGGCCATCCGGACCTCGCGAAGCGCTTCCCGAATATTTTCTTCGGTCAGCTTGCCTCGGCCGCGCACCCGGTCCAGGACGCCGCCCAGTCTTTGCGTCAGTTGCTCGAACATCGGTCGTTTACACGATTTAGAATGAGGCCATCATTATACTGATCATTGAACTTCGGCGACCCGGCCCCGAGGATTATGGCGACGACAAGGAACAGGCGAACTTGAACAGCACCGAGCTGATCGGATGGCTGGGCCTTTCAGCGTATCTGGTGGCCGGGCTGCTGCTGGCAATCGGTCGCTACCGCGATCTGCACCCGGCGTTGATCGCCGGCGCTTGTGCTGCGGCAATCGGTGTGGCGGCCCACGCTTACAGTCTGTACGGCATGATGGTTCTCGCCGATGGCGTGGATCTGAACTTTTTCAACACCCTGTCACTTTCGGCCCTGCTGGTGGCCGCCGTGATCCTGATGGTCGCTACCCGCACGCGGGTCATTGAAGTCGGCGTGGTAGCTTTCCCCGGCGCTGCTCTATGCCTGGCCCTGGTGTTACTGGTCAGTCCGGAGCCACTTTTGATGGCGCGACATTCGGTGATGGTCAGGGTGCATGTGATCGGCTCACTGCTGGCCTACAGCCTGCTCAGCATCGCCGCGCTGCACGCAATGTACCTGGCGATTCAGGAACGTCTGCTGCATCGCCCGACGCGCCTGAACTACCTTGACCTGCTGCCGCCGTTGACAGTCATGGAGCGGATGCTGTTCCAGCTGGTTTTCGCCGGCTGGCTTCTGCTCACGGTCAGTGTGGCCACCGGCCTGCTGTTTGTCAGCGACCTGATGGCCCAGCACCTGGCCCACAAGACGATACTTTCGATACTGTCCTGGCTGATTTTCGGATTACTGCTGCTTGGTCGATGGCGCTTCGGCTGGCGCAGCCGGCTGGCGATTCGCCTGACACTGGCAGCAATGGCCCTGCTGCTGCTTGGCTATTTCGGCAGCAAGCTGGTGCTGGAAGTGCTGCTGGGCCGACAATGGCAGGGCGCGCTGCCTTGAGCCCGACCGGCTGATGAGTGAAATCCCCCTGATCTACCTGTTCGTCAGCCTGGCCGTACTGATCGTGCTCTCGGCCTTCTTTTCCAGTTCGGAAACCGGACTGGTAGCGCTCAATCGCTATCGTCTGCGTCACCAGGCGCAATCCGGCCTGCGCGGTGCACGACTGGCCCAGGCTTTGTTGGCCAAGCCCGACCGCATGTTCGGGCTGATCCTGCTCGGCAACAACCTGGTCAACATCATGGCCGCATCGATCGCCACGGTGATCGCCATCCGTCTGCTTGGCGAGTCCGGGATCTGGGTCTCGACCGTCATTCTGACCCTGGTCATATTGATCTTTGCCGAGCTGGCGCCGAAAACCGTTGCCGCGATGTATCCCGACCGCATCGCCTACCCTGCCAGCTATGTGCTGACACACCTGATGCGCCTGCTGTACCCGGCGGTCTGGCTGATCAACGGGCTGGCCGCAGGTATCCTCAGGCCATTCGGAATTCGTCACTTGAGCGCCAGCGCCGACCCGCTGAATCCCGACGAACTGAAGACCTTGCTCAAGGAAGGCGGCAGACACATCTCGATCAGCCACCGGCGCATGCTGCTCAATATCCTTGACCTCGAACACGGTACCGTCGAGGACGTGATGGTGCCACGCCAGGACATCGTCGGCATCGACCTCGATGATGACTGGGAGACCATCCTGCAGAATCTCTCCCAGACCATTTTTACCCGCATGCCGGTTTGGCGTCACGACCTGGACGAGATTGTCGGCATACTGCACATCCGCACCATTCTCAGCAGGCTGGCGCGCAATCGGCTTGACGAGGCGGAGCTTCTCAAGGCCACGCGCTCGCCGTACTTCATTCCCGAAGGCACGCCCCTGACCCAGCAGCTGCTGGAGTTCCAGGCACGCGAGCGCCGCATGGGCCTGGTGGTCGACGAGTACGGTGATATTCAGGGGCTGGTTACCCTGGATGACATACTCGAAGAAATCGTCGGCGAGTACACCACCGAGGGCGGCACGCGTCAGAAACTGATCCGCAAGCTCGAGGACGGGGCCTGGGTGATCGACGGCAGCACCAGCCTGCGAACGCTCAACCGTCGAATGCACTGGCGCCTGCCCACCTCGGGCGCCAAAACCCTCAATGGTCTGATCCTGGAGCATCTGGAATCACTGCCGCACGGCCGGACCAGCGTAGTCATCGCCGGGCATCGCATGACCATCATGGAGCTGGGTGAGAACCGGATTCGGAAAGTCCTGGTCAGGCCCCGATCCGGTCGGGTGGAACAGCAGGCTGGAAGCGGTTGAGCCGGACTGCCTCCGGCCACGGTCAGTCGGTCATCTCGCGCACCAGCCCCAGCGCCTGGTCCAGACGCCGACAGCCATGCAGCTGCATCCGCACCTTCACACCCTTGAGGTTGTCTTCCGGCACCAGGGCGCGGGCAAAGCCTTGTCCGGCTGCCTCACGCAGCCGTTCCTCGCCGTTGTAGACCGGCCGAAGCTCGCCGGCCAGACCAATTTCGCCGAATGCCACCAGATCGCGCGGCAGCGGTTTTTCCCGGAGCGAAGATTGCAGAGCCAGCACAACGGCCAGGTCGCTGGCCGTCTCGCTGACTCGTACACCTCCGGCAACGCTGACGAACACATCCTGGTCGGCCAGCGCAATGCCGGCATGGCGCTGCATGACCGCCAGCAGAATCGCCAGCCGGTTACCGTCGATACCGGAGGCAATTCGGCGCGGGTTGGACAGACTGGAAGACGCGACCAGGGCCTGGACCTCCACCATCATCGGCCGGGTGCCCTCACGGGTGACCAGCACGCAGCTGCCGGGCGCCGGGGACTGGTGCCCTGACAGAAAAATCGCCGACGGATTGCCGACTGCTTTCAGCCCCTTGTCGGTCATGGCGAACACGCCCAGCTCATTGGCAGCACCAAACCGATTCTTGACCGCCCGTATCATCCGATAGCGGCTGCCTGAGTCAGACTCGAAATAAAGCACCGCATCCACCATGTGCTCCAGCACCCGGGGGCCGGCCAAGGCACCCTGCTTGGTGACATGGCCCACCAGCACCACGGTGCAGCCGGTCTGCTTGGCAAACTGGACCAGTCGAGCGGCACACTCCCTGACCTGGGCCACTGCGCCCGGCGCCGACTGCAGTGCCTCGGTCCACAGGGTCTGAATCGAATCAATGACAATGAACTTCGGCTTGCGCTCGGCTGCGGTAGCCAGAATCACTTCCAGCCGGGTTTCAGTCATGCAACTGATGCGCCCGGGGTCCAGCTCGAGCCGCCTGGCCCTCAGGGCGACCTGGGCCGGCGACTCCTCGCCGGTCACGTACAGGCTTTCTACTCTTTCAGCCAGGGCGTTCTGGACCTGAAGCAGCAGGGTGGATTTGCCGATGCCGGGATCACCGCCAATCAGAATCACCGAGCCGGCGACCAGCCCGCCGCCCAGAACCCGATCCATCTCCGACAGGCCGCTTCCGAATCTCGGCTGGCTGGCTTCGGGATCGATATCGGCCAGCGTGCTGACCCGCCCACCTGCGACACCGCTCCAGTTTCCACGCCCACGGCCACGGGCATCGGCCTTTTCGGCCACTGCCTCTTCCAGGCTGTTCCACGCCCCGCAGTCCGGGCACTGACCGGACCATTTCGGTGAGACTGCGCCGCATTCACGGCAAACATATTGTGTCCGGGCCTTCGGCATGGCGTTATTCTGGCAGAGTTCTGACCCAACATCCGGGATAATGAAAACGCAACCTGATTCCTGATACCTCATGAGTCGCAGGGAACAACCAATCATCGGCGAATCTCCGGCCTTTCTCGAGATACTCGAAGAGGTCTCTCGTGCCGCCGTGCTCAACCGACCGGTACTGATCGTCGGCGAGCGCGGCACCGGCAAGGAGGTCATTGCCGATCGCCTGCATTATCTTTCGCCGCGCTGGGACAAGCCCCTGGTCCGGGTCAACTGTGCGGCAATCAGCGAGACCCTGCTGGAGTCAGAGCTGTTCGGCCACGAAGCCGGTGCCTTTACCGATGCCGCCAGGCGCCGGCTGGGTCGTTTCGAGCATGCCGATGGCGGCAGCCTGTTTCTCGACGAGCTGGCCTCGACGCCATTGTCGGTGCAGGAAAAGCTGCTGCGCGTGATCGAATACGGGCAATTCGAGCGCCTGGGCTCCTCGCAGACCATAGAGGTTGACGTGCGGCTGATCGCGGCCAGCAACGTCGATCTGCCGGCGCTGGCCGCTGAGGGCCGCTTCCGCGCCGATCTGCTGGATCGGCTGGCCTTTGACGTGATCACCCTGCCGCCGCTGCGCGAACGACTGGAAGACATCATGCCGCTGGCCGAACACTTCGCCATCCGCATGACCCGAGACCTGGGCCGGGAGCTGTTTTCCGGCTTCTCGCGTCAGGCGATGGCGCAGCTGCTGAAGTATCCGTGGCCAGGCAACGTCCGGGAACTGAAGAACGTCGTGGAGCGCGCCGTCTATCGACTCGAAGATGCTGATCAGTCTGTCGACGAAATCCAGTTCGACCCTTTTCAGTCACCGTGGCGTCCGCCGGGTCCCGGCCAGGCGCAGAAAGCCAAAGAGCACGCGCAGCTGCCGGACCCGCGCAGGCAGCCAATTGATCTGCGGGCAGGACTTGAGCAGATCGAGCGCGAGATGGTGATCCGGGCGCTGGCGTGGTCCGGCGACCACCAGGGCAAGGCCGCCAGGCGGCTGGGATTAAGCTATGACCAGCTGCGCGGCCTGGTCAGAAAGCATCGCCTGGGCCGATTGGGGAAGGATGATTGAGTCATCCACGTACTCGATTACGGCCGTCGCGCTTGGCCTGGTATAGCGCCCGGTCGGCCTGCTCGATGATCTTTTCCACGTCTCCGGCATGCTGCGGCACACCACTGGCCACACCGGCTGATACGGTAATACTCAGCGGCATCGCCTCGATCCGTGCTCGAATGCTTTCGCCCACCGTGCGCAACACATCCGTATCGGCACCGGGCAGGATGCAGATGAACTCCTCACCCCCGTAGCGAGCCACGATGTCCTCGGCCCGGCGCAATTCGGAAGAAATGATGTCGGCGACGCGCTTGAGCACCTCGTCACCGGCCTGGTGTCCGTGGCTGTCGTTGTAACGCTTGAAGTGATCAACATCAATCAGCGCCACACCCAGTGGCCGGTCATGGTCCCGGCAGCGTACCCACACCCCCTCGAGATACTCGTCCAGGCGACGCCGATTGGGAACCGAGGTCAAGCCGTCGATATGCGCCATGTTGCGCAGCTTGCGATTGGCTGCAGCAAGCTCGGCGGTGCGCTGTTCGACCATCTGCCCCAGTCTGAGCTGTTCGGCATAGGCCCGGCCGAGCCGGCGCCGAACCAGCAACTGCAACAACACTGCAGCCATGATCAGCGCGAGCGCGATCCACACCACCCACGCCCAGCCGGTGCGATACCACGGTGGCAGGACAGCAAATTCGAACGGATCAATGCGACTGACGCGCCCGGCCGGGTCTCGGGCCTCGACTTCCAGCCGGTAGCTGCCCGGCGACAGCCTTGAGTAGGTCACCCGCGAGGCCTGTCGCCAGTCCGAGAACTGATCCTCGAAACCAACCAGCCGGTAGCGCACCGCAGCGAGGTCTGGCCGCTCGTATTCCGGCAACGCGAACTCAAAACGAAAGAAATCCTCCACATCGCCCTGGATGACTTGGCTGCCGTCCAGCGGAAGCCTGACTGTCTCGGCTTCATCGCGACGCCTGTGGGTCACCGCGGTCAACTGCACCGAAACCGGGCGACCTACCGGCGGGGCAATGTCCGGATCGAACAGCAGCAGGGTCGCCGTCCCGCCGACGATCACCCGCTCACCAATGAAGTTGACCGAACTCAGGATCCCCGGATTGAGTTGCATGACGTTCTCGACCCGCCAGGCACCGGCTGGCGGACGGCGAAACAGTCGTTTGTTGGTCAGCGCCCACCAACCGCCGTCAGGGCCCTGGTAAAGGGCGGCAAGCTCGTTCTGATCGCGCAGCAACTCCAGCCCATCCAGATCATCACGATGAAAACGATCTCCATCGAAAACAAAAATACCGGCCGAGGTCGACGCCACCACCCCCCTGCCGTCCAGTTGCGTGACTTGGGCCTGCATGCGGTCGCCGTAGTCCAGGCCTTCGTCAGCCGCGATGGTACGGGCGCTCACCAGGCCACGGTAGTCGGGATCCAGCTCGATGCGCATCAGCCCGAGGGCACCGGTCGCCATCAGCACCACGCCCGGCGCAATTTCCTCCATGCCGTGGACAATGTCGACCAGCTCATCCAGTATCGGGTGAAATGCCCATTGCCCATCGCTGTGCTCGAACACCGACAGGCCATAATCGCCCCCTACCAGGAAGGTGCCTGGCCGATACCGGCTTTCCCTGATCAGTTTCGGATACAGATCTCCCTCGTCAACCGGCCGGGCCGATTCCGGAGTGACCTCCAGCAAGTGGTAGCTGCCGGCATACAGGGCGGTCTGCTCATCCAGCGCCAGCCAGTCCCAGCCTTCGAAACGGCTCCAGGGCGCCCGCTCGAATCGAACCTGTTCCTCTCGGGAATCCATCACAAAACTCAGGTGGGCGCCCGAGGCCCCGTAGACCAGCCACTGCCCGTCGAAAACCGTCACGCCGGCCATGCGACCGGACAGGCCGGACTCCGGACCGATCCGCAACCACCTTGACGGCCAGGAGACATGCAGTGTTTCGGACAGACTCTGAACGAACAGTCCGCCATGCGGCGAGCGGGCCAATGCGGCAATGAAATCATGCGCAATTTCAAAAATTCGTACGCTTGAGATCTTGGGGTCAAGTAGAAACAGTCGGCCATCCTGCCCGCCCAGCGCCACGCTGCCGTCCTCCAGCACCAGGGCCGCAGTCACTTGGTCGCTGCCTGGAGTTCCCTCGGGCATGGCCAGTCGCTCTACCTTGCCGTTACGGAGCCGATCCCAGTGACCGTCGCGCCGGGTCATCAACAACCCACCGGCCTTGAGCGGCAGGAGGTGGTAGACCTGCTCGGTAAAATGATCTCCGCCCGGAATCAGCCTGAATTCACCATCGTTGTAGACCTTCAGTCCAGCACCTCTGAACTGGACGATGACCTGACCATCAACCAGTGCCTGAGCCCCGAAACGATCATCATGACGCCACATCTCCAGCAACCGGGATTCGACTTCATAGCGAAAAAGGTGTCTGTCCGAGTTGAAAAACACCTCATCGCCATTGACCAGGATCTCCCAGACATCACCGATACGCTCATCCAGCTCGAATTGACCCAGCTGATCAGAGAGATTGCTGTAGATCAGATCGCCTGTGACATCGGGCTCGAGATAGCCGAAATGATCGACTCCGCCCACATAGAGCCGGCGCTCGCCATCATGAACCAGGCTACGCATGAGCTGACCATTGGGGCTTGGCCAGAAACTCCACAGACGGCCGTTGAAAGTGTGTACCCCCTTGGCCCCGCCGATATGCAGAAAGCCCTCGGGCGAAACGGCCAGCGGAAATCGCCACTGCTCGGCATCAGCCGGCAGATCGATGGTTGTTACCGGGGGCAAGCCGCCCGGCAACGGCGGCAATTCATCGGATGCCGCTGGCGAGACCGGCAGCAGGCCAAGAACAGCGACCAGGACCGCTGCAGCTCGGAGTTCAGCCTTGAGTCGCACGATAGCGTACCCGGCGGGTAATTCTGCACACCAGCTCGTAAGCGATGGTGCCGGCATGGTGTGCAACCTGCTCCACCGGTATCCCGGCGCCCCACAACTCGACCGGATCGCCGATGCGGGCACCGGGGCAGGATTCAAGATCGATGGTAATCATGTCCATGGAGACAGTTCCAGCCACAACACACCGGCATCCGTCGACCAGCACCGGGGTTCCATCGGCCGCGCTGCGCGGGTAACCATCGCCGTAGCCGGCGCCGACCACGCCCACAAGCATGCTGGTCGGAGCACGATAACGTCCACCATAGCCGATGGTCTCGCCGGCGGCAACCTGGTTGATGGCGATCAGCTCGGCCTGCAAAGTCATCACCGGCTTCAGCCCCAGGTCGGCGCCGGTTCGATCGGCCAGCGGACTGATCCCGTACAGACTGATGCCAGCCCGTATCCAGTCCTGGTGAGTTTGTGGATCAAGCAGGGCAGCCGCCGAGTTGGCGATGCAACGCTCGCCGTCCAGGCTGGTGGTGGCCTGCTTAAAAATTTCAAGCTGCCGGTGGGTAAGCGGGTCTTCAGGCGACTCGGCCAAAGCGAAATGAGTCATCAGGTTGACCTGATCGATACCCGGCAAGCGCTGCAGGGAGCGATGAGACTCAACTGCATGCTCGGCGGAGATGCCCAGACGATGCATGCCGGAATCGATCTTCAGCCAGATGCGCCCGGCCATCGGCCGATTGAAGCGCTTGAGGGCATCGATCTGGTGCTGATGGTGAACAGCCAGCTCCAGACCCAGCTCGGCGATCACCGGCAGATCCGAGGCGTGGGTAAAGCCCTCCAGCAGCAGGATCGGCAGGCCGCTTCCCAGACGGCGGATTGCCCGCGCCTCCTCCAGGGTCGCCACGGCCAGCATATCGGCCTCGGCGAGCGCCGGCA
>SKQS01000184.1 GCA_007118895.1 Wenzhouxiangella sp.
CGCACCGACGCACCGACGCACTGACGCACCTACGCACCGCCGCACCGCCGCACCGCCACACCGACCTCACCGCCGACCCGGCGCCTGCCTCCGACCGGCCAAAATCAGCGCACCCAACCCAATCCCTGCCACCACCAGAATCAGCAGCGCCAGGTTGGTCCGACCCATGGTCGGCACGTTGTGGACCGGTGGCGGCTGGCCGTGGAGGACGACGACCCGGCCGGCATTGAAGCGAAAGCCCGGATGCATGCCTGGCCCGCCCAACGCCAGGTCCAGCGCGCCGTTGCCGGTAAAATCACCGGTGGCGATCGATGCGCCCATCTGCCGCTCGGTCGGTATCGTCGGCATCGGGCGCACCAGGAAGCCATGACGGCCATCGCCGCCGTTTTCGGGCAGCAGGTCGTTGACCCGGATATGCGCAGGCAGATCGGCTCGTCCAAACAGCACCCACACCTGATGCCACCAACTGTTGGTTTCATCGACAACGCGTTGGCTGAGGGCGATATCCGGCCACCCGTTGCCGGAAAAATCACCGAGCAGGCTGACCGTAGCGCCGAAATGGTTCAGCACGGGGAGCGGGGCCGGAATCGGCAGCGGATCGGCCACGATCTCGGTAATGCGCACCGGAAGCGGATCAGCATCGTCCAGCGCACTCAGGTGCAGCTCGGCCGGAAATCCGGCCTGGCCGTACAGCACATAGACCCGTCCATCCACACCACAGCCGGCGGCGCCGATCAGCAGGTCGTTGTAACCGTCGCCGTCGAAGTCTCCCAGACTCGCCACGGCGTCCCTGATAAAGGAACCGTCACCGGCGCCTCCAAGACAATCAGCGGGACGGCCGACGATCACCATGCCCTGCGAGCCGTCGCCACCGTTGCGCTCCAACAGCACGCCCAGATCAAACAGCGGCGGGAACGGGGTCGGGCCCGGCCGGCCGAAGATCAGATAACACTCACCGTTCAAAGGCGCTCCCGGAAACTGCGAGACACGGCGGCACAGAATGATCTCATCCAGGCCATTGCCGGTCAGATCATTGACAAAGCGCACATTCTGAAAGCCAAACAATGCCGGCGTTGGCAGCGGCGAGACCTCGGGTTCCGGCGGCACGATGCGGAAGCCCTGGTCAGCCGGAAGATTTAGTAGCGCGTCGTAGTCGATTCGCGGCGGGCGGTTGCGTCCCGGCCGGCCGTAAAGCACAAAAGCCTGGCCATTGCCGCGTCCGGGTTCATACTCGTTCTGCGTTGAAATAATCAGGTCCGTTCTGCCCGAGCCGTTGATATCATGGCCGCCATAGAGGTCAAAACCCAAGAAAGCCCCGCCGCCAAGAGCCGAGACGGTAAAGCCCTTGCTGCCGTCACCGCCTAACTCGGGTCGCAGACCAAGCAGGTCCTGGAATGTCTCGCCAACATCGGGCCCGCCATAGGCCACGAATACCTCACCTGTCCCATTACCGGTGTTTGTCCTTGCACTCAAGCCAAAATCATCGATGCCGTCGCCGTCAAGATCGCCAAGATTACGAATCCGATGGGCGAAATCAATCACGCCAAATCCGGCAGGCGCTGAGTACATCAGCCCGTATTCCGGGCCCAGAGTGCCATCCAACAGATCGGATGCCTCAAGCCCGTCGGCGGTCATCGGAACATGCGCACGTCCGAAAAGCAGGGCCGCACCAGCAGCCCCGGGGGCACCCGCCAGCAGATCGGCGCGGCCGTCGCCGGTGAAGTCACCCAGGGCAACCGCATTGCCAAGATGATGGCCCCCAGTCACACCGTTTAGAACGAAGCCCATTGAACCATCACCACCATTGGCCGGCAACAAGTCGGCTGCTTCAACGATAGCGGGAAATTGTATGGGGGCTTGCGCGTGCCCGGAAGCCACCCATACCACCCCGACTGACACCGCAGCCAGGCAGGTGGTAGCGACCAGGCGTAGGATGCCCAGAGGGCTCTGGCGCCAATTCCAGCCACGGCTGCTGAACTCAGCGTTCAATCGCTTGATGGGGCTGTCCCGACCAAGTACGGGAAGTTCAATCATCGATGCATTCCACACCCGACCCACAGGAGTGCCGTCCCGTCAGCCTGCGACTTGCCAGATGCCAGCTTAGCGCGACTGGCGTTCGGACAACAAGTCCCCACCCGTCATCGCCGACCCGGCGTTTGCATCTGGGTGCAGCCTGTCACGACTCAGCTCCATTCCTCTACCCAGCCCCAGCAGGCTCCCTCTGGAGCCGATGGGATGGTTGGGGGCCGCTGCCAGGTCGAGATTTCGATCATCGCGGCCAGAGGGCCGCTCCTACAAGGTGTGGGGGGAGGGATAGAAGGTCAGAGGGAGAGAGGGAAAGGGAAGAGTGCGGTTTCCGGGGCAAGATGCCAAAATCTGGTGTAGGAGGCTCCCTCTGGAGCCGATGGGATGCTTGGCGAAGACTGCTTGTTCGGGGGCTTCGACCATCGCGGCCAGAGGGCCGCTCCTACAAGGTGCGGGGAGAGGGATAGAAGGGCAGAGGGAGAGAGGGGAAAGGGAAGAGTGCGGTTTCTGGGGCAGGATGCCAGAATGTGGTGTAGGAGGCTCCCTCTGGAGCCGATGGGATGCGTGGCGGAGACTGCTTGTTCGGAGGCTTCGACCATCGCGGCCAGAGGGCCGCTCCTACAAGGTGTGGGGAGAGGGATAGAAGCTCAGGGGGAGAGAGGGCAAAGCGTTCTCTCCGCCTTCGGTCTTCCGCCTTCCGCCTTCCGCCTTCCGCCTTCCGCCTTCCGCCTTCCGCCTTCCGTCTTCCGTCTTCCGACAATCGACGCACCGACGCACAGACGCACAGACGCACAGACGCACAGACCACCGCCGCACCGTCTACCCCACCTTCAACTCCCGAATCACCTGGCCGTAGTCGTCGGCGCCGAAGATCGCCGAGCCGGCGACCAGCGTGTCGGCGCCGGCGGCAATCACCTCGGCCGCATTGTCCGGCTTGACCCCGCCGTCGACTTCCAGTCGAATCGGCAGGCCTGATTCATCGATCCGCCGGCGGGCCAGCTTGAGCTTGTCCAGCGCCGAGGGAATGAAGCGCTGGCCGCCGAAGCCGGGGTTGACCGACATGATCAGGACCAGGTCGACCTTGTCGATCACCCAGTCCAGGACGTCCAGCGGTGTGGCCGGGTTGAATACCAGCCCGGCCTGGCAGCCGTTGTCACGAATCAGCGCAAGGGTTCGGTCGACATGCCGGCTGGCCTCGGGATGAAAGCTGATCACGCTGGCGCCGGCAGCGGCGAAGTCGGGAATGATGCGATCGACCGGCTCGACCATCAGGTGAACATCGATCGGCGCCTCGATGCCGTAATCGCGCAGCGCCTTGCAGACCAGCGGGCCGATGGTCAGATTGGGCACGTAGTGGTTGTCCATGACATCGAAGTGGACCCAGTCGGCACCAGCTTCCAGTACCGCCCGGGTGTCGTCCCCGAGGCGGGCGAAATCGGCCGAGAGAATGGATGGCGCAATCACCAGCGGCTGTTTCATGCGGTACTCTACGAGGGTGCCCACGCCATTGTAACCGCCATCGTGAGTGACTACCCGTCCCCGCCACTTGAACTGATTCACCAGGGCAAGGTCCGCGACCTGTACGCCGTTGACGAGCAGCGACTGCTGATGGTCGCCACTGATCGACTCTCGGCCTTCGACGTGATCCTGCCCGATCCAATCCCCGGCAAGGGCGAGATACTTACCCGGATCTCGCGCTTCTGGTTCGACCAGTTTACAGACACCGTGGCCAACCACCTGGTGCCCGGGCCGCTGGCCTCGCATTTTGACGGCGCGGACTGGGCAACCCAGATCGAGGGTCGGGCGATGCTGGTCCGGCGCCTGAAGCCGCTGCCGGTGGAAGCCATCGTCAGAGGCTACCTGGCCGGGTCAGGCTGGAAGGACTACCAGGCAAGCGGCGCCATATCGGGGGTCAGACTGCCCGACGGGCTGGCCCAGGCCAGCGCCCTGGATGAGCCGATCTTCACCCCGTCGACCAAGGCCGCAGTCGGCGATCATGACACCAACATTGCCTTTTCGGTCATGCAGGAGCTGATCGGCACCGGGCTGGCCCTGCAGGTGCGTGACGTCAGCCTGGCCATCTACCGGCGCGCGGCCGGCTTTGCCCGCAATCGCGGCATCATCATCGCCGACACCAAGTTCGAGTTCGGCCTGGATGAACACGGCGAGCTTTACCTGATAGACGAGGTGCTGACGCCGGACAGCTCACGCTTCTGGCCGGTCGATCAGTGGCGGCTGGGTATTTCCCCGCCGAGTTTCGACAAGCAGTACGTGCGCGACTACCTGGAGACGCTGGACTGGAACAAGACGGCGCCGGGACCCAGGCTGCCGGCCGAGGTCATCGACCAGACCCTGGCGCGCTATCGCGAGGCCGAGCACCGCCTGCTGGCTGATCGGCCGGAATGAATTGACTGCCGGCACTGCATCCGAACTGATCAGGCAACAGCATTTGCTGGCCCGCCGGGTCCGGCTGGAGGATGATTTCCGGCAACCGATCGAACGGGTTGCCGGTGTCGATGCCGCCTTCCCGGACCGCGGTCGGCGCACCCGCGCGGCGGTTGTGGTAATGACTTTTCCGACGCTTGAAGTCATCGAGACCGGGTTTGCGGAAATCGACACCACCCTGCCCTACATACCCGGTCTGCTGTCATTTCGCGAGCTGCCGGCCATTGCCGAGGCGATCGGCGGCTTGCGCCATCAGCCTGAGCTGGTACTGTGCGACGGCCAGGGCATTGCCCATCCCAGACGCTTCGGCCTGGCCTGCCACCTGGGGGTCGAGCTGGATCTGCCAACCATTGGCGTTGCCAAGTCACGGCTGCACGGCACGGCCAGCGAGCCCAGGGCCGAACGCGGCGCCTGGGAAGCACTGAAGGATCAGGACGAGGTAATCGGCTGCCTGCTCAGAACCCGCGATCGGGTTCGACCACTGTATGTATCACCGGGACACCGGGTCAGTATCAAGCAGGCCCGCCAGCTGGTGCTGGACTGCGGCGCAGGCTACCGCCTGCCCGAGCCGGTGCGGCTGGCCGACCGGCTCAGTCGCCAATATGCTCGGCATAGCCCTCGGCGTCCATGAGGCCGTCGATCTCGCCGCTGTCATCAGGCTTGACCGAAAACAGCCAGCCATCGCCATAGGGATCGGAATTGACGGTTTCCGGCGAATCCTGCAGGTCGTCGTTGACGGCGACAATCTCGCCGCTGATCGGGCAGTAGATATCGGAGGCTGCCTTGACCGACTCAACCACGGCACAGGCATCGCCCTGGGCAAAGGTCGCGCCCAGCTCGGGCAACTCCACGAAAACGATGTCGCCGAGCTGCTCCTGGGCATGGTCGGTGATGCCGATGCGCACCGCGCCATCTTCCTCGGCACTGACCCATTCGTGGGTTTCGCTGTAACGCAGGTCTGAAGATATTTCGCTCATCGATCACATTCCGGCAGCTTGCGTGGCGAGCATTCTATCAGGATCAATCCCGGTCGTCGGCGCTGACTCAGTCAAGAATCGAATCCCTGATCTTGCCGCCGCGCACGAACGGCGGTCTGACCACTCGGGCTGACAGATCCCTGCCTCGCAGCCGGATCGACACCTCGGAGACTTCACCTGCCGGAATCCGGGCCAGGGCAATCGGCCGTTCCACCGTAGGCCCGAAGCCACCGCTGGTGACCGCACCGGGTCCTGAGGCGGTGTCCACCTCCGCGCCGCTGCGCGGAATGGCGCCCGGGGCGAGCACCAGGCCAACCAGCCGGCGCTCGACGCCGGTTTGCTTGAGCTCCTCTACCGCCTGACGCCCGACGAACTGCCGATCTTCCGGTTCCAGCGCCACTGTCCAGCCGAGGTTGGATTCCAGCGGACTGGTTTCGGTATCCATGTCCTGGCCGTACAGGTTCAGCCCGGCCTCCATACGCAAGCTGTCACGTGCCCCAAGGCCGCAAGGCTGCATGCCGGCAGCCAGCAGCTGCTGCCAAAGCTCCGGCGCCAGCGTCGCCGGCAACAGGATCTCGAATCCGTCTTCGCCGGTGTAGCCGGTGCGGGCCACGAACCAGGCGTCGTGGGCCATGGAATGGAAGGGTTTCAGCTCCAGGCACTGCGGCAGACCAAGCACTTCGGCGACCTGTTCTCGCGCTGCCGGCCCCTGGGCGGCCAGCATCGCCAGATCATCCCGCTCGATGATCCGGACATCGAAACCTTCGGAACGGCTTCTCATCCACGCAAGATCGGTCTCGCGCGTGGCTGCATTGACCACGGTGCGATAAAAGTCATCGTGCAGATAGTAGGTAATCAGGTCATCGACGATGCCACCTGACTCGTTGAGCATGCAGCCGTACAGGGCCTGGCCAGGGGACTGCAGGCGACCGACGTCGTTGGCCAGCAGGTGGCGAAGGTAGCTGCGCGCATCGGTGCCCTGGATATCGACCACCGTCATGTGCGATACATCGAACAGCCCGGATCGCTGCCTGACCGCATGGTGCTCATCGATCTGCGAGCCATAATGAATCGGTAGTTCCCAGCCGGCGAAAGTCACCATTCGCCCCCCGGCAGCCTGGTGGGCATCGAAAAGCGCGGTTCGTGAAGTCATGGTTGTCGAGGGTTTCCGATCAACAGGAGGAATGTCCTGACTATATCGGATTCATGGCCGATTCGCCCGCATTCCGCACCCGCTCGCTGGCCGGTCTCGGACTGCGAGTCGGCGTTGTGCCGCGGATCAGGATGATCACCGGCAGGGCGCCCAGAACCACCAGGATCAGCGCCGGCAGGGCAGCCATCTGCCACTGACCTTCAGTGGTCAGCTCGAAAATGCGTATCGCCAGGGTGTCCCAGCCGAACGGTCGCATCATCAGCGTCGCCGGCATTTCCTTGGCAACTTCGACCAGCGCCAGCAGAAACGCGGTGACCACACCCGGCCATAACAGCGGGAGATCAACCCGCCACAGACGCTGCCAGCGACTGACGCCCAGGCTGCGCGCAACCTCGCCATATTCCGGGCGAATCCGTCCGGCGACCCCGTCCAGCGGCCCCCAGGCCACGCGCAGAAACCTGATCAGATAGGCCAGAATCAGCGCCAGCAGGCCACCGGCCAGCGCTGTGCCGGCGACCCGGTCGAGCCCGATCAGGGCCAGCATGATGGCCACTGCCAGCACGGTTCCGGGAATGGCATAACCGATTGCCGCGATCTCGCCCAGCAATCCGGCGCGCCGACCGGCCCGATGAGTGGCCAGAAGCAGCAGGAAACCGCCGGCGACAACCGCCAGCGCACCAGCCAGGCCAAGCCCCATGGTATTGAGAATGACCCGGTTGAAGCCTCCGTCGAACAGCGCGGGCAGCATCGGCCAGCTCCAGATCAGCAATTGAACGAGGGGCAACACCACGGCGATCACAACCACCAGCATCTGTGCCAGGGTCGCCGCCCAGGCTGGCGGCCCGCGCAAGACAATGCGATAGGCCTTGGGCTGACGTTCGGCCTGGCGCTGACGCTGGCCGCGACTGAATCGCTCGGCCAGCACCAGGACCAGCATGAACAACATCAGGATCGAGGCCAGCTGCGCGGCGGCCGCCAGATTGAACAGCCCGAACCAGGTGCGATAGATGGCCGTGGTGAAGGTATCAAAGCCGTAGATTGCCACCGCGCCGAAGTCAGCAAGCGTCTCCATCAAAGCCAGGGCGAGGCCGACCGCAATGGCCGGGCGCGCAGCCGGTACGCAAACACGGAAAAAAGTGCCAACAGGACCCACGCCCAGACTGCGCGCGGCTTCGAATGCCGACAGCCCGCCAGTCATGAAGGAGGCACGGGCCAGCAGGTAGACGTAGGGGTAGAAGGCCAGTATCAGGATCAGCAGTACCCCGTGCGGCTGACTGAGCGCTGGCAACAGCCACGGCGTGGCATCGAACCATTCCCGCCACAGGCTCTGGACCGGGCCGGCGAAATCGAACATGCCAAGGTAGATGAACGCCAGCACATAGGTCGGAAACGCCAGCGGCAGAACCAGCAGCGGATCCAGCCAGCGCCGGCCGGGATATTCGCAGCAGGCAGACATCCAGGCCAGACCAACACCGAGCACTACCACGCCGACGCCGACCACGACCAGCATCAGCAGGGTGTGGCCGATCAGCCGGGGCAGCACGAACTGACGCAGATGGGCCCATATTTCCGGCTGGCTGTCCAGCCAGCTCAATAGCAGCATCACCAGCGGCAATGCCACGATGAACAACAGCGGCCAGATCAGGGCACGGCGATTCAGCAGGCCCCGACCATGGTTTCGCCCGGCGCTAGCGGTATCCGGCACGGTCCATCAGCCGCACCGCTTCGGACTGGCGTTGCCCGGCGACCACCAGGTTGGTTTCATCGCCGCGAAATTCGCCCCAGGCAGCAACCAGCGGATCGGCCTCGATCGCCGGGTTGGCCGGAAATTCGAGATTGCGCTGGGCGAATTCCTGCTGCGCGGCATCGCTTGCCAGCCACTCGATCAGCGCCCTGGCGCGAATCGGCCGCGGCGCATGACGGGTAATTGCCGCGCCGGAGACGTTGACATGAGTTCCGGTGGTGCCCTGGTTGGCCCAGAACACGGCCACCGGGTAGTTCGGGTCATCGGCCACCAAGCGGGCAAGATAGTAGGTGTTGACAATGGCAACATCGCACTGGCCGGCGGCTACCGCTTCTATGGTCTGGGTATCCGAGGCGTACGGATTGGTCGCCAGGTTTGCCACCCAGCCGGAGACGATCTCCTCGGCACGCTGCTCGCCATGGTGGTGGATGAGCATCGCCACCAGGGACTGGTTGTAGACCTTGCGCGAGGTTCTCAGGCACAAACGCCCTTGCCAGCGCGGATCGGCCAGATCTTCGTAGGTTGAAAGCTCTTCACGCTCGACCCTATCGCGATGATAGACGATGGAACGGGCCCTGACTGACAGACCGAACCACTGGTCATCGGGATCGCGCAGCTCGGCCGGAATCGCCTCGCGCAGGGTTTCGGATTCAAGCGGCGCCAGGATGCCCCGCTCTGCGGCAAACCACAGGTTGCCGGCGTCGACGGTGACGAAAACATCAGCCGGGCTCCGTGCACCTTCGGCCGCCAGGCGCTCGATCAGCGAGGCCTCGTTGTCGCTGGTGAATTCGACCTGAATACCCGTCTCTTCAGTAAATCTGGCAAACAGCGGCTCGATCAAATAGGGCTGGCGCGAAGTGTAGACCACCACGCGTGGGGCCTCAGCTCCAGGTTCGGCGGGTTCCGGTTCCTCTCTATCGGCACAAGCGGCAAGCAGCCACGCCAATGGCACCACCAGGATCAGCACTCGTTTCATGGGCAACATCTTGTCGGACGAAGAAAACACCGAAATTATAACGATAACGATTTTCATTATCAAGGGATGGCGGCTTTCGCACACGCCTGATCCGGACTGCGCTACTCTTCCATTTTATCTATCAGCACACCCTCTAATCGATCGCAAACCATGGGCAACCGACTTTCAAAGATATATACCCGAACCGGCGACGATGGCACCACCGGCCTGGGCGATGGCTCCAGAACCCAGAAGGACAGCCTGCGGGTTGAAGCCTACGGTACCGTCGATGAGCTCAACAGCGCCATCGGGGTGCTGATTGCCAGCCTGGTCGATGACGATCTGAAGTCGGTCCTGCTCGACATCCAGCATGATCTTTTCGACCTGGGCGGTGAACTTTGCGTACCCGGAACCGAGCTGATCGCCGACCGCCACACCCGACGCCTGGAACATGAGCTTGACCGGCTCAATGCCGAACTGCCACCGCTCAAGGACTTCATCCTGCCCGGCGGCAGTTCGGCGGCAGCCCATGCCCATCTGGCCCGTACCATCTGTCGCCGCAGCGAGCGCAGAGTGATCAGCCTGGCGCGTCAGGAGCCGGTCAACGAACCGGTCATTCGCTATCTGAATCGTCTCTCCGATCTGCTTTTCGTGATTGCTCGCACCGTGGCCCGCGCCTCCGGTGCCGGTGAAGTACTCTGGGATCATCAGCGCGATCGATGAGCCTGAAAGTCATCAGCCACGAGGATTGCCTGAAACATCGGCCGCCGACTGGCCATCCGGAGCGGCCCGAGCGGCTGACTGCCGCCCTTGCAGGCATCAGTCAGATCGACGGGCTGATCGAGATCCAGGCCGAAGCGGCAGAGGATGAGCAGATTCTGCTGGCACATCAGCCTGACTACCTGACCTCCGTCAAGCGTCTGGGCAAAACCGAGCGCACCATTGCGCTGGATCCCGACACACACCTCGGGCCTGACAGCCTGCAAGCAGCGCGCCTGGCCGCAGGTGCAGTCTGCCAGGGAGTCATCGAGGTCATCGCCGCCCCGGACACGGCCGTCATCGCCCTGACCCGTCCGCCCGGCCACCACGCCGAATCCGCTCGAGCCATGGGTTTCTGCCTGTTCAACAACGTCGCCATCGGCGCCGGCCTTGCCGCTTGCCAGGGGCTGTCACGAGTCGCTATTTGCGATTTCGATGTTCATCACGGCAACGGTACCGAGGAAATCGTGACCAGTCGCGAGGGCATGCTGTTTCTGTCCAGCCACCAGGCTCCGCTGTACCCCGGCACCGGCGACCCGCTGGACAATCGACCGGGCCACATTGTCAACGCCAGCCTGCCGGCCGGATCGGGCAGCGATGAGTTCAGGTCGCTGTGGATGGAAAACCTGCTGCCTGCACTGGAGGCCTTCGCGCCCGAACTGGTGCTGGTCTCGGCAGGCTTCGACGCCCACTGGCGCGACCCGCTGGCCGGCCTGAAGCTAAAGGACGAGGATTACTACTGGATCGGCCGGGAGCTACGCCGCATCAGCCGGATCAGCGCCGGCGGTCGCCTGGTCGCCACGCTCGAAGGCGGCTACGACCTCAAAGCGCTGGAAGATAGCGTGCTGGCGTTTGGGGAAGGGGTGGGATCCTGACGTGTCGACGGGTAGAGGGAGAGAGCAAACGTTTCAGACGGTGGGTGTTTTCCCTCTTGCATCTCCGCCTCTCCTCCTCTTCCCGCCCGCCTTCGGCGGGCCAAATGGAGCGGGCGAACGGAATCGAACCGTCATCTTTGGCTTGGGAAGCCAAGGTAATAACCATTATACGACGCCCGCCGCTGGCCGAATCATAACCGCTGAGCCGGTCGCCGCTCAAGCCTCGGCCTTCAGCGCACCACCAGCACCGAGACCTTGGACTTGCGGACGAAATCGGCGGCATTGGAGCTGATCAGGTGCAGGCGGTCAGCGACACCGGGGATATGCGATGCCATCACCACCAGGTCAGCCCCGCACTCCGAACAGGCCTCCAGAAGCTTGCGGTCCAGCTCGATGATTACGTCGGTACTCGGCTTGACGATCGCCTCGGTCTGGATTCCATGACGCTGACCCTCCTCGGAGGCGAAGGAATCCAGTTTTTCAGCCAGCACTTCCGGTGAGCTCGCGGCACGATTGGGTACCCGGCCAGCCACCGTGGCGTAGCACACCGCGGCCCCGTACTGCCGTGCCAGTTCTACGGCAAGCTGCCGCGTGCGTTCCATTTTCTCCAGGTGCTCCAGGTCCACCGGCACCATGATTTTCTTGAACATATTTAGCTACTCTCGCTTGTCTGACTTTGCGCTTCAACTCGACTCGGCAGATCCGTACCTGATCAGCTGCAGCTCATGATGCAGGCCCTTGGTCAGGCTCACGCACATCAGCAGCAGCACAATCACGAACGGCAGTCCGGCACTCACCGCGCCGGCCTGCAGAGCATCCAGGGCAGCTTCTCCACCGACGGCCAGCAGAACACCTGCGATCACACCCTCGATCACAACCCAGAACAGACGCTGCGACTTGGGCGCATTGGTCTTGCCGCCAGAGGTGATCGAGTCAATCACCAGCGAGCCGGAGTCCGATGAGGTTATGAAGAACACCAGCACCAGCACGATGGCAAGAAACGAGGTGACGTTGGTGAATGGCAAGTTCTGCAACATCTGGAACAGCGCCAGTGATGAATCACTGATGCCCCCGGCCAGCTCCCCGACGCCGTCGATAACCTGATTTATACCGTTACCGCCAAAGGCGCTCATCCAGACCACGGTGACCACGGTCGGCACGATCAGTACAGCGGTCATGAACTGACGCACGGTGCGGCCGCGGGACACCCGGGCAATGAACATGCCGACAAACGGCGACCAGGAAATCCACCAGGCCCAGAAAAAGATCGTCCAGCCATGGTAGAAGGTTTCGTCCTCGCGGCCAACCGGATTGCTCAGCGGCAGAATGTACTGCAGGTAACCACCCAGGGTCGTGCCGACGCTGGAGAAGAACGCGATCAGACCTCCCGCGAACATCACGAACAGCAGCAGCACGAAAGCCAGGGTGATGTTGATGTTGCTGAGTACCCGAACTCCACCATGAATGCCACGCATGACCGAAACCAGGGCGACAGCCGTGACACCGATGATGATAGCGACCTGGGTAGTCAGACCAGGATCGATGCCGAACAGGAAGTTCAGGCCGCTGGCAGCCTGTGTGGCGCCCAGTCCCAGCGAGGTGGCCAGGCCAAACAGGGTGGCAAGCACCGCCAGGATGTCGATTACGTGACCCAGCCATCCGAACACCCGGTCTCCGAACAACGGGTAGAAGGTTGAGCGAATGGTCAGGGGCAAGCCCTTGTTGTAGGCAAAGAATGCCAGCGACAGTGCGACCACACCATAAATGGCCCAGGGATGCAGACCCCAGTGGTACATGGTTGCGCCCAGCGCCGAAGCCGCATCGCCACCACCGGCATCCAGCGGCGTGCCGGACCACTCGGTGAAATAGCCAACCGGCTCTGCGACTGCCCAGAACATCAGCCCGATTCCCATGCCGGCGGCAAACAGCATCGCAAGCCAGGACATCAGCGAGAAGTCTGGTGTCGCATCTTCACCCCCGATGCGGATGCGACCGACCGGCAGGATGATCAGCGCCAGGCAGAACAGCACGAAAATATTGCCTGCCGACAGGAACAACCAGTCGAACCAGTCGCCGATGGCCACGCGGGTTGCAGTCAGTTGCTTGTCGGCTGCCTCAGGAAACAGCAGCGCAGTTACCACCAGAACAATAATCAGCAAGGCACTGATGAAGAACACCGGGTTATGAAGATCCAGCCCGAACGCGTTGACATTGTCCTGACCGATCTCGTAATCGGTTTCGTAGACTTCCTCCAGCTCCTTGACCAGAAGCTGCGGATCCTGGTTACCTTCTTGCTCGCTCATGGGTTAAATCCGTTGCCTGTTCAGAAGTAGTAGCCGATATTGATATTCAGCCGCGAACGCCACCGACCGGCAGACGTCGCATCAAGCCCGATACCGTCACCACCGGCAAACCACATGTTCTTGCCGGCAATCCAGTCGAAGTAGGCAAACACGCCGCCGGCCGCCACCGAGCAACCGGTCACGCTCTGGATCGACTCAGCGCCAGCGCTCACTCTCGGGTCAATGTAGGTGCCCTCGTTGTAGCAGTTGACCCAGCTGATCGGACCCCAATCGACATTGAATGACCGAGACAGACTGTAGGTGTAGACATTGGCCTGCGATGCCATCAGGAAGGGAAAGGCGAAGGCCCCTTTCTGGACAAAATCATCCGAGACGCCTTCAGGGTTCTCCGGACTGTATTCATAGCGCAGGGCCTGGAGCCTCAGGTTCCAGTCATTGACGTAATAATCCATGTGAGCACCAATCGCCCAGCGATCACCGTTTTTCTCGGTTGCACGGTTGTAGATCTGCCCGGCCTGCAGGCTCAAGCCCAGGTCCATGCGTGAATCGCCCTGAAGCTGAAGATGGCGTTCGGCTCGAAAGTTGACCTGGTTGGTTTCGGTATTGTGCTGGTCACCACCGGTTACCAGGTCGAAGGAATAACGATCGGCGCGGCTGTCGTTGGCGTACTCGGGGTTCTTGAAGAAGGCATAGTGAAAGGTCCAGTCTTCGCTAGGCCGGTGAATGAACTGGATACCAGTGTCGTAATCGTCCTCGTAGCCAAGGTAATAGCTGCCGGTAAACCAGAAGCTGTGGCTGGCATAGGGCAGAATACCGAACGGCACGCGACTGATACCCAGCTTCATGCGCAGTTCATCGGAAAAGTCATAGCCGACCCAGGCATGATGAATGGCCTGAAAGTCGTTGTAGCGACGCCATTCGGCATCCAGCAGCACATCTCCCACGCTGCCGCTGACATTGATCCGGAACAACTCGAGCTCGAAATCGCCGACGCGGTCCTTGTTCTGGTCATCGTAGTCGCGCCAACCGTAATTCAGGCGCACCGCCCCGCCAAAATTGATGCCATCCTCGTCGTCTTCGTGCACCTCGACTTCGGCAAGCCGGGCCTCAACCGCTTCGGCCTGCTCCCGTTCGCGCTCGCGCGCCCGTTCCATGTCGGCCAGTTGTCGCTGCATCTCCATCAGCTGGCGCTGCATCTGCTCGATCTGATCTCGCAGCTCGTCGGCTTCCGACGCCTGCACCACGTTCGCCGAAAACACTGCAGCGAGCATGACACTTGCGATTGCTACTTGCCATCGAGATTTCGAATTCATTGAGTTCTCCCGGTCTTTATGATTGACTGATCAGCGGCTCGGACAGGCGCGCTCGCACCGTTCCGAGGCGGACGGCGACTGTCTGCAACTGGACAAACGGAGAACAACGACGGACATTCGAACGTTCAAACATCCGAAAAAACGAAAGACCCTCAAGAACCAACAGATACCTGAACGAAAGCGCCGCGGCAACAGACCACTGCCTGCGCATGATGTCCAGACATGGGCGTGGCAGGCCGTGCCTGACTCGACAACAACCCCGCCGCATTGCGGCAGTCACGCTCTTGCTTCAAAGTCCCACGCTTCAGATCATTCAACCGGTCGCCGACGCAGATGCATGCAGCCGACCATGTTTCTTGTCTTTAGCTCTCTTTATCCTAACAAGCGATTCGGGACGATGCAAACCACACCGACCTGCACGGTTTGCGATGTTCAGCCTGCTTTAACACACATTATTCACCATGGTTCCGTAGTGAGGGGCTGCCAGGTCCCGTGGCTGTGGCGTTTCGCGACCGAGCAAGCCGGAAGCGTAGCTCACCCTACGGTGAGGACTTGCGACCGAGCGAAACACGCATGGTTGGCTTGTACCGCGCAGGCTCCTGGTGGCCTCGTAGCAGTTAGGGTGGCGAATAAGACTGGTTCAGTCCAGCGCTTCGAGTAAACAGCGTGCACGTATGGCGCGGGCGCTGTTCGGGTCTTTGCTGACTGCAACACTTGCCAGCGAGCGCACGTAAGCAGCAGGAAAACGGTGCCGGCATGCACCGGCGACCACCAGGTCGCGGTACCAGTCGTAGGGCCTGAGATGACCGGCCTGCCAGTGCGACGGCGCCAGGTAGGTCAAAACCGGATGCCGTCGACCCTCAACCTCACACTCCAGCCACAGGGTTTCGTAACCATCACCACAGCCTTCGAAACCGTCCAGCAACGGCAGTTGATGACGGGCCAGGCGGTAAACCACGCCGTGCGCCTGCTCGTTAGAACCCGGCACTGGCACCAGGTTGGCCTTGGCCGACCCGTCGGTGCCACGCTTGTTGAAGGCCAGGCGCCAGCCCGGCAGCGCCACGGTCGAGACCGTTTGCACCACACCTACCCGCTCGATCAGGCGATCGGGCAGCAGGTTGGAACCATAGGCCAGGTAAAGATGATGATCGGATCGGTTCAAACCAGTCCGCGTGGCCGAAACAGCCGGTCATGGAGATTCAGGGCATAGCGATCGGTCATGCCGGCGACGTAGTCCAGTACCTGGACCAGCACCGGCGCCTCGGCGATCCGGTAACTGTCGGGAACCAGCTCGGGGTGGGCCAGGTGGTGATCAATCAGCTGATGGATCACCCCACGCGCGCGATCAGCCTGGGCGCAGGCCTCCGGGCGCAGGTAAACCCGTTCGAACATGAACTCGCGAAACCGGCCCATGGCCAGCAGCACCGGGGCCGACATCGCCACCCGTCCGCGCTTGATCGACTCTTCGATCACTGCCTCGATCATTACCCGGATCCAGTGTCCTCCATCAGGGCGACCGAGCTCACCAACCACCTCGCCGGGCAGATCGGACACCTCGATGACACCGGCGCGCAACGCATCATGCAGGTCATGGTTGAGGTAGGCAATGCGATCGGCAAACCGCACCACCCAGCCTTCCGGGGTTTGCGGCGGCGGCTTGACCCGCCAGGTGTGGGCACGGATGCCGTCAAGCACCTCCCGGGTCAGATTGCGCGGCTCGAGCACCTCGAAGATGCGCACTCCCTGCTCCGAGTGAAGCCATTCACCATCGGTGATGTAGTCGGACAGCGCGGCCTCGCCGGTATGACCAAAAGGCGTGTGGCCGCAGTCGTGCGCCAGGCCTATCGCCTCGGTCAAATCCTCGTTGAGACCCAGTGCGGCAGCCAACGCGCGGCCGATCTGGGTCACCTGCAAGGTATGGGTCATGCGGGTGACGAAGTGGTCACCCTCGGGGTTGATGAATACCTGGGTCTTGTGCTTGAGGCGCCGGAACGCCTTGGAATGCAGGATGCGGTCACGATCGCGCTGGAATTCGGTACGAAGTGGATCCGGCTCCTCCTCGCGCGCGCGGCCGCGAGTGCGGAGAGCCCGGGTAGCGATCGGGGCCAGGGCCTCTTCACGCGCCTCCCTGGCCTTTCGGTCGATGGCGCCAAGTGCACCGGCGGGCTGCCTGGCCATTTCGTTGATCGTATCATTCATGGCGTAACCTTGTACCCATTATCGTCTGGCAGATACTTTCTGGCTGCAATTGTCTGACTGCAATCAGCCGCGAATGATCCGGCGCCGAATTTCGCCGGAAGCCATGTCGATGACCAGCACCACCAGGATGGTCAGCACCAGCACCGCGGCGGCCTTCTCGAACTGCTGGTAGCGCAGGGTATTGAGCAACACGCCGCCAACGCCGCCGGCTCCGACCACGCCCAGTACCGCCGAGGCGCGGATGTTGAGCTCGAAGCGGAATAGCCAGTGGGCAACCAGCTCTGGCAGCACCTGCGGAAGCACCGCGTAGCGCAGCGCTGCCAGGCGCGACCCCCCGGCCGCCTGGACCGCCTCGACCGGTCCCATGTCGATCGACTCGACCACCTCGGCGCCGAGCTTGGTCAGCATGCCCACCGAGCTGATCCCGATGGCCAGCGCGCCGGCAAACGGGCCCAGTCCGACGATCGGCACGAAATAGATCGCCAGCAGGATTTCCGGAAAGGCCCGGGCCGTGGCCGAGATCAGCTTGACCACCCGGGCAATGCGGGGGAACAGGGTGCGTGCGCCGAACAGCGCCAGCGGCAGTGACAGCAAAGCGGCGATGATAGTGCCGACCCAGGCGATCTGGATCGACTCGATGATCGCCGGCAGCACCGCGCTCCAGCCGTAGGCCATATCGGCCGGGTAGAAAAACGACATCACCTCCAGAATCTGCCCCGGCAGGCGAATCAGCCGTTCGGCTGACAGGTCCAGGGCCAGTACCGAGACCAGGAAAAGCCCGGCAACGATGAAAGTCGTCCAACTGGCCCAGCCAATCTGGCGCTGTGGCTTGAGCAGCAGGCGGTCGTTCATGCCAGGCGCCTGCGCAAGGTTTCAGACAGCTTTTCGATGATCAGCACCGCTACCAGCACCGCCAGAATGATCACCGTGACCCGCTCGTACTCGAAATTGGCGCGCTGGGTCTCCAGGATCATGCCGATACCCCCGGCGCCGACCAGGCCCAGCACCATGGATGCCCGGACGTTGAGCTCAAAGGCATACAGGGCATAGGAAATGTAGTGCGAGATGGCCTGCGGCAGGGCCCCGAACTGGACCATGTGCAGCCAGTTGCCACCGGCGGCGCGCACCGCCTCGGGCATCGCCATGTCGATTGACTCCAGCGACTCCGAGAACAGCTTGGAAATCACCGCGATCGTGAACACCGACAGCGCCAGGGCGCCGGCGACCGGCCCGAAGCCGACCGCGGTGGCGAAAAGCATCGCCCAGAACAGATCCGGCAGCGTTCGAAGAATGTTCATGAAATTGCGGTCGACGAACCAGGTCATCGGACCCAGGGTCAGGTTTCGCGCTGCCAGCACCGCGACCGGAACTGCCAGAACGCCACCGATCACGGTGCCTATGATGGCGATCTGCAGGGTTTCCAGAAACGGCCTGACCAGGCGCGGCAGGAAGGCGAACGCCGGCGGCCATGACTCGCGCAGCAATCGATGTCCGCCAGCCAGGTTGCACCACAGCTCGGAAAGGGAAAAACCAATACCGACACCGGACCACCAGGTCATGGCGATCACCAGGATCGCGGTCGTGCCCCACAGCCACCAGTTGCGCGGCGGTGGTGACGGCACCACAGCAAGGGGCTTGCTCACATGGCGTCCTCAAGCACGTCGTCCGCCGTCGGAGCGCGGCCGTAGATGTCGCGGAAATCGGCATCGGTGACGGTATCGGCCGAGCCGTCATAAACCAGCTTGCCGTGACGCAGGCCGATGATGCGCTGGCCATACTCACGCGCCAGGTCGAGAAAGTGCAGGTTGACCAGGGTGGTGATACCGAGCTCGCGATTGATGCGCACCAGATCGCGCATGATCTGGTGGGTGGTCACCGGGTCCAGCGAGGCCACCGGCTCGTCGGCCAGGATGATGGCCGGCTCCTGGGCCAGCGCCCGGGCGATGCCGACGCGCTGCTGCTGACCACCTGACAGCTGACTGGCCCGGGTCCAGGCCTTCTCTTCTATGCCCACCCGCTGCAGCGCCCGGTAGGCGATCTCGCGGTCAGCAGCCGGCCAAAGGTTGAGCATCGCCCGCCACTGCGGCACGTGCGCCAGTCGTCCGATCAGCACGTTCGACATCACGGTAAGGCGCTTGACCAGGCGAAAATCCTGGAAGATCATCCCGACCTGCTTGCGCAGTTGCCTCAGCTGGCGACCTTCGCGATCAGGCACTTCCTGGCCACTGACACGCACCCGACCATCAGTCAGCAGGTTGAGGCCGTTGACTGCCCGCAGCAGGGTGGACTTGCCGGCGCCACTGGAGCCGACAATGACCACGAACTCGCCCGGCCTGATCGCCAGATCAAGACCGTCCATGCCGACCACGCCATTGGGGTAGACAATGCGCGCTTGTTCAAACTCGATGGCCGGTTGTTTACCCATCATCAGCGCCTTAGCAATTCGTAAGCATCGCGCACATCGTCGTAGATGCCGGGCGTGATTGGCTGAAAGTCATCGATTTCGTACAGTATCCATAACACTTTCTCCTCTTCCGGCAGATGCGCCTGGGAGCGCGCCAGAGAGATGAAGGCCTGCTTGATGGCCTGCCTGAGATCGTCCGGCAGGCCAGGCCGCAGCTGGACGCCATCGTTGGGGATCATTGGTGCATGGTTGAACACGATGACCCGTTCGCCGACATCGGGAAACTGATTGCGAATCATGTTGCGCGCATCGTCATAAGAGACGCCGAAACGCAGATCACCTACCCTGAGGGCCATGACCACCGCGTCGTGCCTACCGAGAAACAGACCGCGAATATCGGACTCGGGATCGATCCCGGCCTCAAGCAGCTGCAGCGCCGGAAACAGGTAGCCGGAGGTGCTGTTGGGCTCGACAAAGCCCACGGTCTGACCGCGCATGATCTCGATATCGGCATCGCAGGACAGGAACCCGCGCTCATCGGCGACTGGTTCGCTGGCGCAGACCGTCGGATCGCTGGTCATCCATTGCGGTCGGTAACCAACCTCGCCGCGCCGCACCGAGATCAGGATCGGCTCGATGTCGTAGCGACGCGCCCCCAGCATGGTGGCAAACGGCGGCATCATGCCGATATCGGCACGACCGGAGCCCAGCGCCTCAACCAGGCCGGTGTAGTCCTGCGGAACGAAACTGCGCACGGTCAAGCCCAGTTCGCTTTCCAGATGTTCGGCCAGCGGCCGTAGGTTGTCGACCATGGCCTCGGCCTCCAGCGAAGGCACCAGGCCCAGCACCAACTCCTGCGGCCAGCCACGCTCGTCCAGCTCGACCTCCTGGCAACAGCCGGTCAGCAACAACGCTGCGGCAAGGGCCAGCACCAGTCCGAGCCACCGGCGCACTGTCATCGAATCGTCGCCTCGCATCGTGGCGTCATGCTAGCTGATTTGACCCAACTGCGGGTAACAGTTCAGTGACACGCGCCGGTTGCTATTATCCGCGCCATGAAGCAGCTGGGGGTAGTACTTGCCCTTTGGTTCTGTTTGCCGGGTTACCATCGTGCGCATGGCAAACCCGGTGGCAAACACAGGACTCCCACAATGGCCAAGCTCCACAAGCAACTTACCACCAGTGCCGTCACGGCCTGCCTGCTGATGATCGCTGCCGTTCCGCCGTTGGATGCCCAGGACACCACCCGGCCCATCCTGCACGGCAAGGAATGGGTGGCCGTGACCGGCAAACCGCTGGCGGCCACAGCCGGCGCGAAGATTTTCCAGCGCGGCGGCAATGCCGTCGATGCCGCCGCGGCCATGCTGGCAGCCACCGCCACCATGTGGGACGTGCTCGGCTGGGGCGGCGAGACCCAGGCGCTGATCCATAACCCCGAGACCGGGAAAGTCATCGGCATCAATGCCCTGGGCGTGGCCCCGACGGGCGCCACGCCGGAGTTCTTTCGCCAGCAGGGGATGGTCTACCCGCCGGAGTTTGGCCCGCTGGCGGCCACCACCCCCGGTACTCCGGGCGGGCTGATGGTGATGGTGGCCGAGTTCGGTGTGCTGAGCCTGGCAGAGGTGCTGGCGCCGGCCATCGACATGGCCGACGGCTACCCGATCGAAGCCCAGACCGCCGATTCCATGGAGCGGCGGCGCGAAATCATCGAGCAGTGGCCGTCGTCGACCAGGGTGTTCCTGCCCCACCTTGATCCGGATGACCCCGAGAAACGCGCCGCCCCGCGCGCCGGCGAAATCTTCCGCCAGCCCGACCTGGCCGCCACCCTGCGAAAACTGGTCGAAGCCGAAAGCCAGGCGCTGGAAGCCGGCAAGTCCCGCAAGGAAGCCATCTTCGCCGCCTACGAGCGCTTCTACCGCGGCGACATCGCCGAGGAAATCGTCAGCGCCACGCGTGAGGCCGGCGGGCTGTTCACCCTGGATGACCTGGCCAGCTGGCAGGTCAGGCTGGAAGAGCCGGTCACCACCAACTATCGCGGTCTCGATGTCTACAAGCTCACCGCCTGGACCCAGGGACCGGTGATGCTGCAGATACTGAATATCCTGGAAGGCTTCGACCTCCAGGCCATGGGCTACAACTCCACCCGCTACATTCACACCCTGTACCAGGCCATGAACCTGGCCTTTGCCGATCGCGATTTCTACTACGGTGATGTGTACGTCGCACCGAAGGTGCCGATTGCCGGCCTGCTGTCGAAGGAATACGCCGCCGAGCGCAGAAAGCTGATACCCGAAGACCACAACCTGATCGACTACCTGCCCGGCGACCCCTATCCCTTCCAGGGCGAGCAGAATCCGTTCGAGGAGCTTCGGCAGAATTGGCAGCTCAACCCGCCCGACGCCGAGGCCCTGGGCATCGAGGGCTTCCAGGATGTGTCCGTCCGGGACCGGGAGACCGGTTTCTACGCCGGGACCACCTCGATCCAGGCTGCCGATGCCGACGGCTGGGTGGTTTCCGTCACCCCATCCGGCGGCTGGATTCCGGCCTTTATCGCCGGCCAATCCGGTATCGGCCTGAGTCAGCGCATGCAGAGCTTCGTGCTCGACGAGGCACTCAACCCGTATAACGTGGTCGCGCCGGGCAAGCAGCCGCGGGTCACGCTGACCCCTACCCTGGTGATGGAAGACGGCCGGCCGCGCATGGCCTTTTCCGTGCAAGGGGGCGATTCACAGGACCAGAACCTGCTGCAGTTCTTCCTGGGTATCGTCGAATGGGGCATGAACGTTCAGCAGGCTGCCGACGGCCTTGGCCATATCCAGAGTCACCAGATGCAGAGCTCGTTCGGCGCCCACCAGGCAGAGCCGGGCCGGCTGCAGGTCTCGCGCCAGTTCACCACACCGTACACGCGCCAGCAGTTGCGACAGATGGGCTACCGGCTTGAAACCGTCGAGCGCGTCTACAACCCGACCACGGCGATCTGGTTCGACTTCGAGCACGGCACCATGCAGGGAGCGGCCAGCGACTTCGCCGAGGACTACGGCATCGCCTGGTAGCCGCGCGAGCGCTACCCGGTACGCCAGGTGCCGGTCAGCCGTCCAGGGAGTCCGCCAACAACTGCATGATGTCAGTGTCGGCCGGGCTCCAGATGCGCCAGACACTGGGGGCCGAGCCGCTGAAACAGGCGATGGCCGTGCCCAGGTCGGCGCAGGTGGTCATTACCGATTCATCCTGCCAGCGGACGCGAAAGGCGCGCTCGGCAATATCGGGCGCCTCCTCCATGGCATCGCTGGCCTGCCAGGCCTGGACCGCCGACCACTGCTGCTCTCCGCTATCCCACATCCTCAACGACAGGTGGGTCGGGCGTCCCCGCAGCAGGTAGTGGCAGTAGCCAATCAGGCCCGGCGGATTGCGGTTCAGGTCGGCCAGCTCTCCCCTGAAGGCCATGGAAACAAACTCGCCTTCCAGGTGGGTGTTCAGCCAGTCCACGTCCATCATCCTGCAGGCCGGGTTGTCAGTACTCCTGAGCGCCAGAAGATCCTCCTCGGTGTAGGCCGGGGCTTCGGGTTCAGGGCTGGGCTCGGCCGGTGGCTGTTCCACGGCGGACGGCGCTGTCTCTGCCGGGTCGGCCGGCGACTCATCGACATCCATGCCGTTGCCGCAGGCAACCAGCGTCATCGCCAGGAGTGCAGTCAGGCCAAATCCTGCAGGGTTGATCAGATTCATCTCGGGCCTCCTTGTGAGTCCAGTGGACTGCATTAGTGGATGGTCGGATTGTCTGAATCTTAACCGATCGCCGGAAGATGGCCGAAAGATTACCGGCTGATCGATTGATCATCTGTTCCCCCCAGCGCGTTCGGTTCGACCCCTCATCATACGGAGACAACCACCCCTGAGTGCCCAGGAATACGCTGCAAACCGGCTTGAAAACCGATCGGTAATCGCTATGTTAGAGATACCTGATCTAGTGGAGGAGCTTTGTCATGAACCTTGAGAAATTCAGCCCATGGAACTGGTTCAAACGGGAGCAGGAAGAGACCGGTCGCGGCGAACTGATGCCACGCACCAGCTCCAGCCACCCCATGATGCGCCTGCATCGCGACATGGATCGCCTGTTCGAGGACTTCTTCAGCGATTTCGGCTGGCCGCAGGCCGCGGGTGATCAGTTGCTCAGGCCCAGTATCGACATCGCCGAGTCAAAGAAGGCCTACCGGATCTCGGTCGAGGTGCCCGGCGTGGAGGAATCGGATCTGGCTCTGAGCGTCGATGGCGATGCGTTGATCATCTCCGGCGAAAAGCGCCAGGACAACGAGCAGGAGGAAAACGGCTTCCATCGCGTCGAACGACGTTACGGCAGTTTCCGGCGTGTACTCAGCCTGCCCGATGATGCCGATCGCGACAAGATCAGCGCACGATTCAAAAACGGTGTGCTGCA
>SKQS01000218.1 GCA_007118895.1 Wenzhouxiangella sp.
GATTTTCCGGTACCTGGTGTGTCGCCGAAGGACAGGCACTGGCGCTCGAGCGCCTCAAACCTGCTTTCGAGGCAGCCGGGGCGCGCTGGCTGGCGCTGGGCGCTGGAGACAAGGCGCTCTATCATGCCGCCACCGTGGCGGCCAGCAATTTTCTGGTCACGCTCACCGATCTGGCGCGTCGGCTGGCTGAAGCCGGCGGGCTGGCCGAACCCCAGGCCCGGGAGCTGATTGCCAGCCTGCAGCGCTCGACGCTGGACAATCTCGAACAGCAATCGACAGAGAGCGCGCTGACCGGGCCGGTCGAGCGCAATGATCTCGAGGCCTGCCGGCAACAGCTGGAACGGCTGGTCGCAGCCCTTCCCGGCGACGCGCCGGCGTTCCGGGCCATGGCCCTGGCAACCGTCGCGCTGGCCGAACGCAAGGATGGCGATGAGCGTCAGGCGCTGCGGAAACTGTTTGAACTCGCGGATCAACCTCTGGAGTAGCGCCATGTCCAATCGCTCGATCGGTCTTGACCAACAGCTGCAGGACTACCTGCTGTCGCATTCGCTGCGCGAGCAGGATGTCTTGCGCAGACTGCGCGAAGAAACGGCCCGGCTACCGGAACACAATATGCAGATCGCGGCCGAGCAGGGCCAGTTCATGGCCCTGCTGGCCCGCATCATAGGCGCCCGGCATTACCTGGAAGTCGGGACATTCACCGGCTACAGCGCGCTGGCCGTGACCCTGGCGATGCCTGAGGATGGTACGACCGTGGCGCTGGACATCAGCCGCGAGTGGACTGATGTCGCACGCCGTTACTGGGCCGAGGCCGGTGTCGCCGACCGGGTTCGGCTGGAGCTGAGGCCGGCGACCGAAACGCTGGGCATGCTGGCCGAGGAAGGCTGGCGCGATCGCTTCGACCTGGCGTTCATCGACGCCGACAAGGGTGGCTATGTCGATTACTTCGAGCGCTGTCTGGAGTTGATCCGTCCAGGCGGATTGATCATGGTCGACAATACCCTGTGGGATGGGCGGGTTGCCGATCCGGGCTCGCATGACGAGGACACCGAGGCCATTCGCGCCTTCAATCGGCACGTGCATGAGCATCCCGGCGTGGATCTCTCGCTGGTGCCGATCGGCGACGGCCTGACGCTGCTCAGGCGACGCGAACGCTGAGCCCGGATTCCCCGGTTTCGCTACCTGCTGTATCTGCGTCGGACAGCGCGCCGCCGCAGCTGGAGCCCTGGCCGGCGGTGCAACCGTAGCAGTGGTCGGCCACGGAAATCACCTCAGGCAATTCGCGACCGTCAAGCAGGTCAGACAGGCGCAGCGGCTTGTCGCTCCTTTCCGGCGGCAGGCCCAGCATCTGATTGAAATCGCAGTCATAGACTTCGCCCTGGTAATCGACGCTGATCAGGTTGCGACACATCACCGCTTTCAGGTTGTCCCGGCGGTAGGCGTTCTTCAGCAGCGTCATGTAGTCTTCGAACTGGCCCTTGGCCAGCAGTACCGCGCCGAAGCGCTTGATCGGCATGTTGGTCAGCGTGAACAGCTGGTTGAAGCGGATGCCGAAATGCTCATCCAGGAAGCGGCGGTAGTCGGCTTCCAGGGCCTGTTGGGGCGGCGGGAGGCTCGGGCCCAGCGGGTTGTAGACGAGGTTCAGGACCAGCCCGGTATCCGGGTCGCCATAACCTAGCTGGTTGAGCTCCTTAAGCGCGCTGATCGAGGCCTCGAACACCCCGTTGCCGCGCTGGGCATCGACATTCTCGGCGCTGTAGCAGGGCAGGGAGGCGATGGCCTCGATCCGGTGCTCGGCCAGGAACTTCCCGACCCACTCGTAGCCCGGCTCTTTCATGATGGTCGGGTTGAGTCGGTCCATCACGTGCAGGCCGCGACCGACCGCCGTTTTCACCAGCCAGCGGAACTCCGGGTTCATCTCCGGCGACCCGCCGGTCAGGTCAAGCGTTTGCACGCCATGGCGCTCAGCTACCGCCAACGCCTGTTCCATGGTCTCGCGGCTCATCAGCTCGGTGCGGTTGGGGCCTGCCGCCACGTGACAGTGCAGGCAGGCGATGTTGCACAGGTAGCCGAGGTTGAGTTGCAGGGTATCAAGACGATTCCGGCGGATCGACGGAAAGTCGCTGTCTTTGAGCAAAGGCCAACTGTCACGCATCGGGTGGCATTCCTTATTTGTTACTGAAAATGGCGCATCCAGACTAGCAGCTCGGCTTGAAGCGGATGTGGTCTCTCGATGGCTTGCAAGCCGGAAACGACGCCGGTCCAGTCATCGACTTCGTCCAGATCGGTAAGCGTTGACAGTGTCAGCCAGGATCCGAGCGGGCGCATGCGGTCGATCAGCTGGTCGGCGGTGTCGGCCTGGCTATAGCCGACTTGCCAGTATCCAGATGAAATCGCGCGATTGCTCCCCAACAGCCAGAATCCGCCGTCGGCGGCCGGACCGATCACCAGCCTGGGCTCGCTTGCTGCCAGCCACTGTCGCGCCCGGCTCAGCTCTCTGGTGGTGATCTGCGGCGCATCGGCGCCCAGCAGTATCCCGGCGCCGTGCCGGGTAATCAGCTCGGCCAGAATCCCGGCCATGCGTACGCCGAGATCGCCCGGTGGCTGTATCAACCGCTCATGTGTCTGCCAGGCCGGGAATCCTTCGCCTTCGGGCTCGGCCACGGCAAAATACAACTGGTCGCAGCCGGCTGACTGGGCCACGGCGGCCACTGTTGCGGCCGAGCGCAGGTAGAAATCCTCGGCAGCCTTGCGGCCAATACCCCTGGCCAGTCGAGTCTTGACTCGATCCTGCCCCGGGGTCTTGACAAAAATGGCCGCCGCGCTCATGACTTTCGACGCGCCCGACGGGCCAGCTGCCAGGCTGCGCGCTGATGGGCCAGGGTAGTGGCCAGCCAGCCGATCTCGCGGTAGCGCCGGGCGCTGGTTTCCACCGTCGCGCCAATCGGCCGGATCGGCAACCCGGCCTGTCGCAGTCTCACCACCAGGTCCAGGTCCTCGCCGCGCCTGAGGGTTTCATCGAAGCCGCCGTGGTTGTCGAACCAGCGACGCGGGATCAGCAGGCCCTGGTCTCCGTAGGGCAGCTTCAGGTATCGAGAGCGAAGGTAGGCGCCTAGCGCATTGAGGCGGGTCAGCGCGGGCCCATCGGCAGCAAAGCGCAAGCGCAGCCAGCCCAGCGCCTCTTGGCCCTTCTCGATGAACTCACTCACCGCCTCGATGGCCCCCGGCAGCAGGCGGCAATCGGCATGAATGAACCACAGCCAGTTCGACTGGCTGCAGGCCACGCCGTGATTGAGCTGCCTGCCTCGCCCGGCCGGGCCGGCAACCCAGTCGATATCCGGCGACAGACCTGCCGGTCGCGGACCGACCGCGGTGGCGATCCGCTGCCAACCGCTTGGCGCGGAGGACAATTGAGCCATAAGCTCTGGCCAGTGCTTTTCATCGGGGCCAATCGGGACGATGACCGCCAGCTGTCGGTTTTCGACAGGTGCTTGCCCTCCCGCTGAAGACATTCGCGTATCGATCAAGTAAGGTTGCCCCATTATCCCCGAGCAGGATACCCAGGCGAATGCAGATATGGATCAATCATGAGCTGTTGGACGAGGCACAGGCACGGGTCTCGGTATTCGATTCCGGGTTCGTGCTTGGCGACGGAGTCTGGGAGGGCGTACGCGTAGTCGGTGGTTATCCGGCCTTTCTCGAAGCGCATCTGGACCGCCTGGCCGAGGGCTGTGCGGCGCTCATGATCAGCCCGCCTGTCAGGCCCGCCATTCGTGAAGCGGTCAGACAGGTGATCGAGGGCAACGACCTGGTCGACGATGCGCACCTGCGTATCATGCTGACCCGCGGCGTGCGACGCGAACCCTACCAGGATCCGCGGCTGGTCAGTGGCGGGCCGACGCTGGTCATCATTCCCGGTCACCATCCGGTGGGTGAAGACGTACTGGCAAGACCACAGCGCCTGTTTACCGTGCACGTGCGGCGCGGCGCGCCCGACGTGCAGGATCCGAGACTGAACACGCACAGCAAGCTCAACTGCATCAGCGCCTGCATCCAGGCCGCTGTGGCCGGCTTCGACGAGGCATTGATGCTCGATCCACAGGGTTTCGTCGCGACCTGCAATTCGACCCATTTCTTTATCTTGCGCGGCGGCCGGGTGATGACCTCCGATGGGCGTTACTGCCTGGGCGGGATCACCCGTGGCCACGTGCTGGAGCTTTGCCGTCAACTTGGCATCGAGGCGGTCGAGAAGACCTTCAGCCTGACTGACGTCTATGCCGCCGAGGAGGCATTCACTACCGGCACCCTGTCGGGCATTCGCCCGGTAGGCGAGATCGACGGCCGAACCATAGGCGATGGGTGTCGCGGGCCGATTACCGAACGGATTCAGCGGGCCTATGCGAATCTTCTGCAAGCCGAAGCCGGGCAGAAAGCGCCATGAGCAAGGCGACACCGTTGCGGATCGCGATGTGGTCGGGCCCGCGAAACATTTCCACGGCGCTGATGCGCTCGTTCGAAAATCGCCCGGACTGCGTGGTCAGCGACGAGCCGCTGTACGGAGCCTGGCTGGCCGCCACCGGAGAGCCGCACCCGATGGCTGCGAAGATCATCGCTGAAATGGAGTGCGACTACGGGCGGCTTTTCGACACCCTGACCGGGCCGGTGCCCGGCAACCGGCCGCTGTGGTATCAGAAGCACATGTGCCATCACCTGCTGGACGACACCCCGCTGGACTGGCTGGGCGCCCTTTGCAACGTGTTCCTGATCCGGCATCCGCGCCGCGTGGTGGCCTCGTATCTGAAAATGCGCGACCGAATCAGTCCCGAGGCCATTGGCCTGCCACAGCAGTGGCGGCTGTTCCGGTTCTGCCGGGAGCAGACCGGAACGACACCGCTGGTGGTCGACAGCGACCGCTTTCTCGAACAACCCGAGGCCCAGCTGCGTCAGCTGTGCGAGCGACTGGGTATCCCCTTCACCGAGGCCATGCTGAGCTGGCCGGCAGGGCCGCGCGATAGCGATGGCATCTGGGCACCGCACTGGTACCGTGCGGTGTGGAAGTCGACCGGCTTTGCCCCACCCAGAGGCTCGGTGGACTCCCTGCCTGAAGCCGGCGAGGCGGTGGTCGATTCCTGCCTGCCGATTTACCAGAAGCTGCGTGTCCATGCGATTGACATACAATCATCTTCCGGGCCGCTGAACGCGAGGGATGAGGGATGACTCAAAGACTCATCACGGTTGTGGATCGATCCGAGCGCCTGCTGCACCTGGATGTGCTGCGGGGATTTGCCCTGTTCGGCATTCTGCTGGTCAACTTCGAGTGGTTCGTCAGGCCGTTACAGGCCATTGCTACGGGGGCCGAACCCGGGCTTGCCGGGGCCGACCTGGTTGCCGACGTGGCGGTTCGGGTGCTGGCCGAAGGCAAGTTCTACCCGCTGTTTTCGATGCTGTTCGGCGCCGGTTTTGCGCTGATGTTCGAGCGCGCCCGTGCCCGCCATGCGCCGTTCTGGGGCCTGTATCTGCGCCGCCTGTTTCTGCTGATGCTATTTGGCCTGGGCCACATGCTGCTGGTGTGGGCCGGGGACATTCTGCTGGTTTACTCGCTGACCGGCTTTGTCATGGTGCTGTTCTTTCGCAATACGCCGACCAGGCGGCTGTGGAAATGGGCGCTGGCGTTCATCGTGTTGCCGGTGCTGCTGATCGGCCTGATGACGGCCGCCTTCGAGCTTGCCCGTTTCGATCCAGCGCTTGCAGAGGAGATCCAAGCCGACATGATGACCGATCATGAACGCTTCCTGGATGGTATCTCGGAGGCGGCCGTGATCATGCGCGAAGGCAGCTACCTTGACAACGTTGCCCAGCGCCTGCGCGACATGCGGTTCACCCTGAGTCATGCGTTTTTCTGGGTCCCGCCGATTCTCGGGTTTTTCCTGATCGGGCGCTGGCTGATTGTCACCGGCCGTCTGACCCAGCCGGATCAGCACCGGATGTATTTCCGCCGCTGGCGATCACGCGGGCTATTGCTTGGCCTTCCGGCAGCCGGCCTGTCGGTCTGGCTGCTGCATGGGGCCGTGATGACCATGCCGAGTTCTTCTCTGGTTCTCGGAATGGCGCTGGCAACCGCTGCCGGAGTGATGTTGTCGCTGGCCTACCTTTCGATGGTGATACTGGGCGCCGACCGGCTGAAATTCCTCGCCCCGGCCGGGCAGATGGCGCTGAGCAACTACCTGATGCAGTCGCTGTTGTGGACCTGGATTCTTTACGGCCACGGCCTGGGCATGATCGGCTACTTCTCGCGCTCCGCCCAGGTGCTGGGCGCCATTGTCTTCTTTGCCGGCCAGCTGTTATTGAGCCACTGGTGGATGGGGCGTTTCCGGCTGGGACCGGCCGAGTGGCTGTGGCGCAGCCTGACCTACTGGAAGCTGCAGCCGCTGAGCCGCGACTGATCCTGTTCGGCGCTTACTCGCAGCGATAGACCAGGTAACGGCGCTGCCCGTTGCTGACCGGTCCGTCGGCGACGATCACGTTGCCGCCGATTTCATGGGCGCTGTTTCGTGCCAGCGTCGCCAGCTCTTCCTCGACCCTGCCAGGCCGGCGCTGGACTGCGGCAACGCGCTCGCGTACCGAGACCGTGGTTCGGCCGATCCGCTCGCAGCTGGCGACTTGCTCGGCGCCGCGAATGGCCACCTGCTCGGCGCCAGGTTCGGGCTTGACCCAGGTGCAGCCGGCGATGACTAACAGGGGGATGGCGAGAGCAAGCACTCTTGACGACGACATGATGTGATCCTGAGGTTGGTGTTGACTGATTATCGAGTTTGCCTGATCTGAGAGCAGGCGAGATCGAAAGTTCACCCACCTTATTCACCATGGTTCCGTAGCGCCGTTCTGTAGGCTGGTGCGGTTTGCCGCAGGCAAGAAGCGCCAGCCGGAAGAACAAATAGCGCGTGAGGGGCTGCCAGGTCCTGTGGCTGGGGCATTTCGCGACCGAGCGGGCCGGAGGCGTACTCACCTGTACGGTGAGGACCCGCGACCGAGCGAAATGGCCCAGACGCGGGGCCTGGCGGCTCCGCAGTAGGCACCATGGTGAATAAGGTGGGTTCACCCCAGCCAGCGCCTTCGCAAGGGCAGGGTCAGCCAGATGCCGGCCAACATGGCCCAAGCGAACAGCCAGCCCGAAATCGCCAGCGCCGAGATCCCCGACAGCAGCGTGCCAATGCTGCAGCCCAGCGCAATCATTGCACCGAAGCCAAGCAGTACGCCGCCGCCAGCGGCGGCAAATATCGCGCGGGGTGATTTGCGCTGGACCCGGAACTGGCCGGCCAACAGCGCAGCGGCAGTGGATGCGGCGATCATGGCGATCAGGAACAGGCCGTTGTCGGCAATCAGCGCCGTGGTGTCGGTGACAATGCAGCCGGACAGTCGATCCAGGCCTTCCAGCCGATCCGGAATCATGCCCAGTTGGTCGCCAAGCCGCCGGGACTGGCGGCTGAGCTCGGCGGTCACGCCCAAGGGACGGGTACGCAGGTAGGCGAACACCCCGATCAGGCCGATCAGTAGCCCGCCCAGCCAGGCAGGCCAGCGCTCGACCATCACGGCCTGCCACAGTCGGGCCGGACTCCAGGGCAGTGCGGTTGATGGTTGAGTCGGCTTCAGACGAGTGATCAGCAAAATGGCCAGTACCGCGATCAACGCCAGCTGAACGGCAGCGCTGGCAGCGTACCCGCCGGCGATGTTCGGCAGCCACAGCGGCGGCGCATCGGCTATGGCAAGGCTCCACAGCCGATTCCAGGCCAGCATGCCGAGCATGAACCCCGGCACCACGCCGGCCAGGGCGAAAACTGACAGCAGCGAACCTTCACCCAGGCGATACAGGTGGGCGCTGATGCAAGA
>SKQS01000154.1 GCA_007118895.1 Wenzhouxiangella sp.
CCTGATGCTGTTCACCGTCGGCTGCGGCGACCGCTCTGTCAATCGATCGATCAGCGTCGCCGATGGCCAGACGGTCAGCAACGATCTGAGCACGGTCAACGGCTCGATCCGGATTGGCAATCAGGCCTCGGTGCAGGGCGCGGCGCAGACGGTCAACGGCTCGATCCGCGTCGGTGACGGCAGCGCCGTCACCAGCGTCAAATCGGTCAATGGCTCGATCACCCTGTCAGCAGCAGTGACGGCCTCGGGCGACGTGGAAACCACCAATGGCAGCATAGAGATGGCTGCCGAAAACCGAGTAGAGGGGCACGTTCGAACCACCAATGGCCGGATCCGGATCGGCCAGGGAGGGCACGTCGCCGGCCCGGTCAGTAGCGTCAACGGCCGCATCGAGCTCAATAACGCATCGGTCGAAAGCGTGGCCAACTACAGCGGTGGCATGCTGGTCGATAACGGCAGCGAAGTTCGCGGGGAGTTGAGGGTCAGGCGAGGGCGTGTGATACGCGACCAGGAACCGCCGGAAATCATCATAGGCGCCAACAGCCAGGTTGCCGGGCCGCTGGTATTCGAGCGGCCGGTCAGGCTGAGAGTTCATGAGAGTGCCGAGATTGGCGAAGTCGAAGGCGCCGAGATCGAGCGCTTCGAGGATTGATTGATTGGTGGATCGTGGCCGGCGCCAGCCTCAGTCGTAGCGCCGACCCTTGTGCTCGATCCAGCCACCACCGCCAGGCTGGGCGGGGTCGGCAAATGTCAGGCTCAGCGTGCCGCCACTGGCAAAGAAATCGTAACGACCCTGGAATGCCACCACATCACCGCGCTCGACCGGCACACGCTCCGAACCGTCAAGCTCGTTGATCAGCAGCAGCTGCCAGGTCTGCCCTTCAATGGCGACATTGAAGCGCTGACGGGGATTATTGCCATTGAGATCAGGCAAGATCTGGGTAACAGTCCCATGGCCGCTGACCCATACGCCGGTTCGGCTTTGTTCAAACGCCTGCAGCAGACGCTCATTGTCCGGCAAGCTATCGCCGCCGCAACCGGACAGCGTCAGAATCATACCGGCCAACAGACCGGCGATCATACCGGCGATCGGTACCCCGACCCCGGTCGAACTTGATCTAGTTATCATTTTCTTCCCACCTCTACAGCGCAATATACCCCAGCGCAGGCCGGGGCTCAAATTGCAAACAGGGGTCACGAGTGCTAATGAGGCCCTGCGCAGTATTGGATGCCAAAGTGGATGAAATGTTCAAACCGGCCTGACCGACTGAATGGCGCGGTCAGAGGGGGAAGAGTCGATGGAGCGTACGCCGGTCCGGCTCCGTTGCGGATGCAGGAAGGAGCCGAGCCCGGCGGCGGGGGTTTCGGCGGGGTTAGCGCTTGAGCTGCTTGCGCAGACGCTGTAGGGCCGAGAGCTGGGCCATCGCCTGGGCCAGCTGGGCCTGGGCCTGGGCAACCTCCATGCCGGCACTGCGATCAGCCAGCGCCTTCTCGGCCTCTTCCTTCGCCTTCAGCGCAGCGGCTTCATCCAGGTCACCGGCACGTGCCGCGGTATCGGAAAGCACGGTTACCACATGCGGCTGCACCTCGAGCAGGCCGCCGGAGATGTAGTAGAACTCCTCGCCGCCATCGGGCAGATTGACCCGCACCTGACCGGGGCTGAGCCGGGTCAGCAAGGGCGCATGCCGTGGGGCAATGCCCAGCTCGCCGAGCTCGCCGCTGACCACCACCAGGGTGACCTCGCCGGAAAAGATCTCCGACTCGGCGCTGACGATGTCACAGTGAATGGTGGAAGCCATGATCAGGCCGCCTTCTCGAGCATCTTCTCGCCTTTTTCGACCGCCTGGTCAATGGTCCCGACCATGTAAAAGGCCTGCTCCGGCAGATGGTCGTATTCACCTTCAACAATGCCCTTGAACCCGCGGATCGTGTCCTTGAGCGGCACGTAGACGCCGGGGGAACCGGTAAAGACTTCGGCGACGAAAAACGGCTGGCTGAAAAAGCGCTCCACCTTGCGCGCCCTGGCCACGATCTGCTTGTCCTCTTCGCTCAGTTCATCCATGCCGAGGATGGCGATGATGTCCTTGAGCTCCTTGTAGCGCTGCAGCGTGCCCTGGACCTTGCGCGCGACGTCGTAATGCTCCTGGCCGACCACCAGCGGGTCAAGCTGGCGCGAAGTCGAATCCAGCGGATCAACAGCAGGATAAATACCCAGCTCGGCAATGTTGCGCGAGAGCACGACGGTTGCATCGAGGTGGGCAAAGGTCGTGGCCGGCGACGGATCGGTCAGGTCATCGGCCGGCACGTAGACGGCCTGGATCGAGGTGATGGAGCCGGTCTTGGTAGAAGTAATGCGCTCCTGTAGCACGCCCATTTCCTCGGCCAGCGTGGGCTGGTAGCCCACCGCCGAAGGCATGCGGCCGAGCAGCGCCGAGACCTCGGTACCAGCCAGGGTGTAACGGTAGATGTTGTCGATGAACATCAGTACGTCTCGACCCTCATCGCGGAAGAACTCGGCCATGGTCAGGCCGGTCAGCGCGACGCGCAGCCGGTTGCCGGGCGGCTCGTTCATCTGGCCGTAGACCAGCGCCACCTTGTCAAGGACGTCGGAGTCCTTCATTTCGTGGTAGAAGTCGTTTCCTTCGCGGGTACGCTCACCCACGCCGGCGAAAACCGAGTAGCCGGAGTGCTCGATGGCGATGTTGCGGATCAGCTCCATCATGTTGACGGTCTTGCCGACACCTGCGCCCCCGAACAGACCGACCTTGCCGCCCTTGGCAAACGGGCAGACCAGGTCGATGACCTTGATGCCGGTTTCAAGCAGCTCGTTGCTGGCTGCCTGCTCCTCGAAGCTCGGGGCCTGGCGATGGATCGGCCAGAGTTCCTCGGCACCGACCTCGCCGGCCTCGTCGATCGGGTTGCCAAGCACATCCATCACCCGGCCCAGGGTCTTGGTGCCGACCGGCACCTGGATCGGCGCGCCGGTGTTGCTGACCGCGCGATGACGCTTGAGACCATCGGTGGAGCCCAGCGCAATGGTGCGAACCACGCCGTCACCCAGCTGCTGCTGAACTTCCAGGGTGATCTCGGTATCGTCCACCTTAAGCGCGTCATAGACCTTGGGCACGGCACCACGGGGAAACTCCACGTCTACGACGGCACCGATGATTTGTACGATCTTTCCGGAACTCATTGGCTATTCCTCAAGTATTGGTGGCTTCGTTCGCGGCTTGCGTCGAAACCAGGTTTTTCAATTCTTTCCCGTTGCTCAAACGAAAAACGAAAAAAGTAAGACGAGAGCGCGGTACGAACTGCTCGTTTTCCATTTCCCGTTTCCCGTTTCATCCTTAGACCGCCGCCGCACCACCGACGATCTCGGAGATCTCCTGGGTGATCGCGGCCTGGCGTGCCTTGTTGTAAACCAGCCTCAACTCGTCGATCAGGTTAGAGGCGTTGTCCGATGCGCTCTTCATTGCCACCATGCGCGCTGCGTGCTCGCTGGCCAGGTTTTCCAGGGTGGCCTGGTAAACCAGCGACTCGATATAGCGGGTCAGGAACTCATCAAGCAGGCTCTCGGCATCCGGCTCATAGAGATAATCCCAGTTCTGCAGCATGGGTTCATCGCTGGTCGGCGGCAGCGGCAGCAGCTGATCGAAGGTCGGACGCTGTGTCATGGTATTGACGAAGTGGTTGTAGCACACGAACAGGCGGTCGAGATCGCCGTTGCGATAACCGTCCAGCACCACCTTGATCGACCCGATCAGGTCTTCCAGTCGCGGCTTTTCCCCCAGATCCTGGGTCGCCGCCGAAACATGCACCTTCAGTCGGCGGAAGAACTGAGCGGCCTTGCGGCCGATGATCACGGTCGTGACCTCTACACCCTGCTCTTCCCACTGGCGAAATTCGCCCAGGAGCCGGCGGAACATGTTGTTGTTGAGCCCGCCGCACAGACCGCGATCGGTCGCCACGATAACGTAGCCAACCCGCCGCACTTCCTCATGCTCGATGGTGAACGGGTGGCGAAACTCCGGATTGGCGTGCGCCAGGTGGCCGATGACCTGCTTCATCATCCGTGCATACGGCCGGGAAGCCTGCATCAAGTCCTGGGCCTTGCGGATCTTGCTGGCCGAGACCATCTCCAGCGCGCGAGTCACCTTGCGCGTGTTCTGGACGCTCTTGATCTTGCCGACGATTTCCTTTGAGCTGCTCATGTGAAGTTGCCTTGTTTGGCTCGGTTACGACTATGCGCGCTTCCAGGCTTGGATCCGGCCGGTAAGAGGCAAAGAGGAAAGAAGGGAGAGGGAAAACCCTCTTGCCTCGACTCCTCTCTTCCTCTCACCGTCATTAATCACCAACTTCCGGTGGCCTTGAAGTCGTCCAGCGCAGCCTTCATTTCGCTGGCCAGCTCGTCGTTCCAGTCACCGGACTCGTTGATCTTGTCCAGCAGCGGCTGGTACGAGCTGCGCATGAAATCATGCAGTGCGCGCTCGAAATCCACCACCTTGTTGAGCGCCAGATCATCGAGGTAGCCTTCGTTGCCTGCAAACAGGCTGACTGCCATCTCGGCCACCGACAACGGCGAATACTGCGGCTGCTTCATCAGCTCGGTGATGCGCTGTCCGCGCTCGAGCTGCTTGCGGGTTGCTTCATCCAGGTCGGAGGCAAACTGCGAAAAGGCCGCCAGCTCGCGATACTGTGCCAGGGCCAGGCGAACACCGCCGCCCAGCTTCTTGATGATCTTGGTCTGGGCAGCGCCGCCGACTCGCGATACCGAAAGTCCGGCGTTAATGGCCGGACGAATACCGGCATTGAACAGATCGGTCTCAAGGAAGATCTGCCCGTCAGTAATCGAGATCACGTTGGTCGGAACGAATGCCGACACGTCACCGGCCTGGGTCTCGATGATCGGCAGAGCGGTCAGTGAACCGGTCTGGCCCTTGACCTCGCCATTGGTCATCTTTTCCACATAATCGGCGTTGACGCGCGCGGCGCGCTCGAGCAGGCGCGAATGCAGGTAGAACACGTCACCGGGATAGGCTTCACGACCCGGCGGGCGCCTCAGCAGCAATGAGACCTGGCGATAGGCCCAGGCCTGCTTGGTCAGGTCGTCATAAACGATCAGCGCATCCTCACCGCGATCGCGGAAATACTCGCCCATGGCGCAACCGGCATACGGGGCGATGTATTGCAGTGCCGCCGATTCGGAAGCGTTGGCGGCAACGACGATGGTGTGATCCATGGCGCCGTGCTCTTCGAGCTTGCGCACCACGTTGGCCACCGAGGAGGCTTTCTGGCCGACCGCTACGTAGATACACTTGATGCCGGTGCCCTTCTGGCTGATGATCGCGTCAATCGCCACCGCGGTCTTGCCGGTCTGGCGGTCGCCGATGATCAGTTCGCGCTGACCGCGACCGATCGGCACCATGGCGTCGATCGACTTCAGGCCAGTCTGAACCGGCTGGTCGACGCTCTGGCGAGTAATGACGCCGGGGGCAATCTTTTCAATCGGCTCGGTGCCGGTCGACTCGATCGGACCGTTACCGTCGATCGGGTTACCCAGCGCATCGACCACCCGGCCAAGCAGGCCCGGGCCAACCGGCACTTCCAGGATACGTCCGGTACAACGCACCGTATCGCCTTCCTTGATGTGGCGGTATTCACCCATGACCACCGCGCCTACCGAGTCGCGCTCGAGATTGAGCGCCAGGCCATAGGTTTCGCCGGGGAATTCGATCATTTCACCCTGCATGACATCGGCCAGCCCGTGAAGGCGGCAAATGCCATCGGATACGCTGACCACGGTACCTTCGGTACGGGCTTGCGAGGTAACTTCGAACTGTTCAACGCGCTTGCGGATCAGCTCGGAAATTTCTGTCGGGTTGAGGGTCTGTTGCATCGCTTGCAATCCTGAATAACGTTATTCGGTTTCGATTCCGACCGGTCTAGCGGCCCAGGCTACGGCCCAGCTGCTCCAGTCTTCCGCGCACACTTCCGTCGATCACCAGATCGCCGGCTCGAATCACCGCACCACCGATCAGGTCGGGATCAATCTCGATTTCGAGCTCGACCTCGCGACCGAACCGGCTCTTGAGACGCTGGGTAAGCACTTCGGTCTGCTGTTCCGACATCGGCATGGCCGATGCGACCTGTACACGAATGCGTGCCTCGGCCTCGCGGCGCAAAAACTCGTACTGGGCAGCGATCTCGGGCAGCAGGTCAAGTCGTCCGTAGGTCAGCAGCACCTTGAGGAAGTTGACGAACTGATCGTCGAATCGCCCCTCGCCAACATCGACCAGCAGCTTGAGCAACTGCTCCCGAGCCACCCGGGGATCGCCGGAAAACTGGCGAACCTCATCGCTGGCCGCTGTCGCCGAAGCCAGCGCAAGACTGGAACTCCATTGATCGAGCGTAGCGGACTGTCGGGCGACCTCGAAAGCCGCGCGGGCATAGGGTCTGGCCAGAGTTGTGCGATTGATCATGTTTTTGCGTCCGCCTAAAGTTCCGCTGCCAGCCGGTCGAGCATGTCTCGATGCTTGCCGGCATCGATTTCCTTCTCGATCACCTGGCCGGCGCCGGCCACAGCCAGCTCGGCCAGACGCTTGCGCAGTGCATCACGAGCCTGGTTGGTGGCCAGCCGGATTTCAGCCTCGGCCGCCGCCACCTGGCGATCACGTTCAGCGATGGCGTCCTGCTTGGCCTGCTCGACGATCTGCGTGCCGCGCTTGCCGGCCTGCTCAATGATCTCGCCGGCCTTGCGACGGGACTCGCGAATGATCTCCTCGGCTTCGACGCGCGCCCGATCCAGAGCCTGCTCGGCCTCTTCGGACTGGGCAAGGCCTTCGGCAATCTTCTGGCGCCGCTCTTCCATGGCCTGAACCAGCGGCGGCCAGACGAATTTCATGACCGCCCAGATGAAGACCAGGAAGGTGCCCGCCTGACCGATCAGTGTCCAGATACTCGGTAGCATATTGGAGCCTTAAGTTCTGTTGGTTTCAGAGATGTTTACGCACAAGGCGTAATCAGCCGAGCGCCCCGAGCAGCGGGTTGGCGAACAGCAGCAGGGCTGCGAAGGCCACGCCGATGATGGACAGCGCGTCAAGCAGACCGGCGATGATGAACATGCGAACCTGCAGCATGCCGGCCAGTTCGGGCTGGCGGCTGGCGCCTTCCAGGAACTTGCCGCCGAGCAGGCCGAAACCGATCCCGGTACCGAGCGCGGCGAATGCGAAAATCATTCCAACCGCAATGGCGGTGCTGGACTGGACTTGGGCGATCAGAGCAATGGTTTCCACTTGGTGTCTCCTGAGGTCAATGCGGAAAAGTCAAACAAGGTTTTACTTCAAAAAATTCACTTGTAGTGTTCTTCTTGATCTAGTGTTCTTCGTAAGCCAGAGACAGGTAAACGATCGTCAGGGTCATGAAGATGAATGCCTGCAATGGCACGACCAGAATATGGAATATCGCCCAGGCGCCGCCGGGGATGAACTGTATCCACCACGGCAACAGGGCAATCAGAACGAAGATCAGCTCGGCGGCATACAGGTTGCCGAAAAGTCGTAGCGCCAGTGAAACCGGCTTGGCGATCAGCTCGACCAGGTTGAGCAGGATATTGGCCGGCCACAAAAGCGGGTTCTTGCCGAACGGATGGAACAGGAGCTCCTTGCCGAACCCGGCAAAACCCTTGCCCTTGACGCTGTAGATCAGAATGATCACCAGCACGGTCATGGACAGCCCGAATGGTGCGTTGACGTCCGCTGAGGGCACGATCCGGAAGTAATCCACACCGAGGACGTACATGAGGGTGGGGACGTAGTCGACCGGCACCAGGTCCATGAGATTCCAGAGAAAGACCCAGGCAAAGATGGTCAGCGCCAGCGGAGC
>SKQS01000060.1 GCA_007118895.1 Wenzhouxiangella sp.
ACACCTCGGCGGCTCGCTCACGCTCGCCGAACGCGCCGATCTGCAGTTTCACCGGCAAGTGCATCGGCAGATGAACCACCTGGCGTGGTTCGTCAAAGGTGATGGCGCGAACGCGCACCGGGGCGGTGCCGGCCTCGACCATGCCCAGCCGCTGCGCCGCCGCCCAGGACAGATCGATGATGCGATCGGAATGGAAAGGGCCGCGGTCGTTGACTCGCACGATCAGGCGCTGTCCGGTGTCCAGCCGTTCAACCTCGACCCAGCTCGGCAGCGGCAGCGTGCGATGCGCGGCAGTAAGCTGGTGCATGTCGTAGGGCTCGCCGGAGGAGGTCGGCTGGCCGTGAAAGCGAATACCGTACCAGGAGGCCAGGCCCTCTTCCTCGTAGCCATCGGCCGAGGTCATGACATGATAGGTCTGTCCGAATACCTCGTAAGGCGAGTGGTTGCCATAGGCGCTCAACGGCTCCGGCCGCGGCACCGGCTCGGGAAGATGACTGACATCGACTGCTACCGCCGGCGGACCATCCGGCGGCAGTGGATCCTCGACCGGCTGCTCGACATCGCGAACCGGTCGCGGCGCGCAAGCCGCCAGCAGCATGAGCAGCAAGGCCAGCGCCAGCGCGCGATTCATTGCGCCCGCTCGGCGATCGCCCCTGCCAGCTGCTTGACCGCCATCGCATACAGCGGGGAGCGGTTGTAGCGGGTAATGACATAGAAATTGTTCAGCCCGATCCAGTACTCCATGCCGTCCTCCAGTTCCAGGGCCACCACGGTCGCCGGGGTTTCCGGATCCAGCCCATCGGCATCGAATTCCACGCCCATGGCCGCAATCTCGGCCAGGGTATGGCGAAGCTGCATGCCGAACTCGCCGTCCGGCACGCCTTCGGGGGCATGCGCCGGCAGGGCAACCGGCGCGCCGGTCTGCCAGCGATGGACGGCCAGGTAATTGGCCACTGAACCCAGTGCATCGGGCAGTGAGCGCCACAGGTCGCGGCGGCCTGAGCCGTCAAAATCCACCGCATAGGCGCGATAGCTCGACGGAATGAACTGTCCGATGCCCATGGCGCCGGCATAGGATCCGCGCACCTCGAACACCGGCAGGTTTTCCTCGCTGGCCAGGCGCAGGAAATGGGCCAGCTCGGAAGCGAAGAAATCGGCCCGGCGCGGATAGTAGAAACCCAGGGTAGCGAGCGCATCGATGACCCGGAAACTGCCGGTGATCATGCCGAAATTGGTTTCTACCCCGACGATGGCGACGATGACCGACTCCGGCACCCCGAAGTGCTCGGAAACCTCTGCCAGCAGCCTGCCGTTGGCGCGCCAGAACTCGACACCGGCGTCGATTCGGGTATCGGTAATGAAGATCGGGCGGTAGCGATACCAGGGCCGGGCCTCGGCCGGGCGGGTAATGGCGTCGATGATCGACTGCTGGTAGCGGGCATCGGCCAGCACGCGGCGCACTTCGTCGGCATCGAGCCCATGCTCGGCAACCGCACGTTCGACGAAGCGCTCGGCTCCCGGGTGCGTCTCTTCGCCAACGGCGACCTGCATTGCCAGCACCAGCGCCAGCATCAAAGCTGTTCGAATCATCGGGGCGGGAGTCCTCGTATTGGAAATGATGTGACCAGTATAGAGCCTGGAACCGACGAAAAGTTTTGCCACTCAGCCCATGAATCGACGACGGCTGTAGACCCCCATGACCAGCCCGAAACCGGCCAGCAGGGTAGCCGCCGAGGTGCCGCCGTAGCTGATCAACGGCAACGGCACGCCCACTACCGGCAACAGGCCGCTGACCATGCCGATATTGACCACCACGTAGAGAAAGAACATGAACACCAGGCTGCCGGCAAGCAGCCGCCCGAAAGTGTCACGGGCCTGAGTGGCCAGGTACAGCCCGCGCAAGACAATGGCAGCGTAGAGAATCAGGATGGCAAGCACACCGAAAAAACCGAACTCCTCGGCCAGCACGGCAAAAATGAAGTCCGTGTGCGGTTCGGGCAGAAACTCCAGTCGCGACTGGGTGCCGGTCAGCCAGCCCTTGCCGCTGATGCCGCCCGAGCCAATCGCGATCTTGGACTGGATGATGTTCCAGCCCTGTCCCAGCGGATCGGATTCGGGGTTGAGAAAGGTCAGGATGCGGTTTTTCTGGTAATCATGCAGATTGAACCAGACCAGCGGCAGGGCCGCGGCCAGCGCCCCCAGCAGGCCGAAAATCAGCCGCCAGCGTACACCGGCCAGAAACAGCACGCACAAGCCGCTGGCGGCAACCAGAACGGCGGTGCCCAGATCTGGCTGGCGCAGGATAAGACCCACCGGCACGGCGATCATCAAGGCTGCCAGCAGCAGCTCGCGCCAGCCGGCTGGCAGCGTTCGACGATGCAGCAGGGCGGCCAGGGTCAACGGCAAGGCCAGCTTGATCAACTCCGAGGGCTGAAACCGGATCACGCCAAGGTCCAGCCAGCGACGGGCGCCGCGGCCGACCCCAAAAAGATCGACCGCGATCAGCAAGACAACCCCGGCGACGAGAAACCATGGCGCCCACAGGCGCAGCAGTTGCGGCGGCAGCTGGGCGGCAATCAGCATCAGTACCAATCCCAGACCAAGGCGTACCGACTGCCGCAATAGCAGCGCGGTGCTCTGCTCGGTGGCGCTGTAGAGCACCATCAGTCCGCAGCCGACCAGGACCAGCAGCAGCCCGGTCAACCATGGATCCAGGCGCAGTTGCGGCATCATCACCACCGGCCATGTGCGGGTAGTGGCAATCATCATGGAGTTTCTGCCAGCACGCGCAGAACCCTGGCTGCGGCCGGCGCCGCCACGCTGGCCCCGCCGCCGCCGTGCTCGACGACCACGGTCACGGCAAACCGCGGATCCTCAAGCGGCGCGAAACCGGTAAACAACGCATGATTGCGCAGATGCTCCGGCACCTCGTCGCGGTCACGACGCTCCTGCTCATCCTGCGGCAAGCCGTATACCTGGGCAGTCCCGGTCTTGCCGGCCACCATGAACGGCAGCTGCGCGGCCACCTCGCGAGCGGTGCCGCGCGGTCCGTGTACGACTGCCTTCAGACCCTCGAACACCGCACCCCAGTGGTCGGGATGATGGTCGATCATGCGCTGGTGCGGCCTGGGATCGACCAGCCAGGGCGGCGCGGTCTGTCCACGTCCGGCCAGGGCGGCAGTGGCATGGGCCAGCTGCAGCGGCGTGACCACGGTGAACCCCTGGCCTATCCCGGTGATTACGGTCTCCCCGGGAAACCACGGTTCGCCGAAAGTGGCCATCTTCCAGCGTCGGGTCGGCAGGATACCGTGCTGCTCGCCCAGCAGGTCCAGCCCGGTGGCGCGACCGAAACCGAACAGCGCCAGTTCACGCGAAATCCGGTCTATGCCGAGGTCAACAGCCAGCTGATAGAAATACACGTTGACCGACTCGGCCAGCGCGGACTCCAGATTGACCCAGCCATGGCCGCCCTCGCGCCAGTCGCGATAGCGACGTGAGTGGCCAGGCAACTCGAACCAGCCACGTGAAAACACCCGGGTTTCGGGGCTAATCAAACCGGCCTCCAGGCCGGCCAGGGCAATGAACGGCTTGATCGTCGAGCCCGGCTCGTAGCCACCGGCGAGAAAGCGGTTGAACAGCGGCCGCTGCGGTGAACTCAGCAGGCCCTGGTAATACTCGCGGCTGACGCCGTGCACGAAACGATTGGGGTCAAAACCCGGCTGACTGACCAGCGCCAGCACCTCGCCGGTATGGATGTCGATGACCACCACGGCGCCGGCGTAATGGCCCAGTGCAGCGACCGCCTCGGCCTGGATGTCGATGTCTATGGTCAGGACAATGTCCTCGCCGGGGACCGGATCGGTTCTCTCCATGACCTGCAGCACGCGCCCCTGGGCATTGGTCTCGACGCGCTCGACGCCGGTCTGGCCATGCAGGCGGTGCTCGTAAAAGCGCTCGATACCGGTCTTGCCGACGTGGGTGGTGCCACGATAGCGTTCGCGTCCCAGCCGGCGCAGATCAGCCTCGTCAATTCGCCCGACGTAACCAACCACATGGGCCAGCAGCTCGCCATACGGATAGTGTCGGGTCAGGTAGGGCTCGACCTCCACGCCGGTCAGACGGTGGCGATTGACCGCCAGGCGGGCCAGTTCCTCCTCGTCGAGTGCGGTCTTTAGAATGATCGACTCGAACGGCCGCGAGCGCTGTCGCTGCCGGTGAAATCGGCCAAGCTCGTCCTCGCTGATGGTCACCAGCGCTTCCAGCTCTGCCAGCATGGCAGTCACGTCCCCGGTCCGCTCTGGCACCAGCACGAGCCGGAACGCCGGCCGATTTTCGGCCACCACCCGGCCGTGCCGGTCGAGGATCAGGCCCCGGTTCGGCGGCAGCGGCCTGAGCCGGACCCTGTTGTCCTCGGCTCGCGCCGCATAGGTCTCGAAACCGCCCAGCTGCAGGCTGGCATAGCGGAAACCGAGCAGACTGATGGCAATTATCACTGCCAGCGCAAGCAGCTGAAAGCGGCGCAGCACGATCCGCCGTTCCTGCTGTTCATCGCGCATCGTCCCGGCCTTTTCGCGCATGCTCAACCAGCCCGCCATCAGCTGCTCCTGCTCAGGCGCTGGCGCTGACGCAGCGCGTCCAGCCCCAGAAACAGCCAGGGCCAGATCGCCACCCCGACCAGCGGCGAAAGCCACCAGCTCCATTCAGGCAAGCCACGATCAGCCAGCACCACGATCCATAGCTGCACGATGCGGTCATTGACCAGCAGCGCCAGGATCGCCGCTGCCTGCTGCCAGGGCGGAAAGAAACGGATCCGCGCCCGGAACCGGCCCAGCAGGTAGCTCAGAATGATCAGACTCAGCGCGTGCATGCCCAGCAACGAGCCGGTCAGCAGATCCACCACCAGCCCCAGCACGAATGCCTGGCCCAGGTGCCTGAGCCGACCGGCCTCCAGGTGCCAGTAAATCATCACCAGCGCCACCCAGTAGGGCTTCAGCGGAGCCAGCATGGGCGGCAGCGGCACGATGGTCAGTACGATAGCCATGACCAGGCTGGTCAACAGCAGACCGTTGCCTTGTTCGCGCCGGCTCATGGAACGGACTCCGGGACACGCGCTTCGATCACCAGCACATGCCGCCCGCCGGCCAGTTCGGCCAGCGGGCGCGCCGTGGCCAGGGCAAAGGCCTGGCCCGGACGGCGTTCGATGTCGGTGACGGTGGCCACCGGCAGGCCGGGCGGAAAATGCCCGCCCAGGCCCGAGGTGACCAGCAGGTCGCCGGGCTCCAGATCAACATTCATCGGCAAATCGGGCAGGCGAAGCTGATCGGTACGACCGCTGCCATAAGCAACGGTTCTCAGGAGGGTGCGCTGGATTCGCACCGGCAGCGCATGGTCGGGGTCGGAGATCAGGATGACCACGGCGCTGTGACGCTGCACGCGGTCGATCTGGCCGATCACACCGGTGGCATCGATGACCGCCTGGCCCGCACTGAGACCATCAACCCGGCCGCGGTTGATCAGCACCCGGTGGGAGAACGGATTGAGATCGATGTTCATCAGCTCGGCCGCCACGAACTCCGACTCCAGGCGACCCATCGCGCCGAGCAGGCGGCGCAACTCGCGGTTTTCCGCGGACAGATCCTCGAGCACGCCGATACGCGCCTGATCGATCAGCCAGCGCCGCTCCAGCTCGGCCATGCGATCCAGCAGCTGCTGGCGGGACTGGAAATCCTGCATGAGCCGATCGATGGCGGTCACCGGCGCCTCGATGAGCAGCGTTGCCGGCTCGACCAGCAGGGCCGCTGTCTGGCGGATTTGATCGACATAGTGGCCACGATAGTCCAGCGCCATCAGCGAAATCGCCGCCAGGGCATAGAACATCAGCCGCGAGGTTCGTCCCCCGAACTCGCCCAGCAAGCTCCGCGACAGTGGGCCTTCCGGGGCACTCATGCTACGTCAGACATCTGGCAGGATCCCGCCGGACGCCCGCTGGCGCCGGCCATGAAAACGACCGGTAATCTTCGGGTCGGCAGGCTCAACCCACCGAAAAGAAATCGCCGCGATTTTCATCCATCATTTCAAGCGCCCGCCCGCCGCCGCGAGCCACGCAGGTCAGCGGATCGTCGGCAATGATCACCGGCAATCCGGTCTCGTCCATCAGCAGCCTGTCCAGGCCGCGCAGCAAGGCCCCGCCACCGGTCAGCACGATCCCGGTCTCGGCCACATCGGCACACAGCTCCGGCGGCGTCTGCTCCAGCGCCGTCTTGACCGCGCTGGTAATCGACGACAACGGCTCGCTCAAGGCCTCGAGGATTTCGTTGCTGTTCAGCGTGATCATCTTCGGCACGCCCTCGGCCAGGTTGCGGCCGGATACCTGCATTTCAGCCAGTTCTTCCAGCGGATAGGCGCAGCCGATCTCCATCTTGATCCGCTCGGCGGTCGACTCGCCGATCAGCGTGCCATAGGAGCGGCGCACGTAGTTGATGATGGCCTCGTCGAAATGATCGCCGCCCATGCGCACCGAATTGGAGTAGACGATGCCGTTGAGCGACAGCACCGCGACCTCGGTGGTCCCGCCACCGATATCCAGCACCATCGACCCGCGCGCCTCGTGAATCGGAATGCCGGCGCCGATCGCCGCGGCCATCGGCTCTTCGATCAGAAACACCTCGCGCGCCCCGGCGCCCTCGGCGGATTCGCGGATCGCGCGGCGCTCGACCTGGGTCGAGGAGCACGGCACGCACACCAGTACCCGCGGGCTGGGCCGCAGAAAACGCGAGGAATGCACCTTCTTGATGAAGTGCTGCAGCATCTGCTCGGTCATGTTGAAGTCGGCAATCACCCCGTCCTTCAGTGGCCGTGTGGTGCGGATGTTGCCGGGCGTGCGGCCCAGCATGCGCTTGGCCTCGGCGCCCACCGAGGCGACCGTCTGCGGCCCGCCCGGCCCGCGCTCCATGCGCACAGCTACCACCGATGGCTCGTTGAGCACAATGCCCTGACCGCGCACGAAGATCAGGGTATTGGCCGTGCCCAGGTCAATGGACAGGTCGTTGGAGAAAATTCCGCGCAAGCGTTTGAACATAAATACGTAGTCCGGGAAAGTCCTGGCTGCGACAAAAGACCGGCTAATGTAGCAAGCAGTCCCGCAGCCGGCAACAACAGATTCGGCTCGAACGCATAGAATACGCGATTGACTCAAGCCTGACAGGTAATTCGCCGATGTCCGTTCTGATCTGCGGCTCGCTGGCCTACGACACCATCATGGTATTTCCCGAGCCATTCAAGGACCACATCCTGCCCGACAAGACCCACATGCTCAACGTGGCCTTCCTGGTGCCGGGACTGAAGCGCAATTTCGGCGGCTGCGCCGGAAATATCGCCTACAGCCTGAAGAAGCTCGGCGGCGAACCGCTGCCCATGGCCAGCGTAGGCCACGACTTCGACGACTACGCCCGCTACCTGGACCGGTTGGATATCGACACCCGGTACGTGCGCATCGACCCCGAGCACTACACTGCCCAGGCCTACATCACCACCGATATCGACGACAACCAGATCACCGCCTTCCACCCCGGCGCGATGAACGAAAACCACCAGAACCGCGTTCCGGACGACGGCAGTATCGGCTTCGGCATCGTCTCGCCCGACGGCAGGCAGGCCATGCTCGATCACTCCGAACAGTTCGCCGCCGCCGGCATACCGCACATCTTCGACCCCGGCCAGGGGCTGCCGATGTTCAATGGCGAGGAACTTGAGGGGATGATCGCCAACGCCGACTGGCTGACCGTCAACTCCTACGAGTGGGAGCTTCTGAAGAAAAAGACCGGCCTGAGCCACGAACAGATCAGCGACCGGCTGGCCGGCGGGTTGATCATCACCC
>SKQS01000006.1 GCA_007118895.1 Wenzhouxiangella sp.
ATGTCCAAGGCAAAATTCGAACGTACCAAGCCCCACGTGAACGTTGGCACGATTGGCCACGTTGACCATGGCAAGACGACCTTGACGGCGGCGCTGACGAAGGTTTGCGCGGAAGCGCGTGGTGGCGAGTTCAAGGCCTACGATCAGATCGACAACGCGCCGGAGGAACGTGCGCGCGGGATCACGATTGCGACGGCGCACGTGGAGTATGAGTCTGACGGACGTCACTATGGTCACGTGGACTGTCCGGGCCATGCTGACTATGTGAAGAACATGATCACGGGTGCGGCGCAGATGGATGGTGCGATTCTGGTGGTGAGCGCGGCCGATGGCCCGATGCCTCAGACGCGCGAGCACATTCTGCTGGCCCGTCAGGTGGGTGTTCCGTACATTGTGGTGTACATGAACAAGGCGGACATGGTTGACGACGAGGAGTTGCTGGAGCTGGTGGAGATGGAAGTCCGCGAGCTGTTGAGTGACTATGATTTTCCGGGTGATGACACGCCGATCATCAAGGGATCTGCGCTGAAGGCGCTGGAAGGTGATGAAAGCCCGATTGGTGTGCCGTCGATTCTTGAGCTGGTTCAGGCGCTGGATGACTATATTCCGGAGCCGGAGCGTGACACGGACAAGCCGTTTTTGATGCCGATCGAGGATGTATTTTCGATTTCCGGTCGTGGCACGGTGGTGACGGGTCGTGTTGAGCGCGGGATTGTCACGGTGGGAGACGAGATCGAGATTGTTGGTATCAAGGACACCACCAAGACGACCTGCACGGGTGTGGAGATGTTCCGCAAGCTGCTTGACCAGGGTCAGGCTGGCGACAACGTGGGTGTGCTGCTTCGCGGCACCAAGCGTGATGATGTGGAGCGTGGTCAGGTGCTGGCGAAGCCGGGTTCGATCACGCCGCACACCAAGTTTGAGGCGGAGGTGTACGTGCTTTCCAAGGAGGAAGGCGGTCGTCACACGCCGTTTTTCAAGGGTTATCGTCCGCAGTTTTACTTCCGCACGACGGATGTGACTGGTTCGGTGGAGCTGCCGGAAGGTGTCGAGATGGTGATGCCTGGAGACAACGTGCAGATGCAGGTCGAGCTGATTGCGCCGATTGCGATGGAAGAGGGCCTGCGCTTTGCGATTCGCGAAGGTGGCCGCACCGTCGGCGCCGGCGTGGTCGCCAAGATCCACGAATAACGGCAGATTTAACGGGTAACGAAGGTCAGGGTATTGAAACAGGCAGCTTTGGGCTGCACCTGACCTTAACCGCCAGGACGATGGGCGAAATGCCGATCTGGCCCCGGCGGGATGACTGAGCAGGATGTGCTGCCGCCGAAAAACGGCAGCGATGGATAGATCTTTAACAGACTCAAAGGCGTACGGCAATGGCCGAACAGAAAATCCGAATTCGTTTGAAGGGCTTCGACCATCGCTTGATCGATCGGTCGACGCAGGAAATCGTCGAGACGGCCAAGCGGACCGGTGCGCAGGTGCGTGGTCCGATTCCTTTGCCGACTCGCAAGGAGCGCTACACGGTGCTGATTTCCCCGCATGTCAACAAGGATGCGCGGGATCAGTATGAAATCCGCACCCACAAGCGCCTGCTGGATATTGTCGATCCCAACGACAAGACCGTGGATGCCCTTATGAAGCTTGACCTGGCGGCCGGTGTGGACGTCCAGATCAAGCTGTATTGAGAGCGGATTGTCAGGAAACGATATTTCAGGAATTGATGCTATGGCGATCGGATTGGTAGGACGCAAGCGCGGCATGACCCGCATCTTCACCGAGGAAGGCAACTCCATCCCGGTGACGGTTATCGAGGTTCAGCCCAACCGGATCACGCAGATCCGCGACAAGGACCGTGATGGCTATACGGCCATCCAGGTTACGGCGGGCAACAAGCGTACGTCTTTGGTCAACCGGCCCCAGGCCGGCCACTTTGCCAAGGCCGGCGTCGAAGCCGGTGAAGGCCTGTGGGAATTCCGGCTCGATGAATCCGAGCTAGATGGTTTGGCCGTGGGTGCCGAAATCACCGTTGAGCGCTTTGAGCCCGGTCAGAAAGTTGATGTTACCGGCACCAGCAAGGGCAAGGGCTTCGCTGGCGTGGTCAAGCGCCATAATTTCCGTATGCAGGATGCCACTCACGGCAACTCGCTGTCGCATCGTGCGCCCGGTTCGATCGGCCAGTGCCAGACGCCCGGCCGGGTGTTCAAGGGCAAGAAGATGGCCGGCCACATGGGTGATGAGCGCGTCACCACGCTCAATCTGAGTGTGGTCCGGGTCGATCCGGAACGTCATCTGATCCTGATTCGCGGCGCCGTACCGGGCGCTGCCGGCGGCCATGTGCTGTTGCGGCCATCGATCAAGGCATGAGGAAGTCAAACATGGAACTCGAGATTACTGGCGGCGGCAAGCTGCAGGTTTCCGACGCGATATTCGGTCGTGATTTCTCCGAGCCGCTGGTTCACCAGGTGGTGGTTTCCTACCTGTCCGGTGGACGGGCCGGAACCAAGGCCCAGAAAAATCGCTCGGCAGTGCGCGGTGGTGGACGCAAGCCGTGGCGCCAGAAAGGCACCGGTAACGCGCGGGCCGGCACTATTCGCAGCCCGCTGTGGAGAGGTGGTGGCGTGACCTTTGCTGCCCAGCCGCGCGACTTCACCAAGAAAGTGAACCGCAAGCAGTACCGCAGCGCGATGAAGGCGATTCTGTCGGAACTGGTTCGCCAGCAGCGGCTGGTAGTGGTTGATGACCTGAATCTGGCCGAGCCGAGGACCCGCCTGATGCGCGAGCGTCTCAACGAGCTGGAATTCGAGCGCGGTCTGCTGGTCGACGCCGAGATCGACACCAATCTGTACCTGGGTAGCCGCAACCTGCGCGGTGTCCACGTGCTGGCTGCCGACCGTCTGGATCCGGTGAGCCTGGTCGGTGCCGACAAGGTTGTGATGACCCGGGCTGCCGTGGAAAAGATACAGGAGTGGCTGGCATGAACAATGAACGAATCTATCAGGTCATCCGCATGCCTCACGTGTCGGAAAAGACCGCACGTTTGCAGGCCGACTCAAACCAGTACGTATTTGAAGTCGCCCTGGATGCCACCAAGCAGGAAATCAGCCGGGCCGTGGAGAAGCTGTTCGAGGTCGACGTCGAGCAGGTTCGCGTGCTGAAGGTCAAGGGCAAGAGCAAGTCCTTCCGGATGCGCCCCGGACGTCAAAAGGACTGGAAGAAGGCCTATGTGAGAATCAAGGCCGGCCAGACCATCGAAGAGTTGCAGGCAGACTAGTAAAGGGCCAGGAAGATGGCAATCGTCAAGTCAAAACCGACCTCTCCGGGCCGTCGCGGCCAGGTCAGGATCAAGCATGATTACCTGTGGAAGGGTAAGCCTTATGAGCCGTTGCTCGAAAGCAAGTCCTCTACCGGTGGTCGTAACAGCTACGGTCGTATTACTACCCGGCATCGCGGTGGCGGGCACAAGCGTCGCTATCGCCTGATCGACTTCCGTCGCAACAAGGACGGCGTCAAGGGTGTGGTCGAGCGGATCGAATACGATCCGAACCGGAGTGCGCACATCGCGCTGATCAAGTATGCCGACGGTGAGCGTCGCTACATTCTGGCGCCGCGCAATGTGCGTGCCGGTGATCAGGTGCTCAGCGGTTCGGAAGCGCCGATCAAGCCGGGAAATGCCATGCAGCTTCGCAGCATTCCGGTCGGCACCCAGATCCACAATGTCGAGCTCAAGCCCGGCAAGGGTGGGCAGCTGGCGCGCAGCGCCGGCGCTGCGGTGCAGCTGGTGGCCCGTGAGGGCCAGTACGCCACGGTGCTGCTGCGGTCCGGCGAGATGCGCAAGGTTCATTCGCGCTGTCGGGCAACGATTGGCCAGGTAGCCAATGTCGAGCACAATCTCGAAAAGCTCGGCAAGGCCGGCGCAAAGCGCTGGCGGGGTGTCCGTCCGACGGTTCGGGGTGTCGCCATGAACCCGGTCGATCATCCCCACGGTGGTGGTGAAGGGCGCACCTCAGGCGGTCGTCATCCGGTGACTCCCTGGGGTCAGGGCACCAAGGGCAAGAAAACGCGACACAACAAGCGGACAACCAAGTTCATTGTCCGTCGTCGCAAGAAACGGTAATTACGGGAAAAGGCCATGCCACGTTCGATCAAAAAGGGTCCGTTCGTCGATCATCACCTGCAGGTGAAGGTGCAAACGGCCCTGGAAACAAACAGCAAGCGTCCGATCAAGACCTGGTCACGGCGTTCCATGATTCTGCCCGATATGGTTGGTTTGACCATTGCGGTGCACAACGGACGTCAGCACGTGCCGATCCTGATCAACGAAAACATGGTCGGGCACAAGCTCGGTGAATTCGCGCCGACGCGTACCTTCAAAGGTCACTCCGGTGACCGCAGGACCAAGTAATCAGAGTGGGCACAGCGATGGAAGCAATAGCGAAACTCAAGGGCGCGCGGATTTCTGCCCAGAAGGTGCGGCTGGTCGCCGACCAGGTGCGCGGCCTGCCGGTTGAAAAGGCCGAAGAAGTGCTGACCTTCAGCAACAAGAAGGCAGCGCATATCGTGCGCAAGGTGCTGATGTCGGCGGTTGCCAACGCCGAGCACAATGCTGGTGCCGATATTGACGAGCTCAAGGTCAGCCGGATATTCGTCGATGAAGGGCCGACATTCAAACGCGGTCGGGCCCGGGCCAAGGGGCGGTATACCCGCATCCTGAAGCGCACCAGTCATATAACCGTCGTCGTGGCCGAGGACTAAAGAGGACATCATGGGACAGAAGGTACATCCAATCGGGATTCGGCTGGGGATCGCCAAGGACTGGAGCTCCAAGTGGTATGCCGAAGGCGACGAATTTGCCGCCAACCTGAGCGCCGATCTGAAGGCACGCGAGTTTCTAAACAAGGAACTGGCTCATGCCGCGATCAGTCATATTCAGATCGAACGGCCGGCCAAGTCGGCGCGCATCACCGTGCATACCGCGCGCCCCGGCATCGTGATTGGCAAGAAGGGTGAAGATATCGAGCGGCTGCGGCGCAAGGTCAGCGCGATTCTTGGCGTACCGACACACATCGGTGTAGCGGAGATTCGCAAGCCCGAGCTCGACGCCAAGCTGGTTGCCGAGTCAATCGCCCAGCAGCTCGAGCGACGCGTGATGTTCCGCCGCGCCATGAAGCGTGCTGTCGGCAATGCAATGCGCCTGGGAGCACTGGGCATCAAGGTGCAGGTCGGTGGGCGTCTCAATGGCGCCGACATCGCTCGCACCGAGTGGTATCGCGAAGGCCGCGTGCCGCTGCATACCTTGCGTGCCAATGTCGACTACGCCCACGTCGAGGCGCGGACCACCTACGGTGTCATCGGCGTCAAGGTCTGGATCTACAAGGGCGATGTGTTCGATTTGTACAGCGAATCCACCGAAGACAAGGCGTCGACCAAGGGCGGCGCCCGCAAGGAGAGCTAAGCCATGCTGCAACCAAAGCGCACCAAGTTCAGAAAGCAGCAGAAAGGCCGCAATCGCGGGTTGGCCCGGGTGGGCAACCGCGTCAGTTTCGGCGAATTCGGCCTGAAGGCGACCAGTCGCGGTTTCATTACCGCACGCCAGATCGAGTCTGCACGTCGTGCGATCACTCGCCATGTCAAGCGTGGTGGAAAGCTGTGGATCCGGGTGTTCCCGGACAAGCCGATCACCAAAAAGCCTGTCGAAGTCCGTATGGGCAAGGGCAAGGGTAATGTCGAATATTGGGTCGCTCCGATCCAGCCCGGTCGGGTGATCTATGAGATCGAAGGTGTGAGCGAGCAGGTAGCCCGTGAGGCGTTCCGCCGTGCCGCCGCCAAGCTTAGTGTCAAGACGGCCTTTGTAGAGAGGTCCATGTAATGAAAGCCAGTGAACTGCGCCAGAAGAATTCTGGTGAATTGACGGAAATGCTGCAGACGCTGCGCAAGGAACAGTTTTCCATGCGCATGCAGCACGGTAGCGGACAGTTGAACGAGCGTCATGAACTCAAGCGGGTTCGTCGTGAGATTGCTCGGGTGAAGACCGTGCTCAATCAGAAACAGGATGAACAAGCATGAGCGAAGCAACTCACGAACAGCGCAGCCAGGTTGGACGCGTGGTCAGCAACAAGATGGACAAGACCGTGACGGTTCGCCTGGAGCGGCTGGTCAAGCATCCTCTTTACGGCAAGTACGTGCGTCGGTCGAGCAAGGTTCACGCGCACGATGCCAATAATGAGTGCAACGAAGGCGATACCGTTCGAATCCGCCAGACCCGTCCGATCTCACGGACCAAGAGCTGGCAGGTCGTCGAGATCGTCGAGCGGGCCCAGTAAGCGGAGCTAAAGCGATGATTCAAATGCAATCCAGACTGGCCGCGGCCGACAATAGTGGTGCACGCGAGCTGATGTGTATCAAGGTCCTGGGCGGCTCCAAGCGGCGCTATGCCAACATCGGTGACGTCATCAAGGTCACCGTCAAGGATGCCATCCCGCGCGGCAAGGTCAAGAAGGGCGAAGTCTACAACGCAGTTGTGGTCCGGACCCGCAAGGGAGTCAGGCGCCGCGACGGGTCACTGATCCGTTTTGACGGTAACGCGGCCGTGTTGTTGAACAACAAGCTGGAGCCGATCGGCACGCGTATCTTTGGGCCGGTCACGCGCGAATTGCGCTCGGAGCGATTCATGAAGATCGTTTCGCTGGCGCCTGAAGTTCTTTAAGGAGTAGGAAATGGAGCGTATACGCAAGGGCGACGAAGTCATCGTGATAGCCGGCCGCAGCAAGGGTCAGCGTGGGCACGTACTGAAGGTGCTCAAGGATCGTCGCCTGCTGGTGGAAAACGTCAACATGATCAAGCGCCACCAGAAGCCGGACCCGCAGGCCCAGAAGCCGGGCGGCATCATCGAGCGTGAGGCGCCGATCGATGCATCCAACGTGATGTTGTACAACCCGGCAACGGATCAAGGTGATCGCGTGGGTTTCAAGTTTCTGGAAGACGGTCGGAAGGTGCGCTTCTTTCGCTCCACCGGTGAAGTAGTCGATATCTGAGGCGGAAAAAGAAAATGGCAAGGTTGCAGGAATTTTATCGGGACAACGTGGTTGGCCAGCTGCGCGAGCAGTTCGGTTACGACAACGTCATGCAGGTCCCGCGTTTGAGCAAGGTGACCCTCAACATGGGGGTGGGCGAAGCCGTGGCCGACAAGAAGACCATGGAGAAAGCGCTCGCCGACATGACTCAGATCGCTGGCCAGAAGCCGGTAGTCACCCGGGCTCGCAAATCGGTCGCCAGTTTCAAGATCCGTGACGGCTACCCGATCGGTTGCCGGGTCACGCTTCGTCGCGAGCGCATGTACGAGTTTATCGATCGGCTGGTCAATATCGCCTTGCCGCGCGTGCGCGATTTTCGAGGCATCAGCCCGAAATCCTTTGATGGGCGCGGCAATTACAACCTCGGTGTGAAGGAGCAGATCATCTTCCCCGAGATCAGCTACGATCAGATTGATGCCATCCGCGGCATGGATATTGCCATTACCACCACCGCGGGAACCGACGAGGAAGGCCTGGCGCTGCTCAAGGCGTTTGGTTTCCCGTTCAAGGCCAAGTAAGGAGAATATCGATGGCGAAGGTTTCAATGGTCCAGCGCGAGATACGCCGCGCCAGACTGGTCAAGAAGTATGCGGCCAAGCGCGCCGAGTTGAAGCGGCTGATTGCTGATCCCGAGACGGATTTCGAGGAGAAGCAGGCGGCTATGCATCAGCTCAGCAAGCTGCCGCGTGATTCAAGTGCGGTACGCAAGCGTAACCGTTGTGATCAGACCGGAAGGCCGCGCGGTTACTACCGCAAGTTCGGGCTCGCGCGCAACAAGCTGCGCGAGGCGGCAATGCGCGGCGATATCCCGGGTCTGAGAAAGGCAAGCTGGTAAGGAGAGACGAGATGAGCATGAGTGATCCCATTTCCGACATGCTGGCACGCATCAAGAATGCACAGGCCGTCAACAAGCGCTCGGTCAGCATGCCGGCTTCCAAGATCAAGGAGGCAATTGCCGCCGTGCTCAAGGATGAAGGTTATATAAAGGACTTCCGAGTCGAAGAAGAGGGGCCTGGCCGTGCACTGTCGATCGAGCTTCGTTACGTCGATGGTCGCGGTGTGATTCAGCGCCTGCATCGTTACAGCAAGCCGGGACGCCGTCGCTACGCCGGCAAGGAAGATATCCCGCGGGTCTTGAGCGGACTCGGGGTTGCCATTGTCAGTACGTCCAACGGCGTGATGACTGATCGTCAGGCGCGTGCCGAGGGTCACGGCGGCGAAGTGCTGTGTCTGGTCGCCTGAAGACCAAGCGGAGTTAATTGAAATGTCAAGAATTGCCAACCGTCCGATCGAACTGCCCAAAGGGGTGGAATTCACTCGAAGCGGACAGACCCTGAAGGTCAAGGGCCCCAAGGGCGCGCTGGAGATGGAGCTGCACCCGGCGGTGAAGCTGGAACAGGAAGATGCCACACTGCAGGTCAGTGCCGACGACAACGCAGCTCTGGCAATGGCCGGAACCATGCGTTCGCTGATCAGCAACATGGTCGAAGGCGTGACCCAGGGTTTCGAGAAGAAGCTGGCCCTGGTCGGCGTGGGATATCGTGCCGCAGCCCAGGGCAAAACGCTCAACCTGCAGCTGGGTTTCAGTCACCCGGTCGATTTCACGATCCCGGACGGGATCGAAATCGAAACCCCGAGTCAGACCGAAATCGTCGTGCGTGGCATTGACAAGCAGCTGGTCGGACAGGTCGCCGCCAAGATTCGCGCCTACCGGCCGCCTGAGCCTTACAAGGGCAAGGGTGTTCGCTATGCCGATGAGCGGGTCATCATGAAGGAAGCCAAGAAGGCTTGAGGTCGAGGATCAGGATCATGAAAAAGGATACAAGCGCCAGGATTCGACGGGCGAACAAGACAAGGGCTCGCATTCGTCGTTTGAACATGCCGCGTTTGTCAGTGCATCGCAGTGGACGGCATATCTATGCCCAGCTCATCTCGGCTGATGGCACAAGCACGCTGGCTGCGGCTTCAACCGTACAGAAGGATGTGCGCGACGGGCTGTCGGGCACCAGCAATCGAGCGGCCGCCGAGCAGGTCGGCAAAGCCATTGCCGAAAAGGCACGCGAAGCCGGTATCGAGTCGGTTGCCTTCGACCGCTCGGGTTTCAAGTACCACGGGCGGATCAAGGCCCTGGCAGATGCCGCGCGTGAAGCCGGCCTGAAGTTTTAACGGATACGGAATTCATCATGGCAAGAGATAACAACACCGACGATCTCATCGAGAAGCTGGTTGCAGTCAATCGCGTGGTCAAGGTCGTCAAGGGCGGCCGCCAGTTCAGCTTTACAGCGCTCAGCGTGGTAGGTGATGGTGAGGGCAAGGTCGGCTTCGGCTACGGCAAGGCCCGGGAAGTCCCGCTGGCCATCCAGAAGGCGATGGAGAAGGCGCGTCGGAACATGGTGCGGATTTCGCTCAATGAAGGCACTCTGTGGCATCCGATCAAGTCCCGCCACAGCGGTTCGCGTGTCTACATGCAGCCTGCCAGCGAAGGTACTGGCGTGATTGCCGGTGGTGCGATGCGTGCGGTGTTCGAGGCGGTCGGCGTACATAACGTACTGGCCAAGAGCGTCGGATCGAACAATCCGATCAACCTGGTTCGGGCCACCGTAAAGGGCCTGCAGTCGATGATGTCACCGGAGTCGGTAGCGATCAGGCGCGGCAAACCAGTCGAGGAGATCCTGGAACATCATGGCTAAGAACAACAAGGCGAAGCTGCGCGTCACCCAGGTTCGCAGCATCAACGGGACCATTCAGAGCCACCGCGACACCATTCGCGGCCTGGGTTTGAGGCGCATGCATCACACCGTGGAGCTGGAAGATACCCCGGCCATCCGCGGCATGATTCGCAAGGTGGATTACCTGGTTCGGGTCGAGCAGGCCTGAAACCGTCAGAGCAACGGACGACTAGTGTTATGAAACTCAATACCATCCAGCCTGCTGAAGGCAGCACGAGCAAGCGCAAGCGCGTCGGGCGCGGTATCGGTTCTGGTCTGGGCAAGACCGCCGGCCGTGGCCACAAGGGTCAGAAATCGCGTTCAGGCGGTTTCAGCAAGACCGGCTTCGAGGGCGGTCAGATGCCCCTGCAGCGCCGTCTGCCCAAGGTCGGATTCGCTGCCCGGGTCAATCGTCACACCCAGGAAGTGCGCCTGTACCAGCTCAATCGGCTGACTGATGAGGTGGTCAATCTGGAGGCTCTGAAGGCCGCCGGCCTGGTGCGCAACAGTACTCGCAAGGTGCGCGTGGTCAATACCGGCACGCTGGATCGGGCGCTGACCCTGCGTGGTCTGTATGTGACTGCCGGTGCAGTCAAGACCATCGAGGCCGCCGGCGGGAAGGTCGAATAATGTCTACCAGCGCCTCGGAAATGGCCGGCATGCTCGGCGGGATCGGCCGGCTCAAGGAGCTGCGCCAGCGCCTGTTTCTGGTTCTCGTGGCGCTTCTGGTCTATCGGCTCGGTACCTTCATCCCGGTCCCCGGGATCAATCCGATTGCCCTGGTCCAGCTGATGGACATGACCCGAGGGACCATTGTTGACATTTTCAACATGTTCTCCGGGGGCGCCCTGGGGCGCTACTCGATCTTTGCCCTTGGGGTAATGCCCTATATTTCCGCGGCCATCATCATGCAGTTGATGAGCCATGCCATCCCGCAGCTTCAACAGCTGCGCAAGGAAGGCGAGGCCGGTCGACGCAAGATCACCCAGTACACTCGTTATTTCACCGTGATCCTGGCCGCTTTCCAGGCCTTCGGTATCTCGATAGCCCTGCAGAGCCAGAGCGCCGGTGCCGGGTTGCCGGTAGTCATCGCGCCCGGTCCCGGGTTCGTGTTCGCCTCGGTGGTGACCTTGACCTCGGGAACCGTCTTCTTGATGTGGCTGGGCGAGCAGATCACCGAGCGCGGCATCGGCAACGGTATCTCGATCATCATCTTTGCCGGGATCGTTGCCGAGCTGCCGTCTGCGATCGGTAATACTCTGGAGTTGGCCCGCACCGGCCAGCTGGCGATCATCACCGTGCTGTTTCTGCTGATCCTGGCACTTGCCGTAACCGCCTTCGTGGTATTCGTCGAGCGCGGCCAGCGACGAATCACGGTCAACTACGCCCAGCGCCAGGGCCGGCGAGCTTACCGCAGCCAGTCGACCCATCTGCCGCTGAAGGTCAACATGGCCGGGGTGATCCCGGCGATCTTTGCCTCGGCGCTGGTCCTGTTCCCGGCTACCATATCGACCTGGTTCGGCCAGGCCGAGAACGTGCGCTGGCTGCAGAACGTGGCCCAGCAGCTCAGCCCTGGACAACCGCTGTACATCACCCTGTTCGGTGGGCTGGTGGCGTTTTTCTGCTTTTTCTATACTGCCATCGTGTTCAATTCCAAGGAGACGGCGGACAATCTGAAGAAGTCCGGCGCCTTCATTCCCGGTATCCGCCCGGGACGGCAGACCGCCGAGTACGTCGACTATGTATTGACCCGGCTTACCACGGTAGGCGCCATCTACCTGGTGGCTGTCTGCCTGTTGCCGGAATTCCTGATCATGCGATGGGGTGTGCCGTTCTATTTCGGCGGCACCTCGCTGCTGATCATCGTGGTGGTGACCATGGATTTCATGGCCCAGCTGCAGGCTCACCTGATGTCCCATCAGTATGACAGCCTGCTGAAGAAATCGAATTTGAAGGGTTACGGTCGGTCCGGCGTGGTCCGACGCTGACCCACTTGCTGTTCAGGAGAGCATCATGAAAGTCCAGGCCTCGGTAAAGAAGATATGTCGGAACTGCAAGATCGTGCGGCGTCGCGGCGTCGTATTCGTGATCTGCAGCGATCCGAAGCACAAGCAGCGTCAGGGCTGAGGCCGGTGATGTTGCGCTATTGCCGGCATTCAGATACAATTGCCGGTTTGCGTAAACCAGTCGTATTTAGTTTGGAGAATCGTTCATGGCACGTATAGCCGGAGTCAATCTGCCCGTTCAGAAGCATGTCTGGGTGGCATTGACCCACATCTACGGAATCGGCCGGACCCGCGCCTTTCAGATCTGCGAGGCGGTGGGCATCGAGCCGTCACGAAAGGTGCGGGAACTCGATGACAGCGAGCAGGAGAAGCTGCGCCAGGAAGTGGGCCGTTTTGCCGTCGAGGGTGATTTGAGGCGAGAAGTGGCCATGAACATCAAGCGCCTGATGGATCTGGGCTGCTATCGCGGCCTGCGTCATCGGCGCGGTCTGCCGGTGCGCGGTCAGCGCACGCGCACCAATGCCCGGGGTCGGAAAGGCCCGCGGCGCCCCATTCGTTGAGGTTTGAGAGTCAATGGCTAAGCAGACAACATCCAAGGGCAAGAAGAAGGTCAAGCGCACCATCGTCGATGGCATCGCGCATGTCCATGCCTCGTTCAACAACACGATCATCACGATCACTGACCGGCAGGGCAACGCGGTTTCCTGGGCTACCTCCGGTGGGTCCGGTTTTCGTGGTTCGCGAAAGTCGACCCCTTTTGCTGCCCAGGTTGCTGCCGATCATGCCGCGCGCGCAGCGCAGGAATATGGAATGAAGAACCTCGAGGTTCGGGTCAACGGCCCGGGGCCTGGGCGCGAATCTTCGGTTCGGTCGCTGAATGCGGCCGGATTCAAGATCACCAATATCATCGACGTCACGCCCATTCCGCATAACGGCTGTCGTCCACCCAAGAAGCGCCGCGTGTAGGCGCTCGCGCAATACGTCAACGGATAAGAAATGGCTAGATACACCGGACCAACCTGCAAACTGGCACGCCGCGAAGGCATGGACTTGGGGCTGAAGAGCCCGGCCCGTGGCCTTGAGTCGAAGTGTAAGCTCAACCAGCCGCCCGGCCAGCACGGTGACAGCCGTCGCCAGCGCCTGTCGGACTATGCGCTGCAGTTGCGCGAAAAACAGAAGGTGCGCCGCATGTATGGCGTGCTCGAGCGCCAGTTCCGCAATTATTACAAGGAAGCTGCCCGTCGCAAGGGTGCAACCGGTGAAAACCTGCTGCAGCTGCTGGAAAGCCGGCTAGACAACGTGGTCTACCGGATGGGCTTCGCTGTCACTCGTGCCCAGGCTCGTCAGCTGGTCAGCCACAAGTCTATCGAGGTCAACGGACAGGTGGTCAATATACCTTCTGCCCAGATCAAGCCCGAGGACACGGTCAGCGTTCGCGAGAAGTCTCGCAACCAGCTGCGGATCAAGGAAGCGCTCACCATGGCTCGCGAGCTGGATACCGTGCCGGCCTGGATCGAGGTGGATTTCGACAAGATGTCGGGTGTTTTCAAGGCAGCCCCGGAGCGGGATGACCTGCCGCCGGATATCAACGAGAGCCTGATCGTCGAGCTTTACTCGAAGTAATCGACCGGCAATCATCGATCGCTGGGGCGGTAGCTCCCAGCGGTCTGACTTTCATGAAGAATCGCTAGAGAGGCAGTCATTCATGTCGAGCCAGATTAGTTCACTGATCGGCAAAATGCTCAAGCCCCAGGGACTCCTGGTCGACGAGCGTTCACCCGTGCGTGCGCGCATCACCCTGGAGCCGCTGGAGCGTGGTTTCGGACATACCCTGGGCAACGCGCTCAGGCGTGTGCTGTTGTCCTCCATTCCAGGTTGCGCCATCACCGAAGTCGAAATCGACGGGGTTTTGCACGAATATACCGCGGTCGAGGGGCTTCAGGAAGATATCGTCGAGGTGCTGCTTAACCTGAAGCAGGTTGCCGTTCGGATGCACAGTCGGGAAGAGGCCGTGCTGACACTGAGCGCCGACAAGGCCGGTCCGGTAACTGCCGGCGACATTCAGGTCGACCACGACGTCGAGATTGTCAATCCGGAACATGTCATCTGCAATCTGACCAAGAGTGCCAAGCTGCGCATGCAGCTCAAGGTGACCCGCGGTGTCGGTTATCAGCCGGCGGCAACGCTGCGTTTCAACGAGGAAGAAACGCGTTCGATTGGCCGTCTGCAGCTGGACGCCTCGTACTGTCCAGTGCACCGGGTTGCCTACAGCGTCGAGAGCGCACGTGTTGCCCAGCGCACCGACCTGGACAAGCTGGTGCTCGATATCGAGACCAACGGCACCATGACCTGCGAGGATGCAGTCAAGCTGGCCGCATCCATCCTGGTCGATCAGATGTCGGTGTTCGTCGAGTACGTGGCCCGTGAGCATGACGAAGACGAGTCGCGTGACGAAAGCTTCGATCCGATGCTGCTGCGCCCGATTGACGACCTCGAGCTGACGGTGCGTTCGGCAAATTGTCTGAAGGCCGAGCATATTCAGTACGTCGGCGATCTGGTTCAGCGCACCGAGACCGAGTTGCTGAAGACGCCCAACCTGGGCAAGAAGTCCCTGACCGAAATCAAGACAGTTCTCGCGGCACATGACCTTTCGCTGGGTACGCGCCTGGAGAACTGGCCGCCGTCCAGTCTGGCACGCGCCGAATAGCAAGGAGAATCGAGATGCGTCATCGCAAAGCGGGTCGAAAACTCAACCGCACATCGGCACACCGGCGTGCAATGTTCAAGAACATGACGGCCAGTCTGATTCGGCATGAGTTGATCAAGACCACCGTACCCAAGGCCAAGGAGCTGCGTCGCGTGGCCGAGCCGCTGATCACCCTGGCCAAGGAAGACTCGGTCGCTCACCGTCGGCTGGCTTTCGCCAGGATTCGCGACAAGGAGGCGGTCGGCAAGCTGTTTACCGAGATCGGTCCGCGTTATCGCGACCGGCCTGGGGGCTACCTGCGTATCCTCAAGTGCGGATTCCGCGCCGGAGACAAGGCACCTATGGCCTATGTCGAGCTGGTTGACCGTCCGGACGCGCCCGACCAGGTAACCGAACAGGGCTGATATTCAGGGGTTATCCGGGCTTTTGACCGGAGGTTCAGGAACCCGGCGCTTGCGCCGGGTTTTTTTGTGCTTCCGGATCAGTGGTCATTCAGCCTGGGTTCCGGCAGCATCGCGTACAATTGACAAGTGAATCGCAGCCTGCAAAACCAGCCATGCGCGCCAGCATCATCCTGATCGCCTCTGTCCTGATCATCTTCCTGGGCATCTGGGGCACGTCGGTGATCTATTTCGACCAGGAGCGATTGAAGTCGCTGGTCGAGGCGCACGTCAGCGCTCAGACCGGTCGGTCCCTGCGCATCGATGGGCCGGTGAGTTTGCGGTGGTTTCCCAGGTTGATGGTGACGGCCGAAAACATCACGCTGTCCGGCCCCGGCGATTACCAGGGACCGGATCTGCTGACTGCCGAGCATCTCGAGCTCAGTTTTCGCTACCTTCCATTGATTCGCGGCCGTGCCGAGGGCGGGCGCATTCTGCTGGATCAGGCCAGACTCAACGTCCACCGAGACAGCGCCGGGCGTTCCAGCGTGGATGGGCTGATTCGGGCCAGGCGCGACCTGGAGTCGGATAGTCCGGCTGATGCCGCCAGGGGACAACGGATTCGCTTGAGCAACGTCAGCGTGGTGATCAGCGATGCCGATCGCGGAAGGCGTGGCGAGTTCGATGTGGCATCGACCGAGCTGGATGAATTTTCGCTGGATCGATCGATGCGCTTTCAGTTCAGTGGCCTGCTTGGTGACCCGGAACTGTTCGAGTGGCTGGAAATCGATGGCCTGCTGAATGTTGCCTCCGCAACCGGGGAGACATCGCTGTCCAACCTGGACCTGCAGGGTCGGCTGCCGGGTTCCGGCGTGCCGGTTCGCCTGCTGGGCAATCTGACCTTCCAGCCAGGTCCACCGGCCACGTTGAATGTGCAGCCCGCGCGGTTGGTATTTGACGGCAATGCGCATGATCTTCAGCTGGCCTACCAGGATGGAGCGCCTCCGCAGCTGTCGGTCACGCTGGCCGGCCAGCTGTTGGATCTGGACGTTGTGCAGTCGGTGTTTACCGAGTTCGATCCCGGCGCGCTGCCACTGATCAGTGCCGGCGAGCAACCGACCGGCCCAGGCGAGATGGTCATCGACATCCTGCGCGGTATGACTCTGACCGCCGAGCTGGCTTTTGGTACGGTTCGGTACGGGTCGGCGGAGCTGGGTCGCCTGGAGGCACGGTTGGACAGTCAACAGGGCGAGCTGCAGGCCAGCCCGCTGGTAATAGAGTTGCCCGGGGGGGTTGTCGAAGCCGAAACATCGGTCGATTTCCGGGGAGAGATTCCGCAGACGCTGACCAGCCTGAGGCTGGAAACCTCCAGTTTTGACAAGAGCATCTCGGCGCTCGGGATTCCGGCCCTGGTCGATGGGGCCGGCACAATGAGTCTGGATCTGGCAGCAGCCGGGCTTCGCCCGGATACTCTTCGCCTGTCCATGGTTGGAAGCGGTAACTACGAGATCTGGGATGGATCTCTCCAGGGCGTTGACATATCTGCACTGCAGGCCAGTGTCGCCGAGCGTGACTGGACTGCAGCGGTGCGTGCCGGGCTTGCCGGTCGCAGCATGTTCCGCACCATGTCCGGCCCGTTGCGGCTGGATGCCCATGCCATCGAGTTGACGTCGCTGAATATTGTCGGAGATGGCTACCGGATTGGTGGCGAAGTCAGCGTGGGTCTGGTTGACTGGGGACTGGCCGGTCGGCTTGATCTGGTCGGTGATGAAATCGGTAGGCTGTCTTTCCGGCTTGGCGGGGATGGTCAGCAGCCGCTGATTGAGCCGATCATCGACGATGAGGCCCTGAAACTGCTTGATGCCGGGTTGACCGAATCTGCCGGAACACAGGCGCCCTGACGCTGTCGCCGGCTGGAGTGAGCTCGGATAAAGACCATGCAGCCGGTCTGGCCGCTGCCCTGGCAGCCTATGGGCTGTGGGGAGTCGCACCGCTTTTCTTCAAGCTGCTGGGTCATGTCGGTGCCGATGAGATCATCGCCCACCGGGTAGTCTGGTCAGTCGGCTTCATCATCGTCGTGCTGGCCATCCGCCAGCGCAAACATCTGCTGAACCATCTCCGGGTTTCGCCTCGCACCCTGCTGGCCCTTGCGATCAGTGGTTCGCTGGTGGCCGCCAACTGGCTGATCTTCGTCCATGCGGTCAACACCGACCGGGTGCTGGCAACCAGCCTGGGTTATTTCATCAACCCGCTGACCAGTGTCCTGCTCGGGCTGATCTTTCTGCGCGAAAGACTCGGGCTGCTACAGTCGATTGCCGTTCTGATTGCCGTGGCGGCGACGGTCTATCTGACGATTGCCATGGGCTCGCTGCCGTGGATCGCCCTGGGGCTGGCGCTGACCTTTTCCTTCTACAGCCTGGTTCGAAAGCTGCTCGATGTCGGGCCGATGGTCGGACTGTTCTGGGAAACCTTGTTGGTGAGCCCCATCGCGGTGGGCTGGTTTCTCTGGCTGAGTCACCAGCAACGCCTGGTTTTTGCAGCTGACAGCCTGGCCACCGACGGCCTGCTGATTGCCACAGGCCTGGTTACCGTGGCGCCGCTGGTGCTGTTTGCCTATGCGGTGCGACGGCTGGCGCTGTCGACCATTGGGGTGCTGCAGTACCTGGCGCCCAGCCTGACCTTCCTGATGGCGGTGTTCCTGTTTCGCGAGCCGTTTTCGACCGATCAGGCCATTGCCTTTTCCGGCATCTGGCTGGCGCTGATCCTGTTCACCTATGCCGGCTGGCGCCGTCGTCCGCGCCCTCCACTGTGAAACCGGCCACTGGTATAGTCGGCAGTGCCGCGTTCGATCCGGTTTCGGTCGGGCACCGATCCGCTCCCATCCACAGGCCATGAATCGCGACCTGAATACACGACCCGCAGCTCGCCAGGTGACCTCGCTGTCCGCCCTGTGGCCGTTCGCCGCCCGCTATCGTCTGCAGATCACGCTGGCCGCGCTGTTTCTGGCCGTTTCGGCTGCCGGTGCCCTGGCAATACCGCTGGCAGTCGGACAGGTCATCGACCGGGGATTTCTGGCTGAGGACTTGAGCCGAATCGACCGCTGGTTCTGGCTGCTTTTTGCAGCGGCGGCGGTGATGGCTGTTGGCGGTGGCCTGCGCTTTTACTGGGTCAGCTGGCTGGGTCAGCGGGTCATTGCCGACATCCGCGCCGCCGTCTACCAGCGCGTGATCATGATGTCACCGGCCTTTTTCGATCGCACCCGGACCGGAGAGGTGCTGTCGCGGCTCAATACCGATACCACGCTGGTCGAAACACTGGTCGGATCGACAGCCTCCTTTGCCATCCGCAACCTGGTGATGCTGATAGCCAGCGCCGTGGCGCTGGCACTGACCGCACCCTCACTGGCCGGCGTGATCGCGCTCCTGATCGGGATGATCATCGTCCCGGTGCTGATCATCGGTCGCTGGGTTCGCAGGCTTTCCCGCCGCGCCCAGGACCGCCTGGCGGACTTCACCGCCCTGGGTGACGAGTCGATAAACGCCGTGCAAACCGTCCAGGCGCTCGGCCAGGAAGCACGCGAGGTTGGTCGCTTCCGTGGCGCTGTCGAGGAAGCCTTTCGCGCTGGCCGCCGCCGCATTGCCGCCAGTACCGTGCTGATCGTGCTGATCATCCTGCTGACTTTCGGCGCCATCACCTTCGTGCTGTGGCTGGGCGCCCGCGCGGTTCTGGCCGGCAACATGAGTCCCGGGCAGCTCGGTCAGTTCGTGCTCTACGCTGCGATTGCTGCTGGCGCCACGGCGGGCTTGAGCGAGGTCTGGAGCCAGGTCCAGCGTGCCGCCGGGGCGATGGAGCGCCTGGCCGAGTTGCTGGCGCTGAAGTCGCAGATCGTGGCACCGGACGATCCTGTGCCGGCACCAGCAGCGGCTCCGAAGATCCGCTTCGATCGGCTGGGTTTTGTCTATCCGGCGCGCCCGGATCAACCCGTACTGGAAGAGTTCGAGCTGACGGTCGGGGCCGGCGAGACGCTGGCCCTGGTCGGGCCGTCCGGTGCCGGCAAGAGCACCCTGTTTCAGCTGTTAATGCGTTTCTACGATCCCGACCAGGGCCGGATACTGCTCGATGGGGTGGATATCCGACAAATGGATCCGCAGGCGCTCAGGGCGCGAATCGGCCTGGTGCCACAGAACGTGGTGCTGTTTTCCGGCACGGTGGCAGACAATATCCGCTATGGCGCCCCGGATGCCACCGACGAAGAGGTGATGGAGGCTGCTCGTGCAGCTTATGCAACGGAGTTCATTTCGCGCTGGCCGCAGGGATTCGAAACGCGAATTGGCGAGCGTGGCCTGAGCCTGTCCGGCGGTCAGCGCCAGCGCCTGGCGATCGCGCGCGCACTGATTCGCAATCCCGTGTTGCTACTACTCGACGAGGCAACCGCCAGCCTTGACGCCGAAAGCGAGGCTCACGTCCAGACCGCGATCTCCAGGGCTGCACGCGATCGTACCGTGTTGGTCATCGCCCACAGACTAGCCACGGTGCGCCGCGTCGATCGCATCGTGGTGGTAGAAGGAGGACGACTGGTGGCCGAAGGCCACCATGATCGGCTGATCGAAGACAGCGAGCTGTATGCCCGACTGGCCCGGCTGCAGTTCGTTCAGAATGGGTAGAAGCGGAATTTCTGTCCGCCCACCGTCGCCTCGGCCATCAGTCCACCGCGCGCCATGATGAATACCGCCACCCCACGCTCGTAGCTGGTGGTTGCCGCCGCCCCGGCCGTGGCTGCCACCGCTGTTGCCTGGGCGGAGAACTCGAAGTTTTCGCGCTTGAAGGTTTCCAGCGCCGAGCGGTCCTGGAAGAAGATCACCTGGCTGTAGGATTGGGCGCCGATCTGGGCGCCGACGGTAGCCTGCGAAACGCTGGCTCGACCAATCGGTTGGCCCTGCTCGAACACGATCCCGCGCCCGAAGCCGCCGCCGACCCACAACCCGGCCTTGCCGATATCGGGAAAGACCACGTAGCCGTGGGCATTGTCAACCCAGCGCTGCATGCCGGGGTCACGATCGACAAAGCGCTCCAGCGTACTGCGCGAGTCACTGATCAGGGCCTGGTCCGATGGCGTGCTGGCGCAGCCAATCAGTCCCAGCACCATCACACTGGCCATCAAACCCTTGCTCCATCTGGCAAAACCTATCATCAGACCTGCTCCTGCTGCTTGGGACGAGTTCGAATAAACGCTTTCGATTGTAGCCCAAGCCGACGTGCTGGACGCGTCGACGGGATGGGTAGTCAAAACGTAATCCTCTTGTCATTTTCGGTCGGCACCCTAGTCGCTGTCCGCATCAAACAATTGCTTGGGAGAAATTTCATGAGACATCGCCATTGGCTGGTCGGTCTGTGCCTTGCCGTGCTGGTTTCGCTTCCCGCCGTCGCCATCATCAATCCTGATTTCGCCCCGGAACAGAGCTACAGCGGGGCAGGGGATGAGTTTCCGGGGCCCGAGGGCTGGATTCTCAGAGACCTTGAGGATCGCCGTGCCCTGGTCTCGACGGTTGAGTTCGCTCAGTCCGGTGAGCGCGTGTTCTGGTTTGAAAGCCTGACCCGCGGTTATGGCGACAACAAGCTGGAGCAGTGCGCGCCGCTGACCGACCCGGACGACATCATCGTCAGTGCCTCGGTCTGGACCTTGACGCCCGACTCGGACTTGAGGCTGCGCATCAATGTCGAGTTCTACGCCAGCCTGGCTGATTGTCTGGACCGTGAGGACGAGATCGAAGACTCGGAAGGCAATTTCAATATCGATGGTCCTGCCGCCACCTGGCAGGCCATCAGTTATCCCGTGTCGGTACCGGGCGGCGCAACTCATGCCCGGGTCAGCCTGCGCGGTCGCGATCGGTCCGATGATGGGGATCCTGCCGATCCGCCGCTGGTCTTTTATCTCGACTCGGTGCAGGTCGCCGGCGCCGACCTGGCCAACGGCGATTTCGAGCAGGGTGAGCTTACCCTGGCCTCGTTCGGTGAGGACCAGGGACCGTTCGGCTGGGTGCTGCGGTCCGTGGAAGACCAGGGTCTGGTGATCGCCGAGCCGACCGCAGCCGGGCAGGGGGCGGCCTTCGTGTTTACCCAGCTGGACGAGGGCTTCGGCGACAATACAGTCGAACAGTGCTTCGCCATCGATGCTTTCGACCAGTTCAACTTCGCTGCTTCGATCTGGCCGGCCGAGACCGACCCGGATCTGCGGGTTCGTCTGAACTTCGACCTGCACGCGAACGAGCAGGATTGCCTTGCCCGGGCAAATCGTATTGATCGATTCGACACCGATTTCCTTACCTCGGACATGACCATGGGCGAGTGGAATCTGCGATTCAGCGAGACCATCATCCGTCCGGCAAACGCCGACTGGGCACGGATTGCCTTGCGCGCTCGTGATCGGCGCGATCCGATCCCACGCGGTGTCTCTTCCGGTGGCCTGGTACTGTTCGATCAGGTCCAGCCCTGGCGCCTGCTGCCGCCGGAACTTTCACCGCCGGGTCAGGCTGCCGGCACCCAGCCACTGCAAGTGACCCTGACCTCGCCGATCGCCGGCGCCGAGCTGATCTACACCACCGACGGCAGTGATCCGGCACCGGGCAACGGCACCACGGTCGCTTCCGGCAGCAGCATTATCCTGTCCGAAGACACCACGCTCAGGGTGGCGGCGTTCCGCGCTGGCTGGGTACCGTCGGAGATCGTGTCCGGCTTCTACGGTTTCTCCGAACCGGTCGTGGTTCCGACGCTGAGCCGGATGGGCATGCTGCTGCTGGCACTGGCACTGCTGCTGCTCGCCGGACTTTCGGTCTCCTCCAGAGTGCTTGGGCACCGTCACTGATACGATTTCGGAGCATCGCCATGAAACTGATCAACACCATGCTCGCCGCCACCTTGCTGCTCAGCGGCAATGCCCTGGCCTTTGTCATCAACAACGCCTTCCAGGCCGAGCAGGCCTTCGATGAGGCCAGCCCGCCGGAAGGCTGGTTCCTGCGAGACCAGGAGGACCGTGCCCTGATCTCTAGCGCTTCCTTTGCGCTGGCCGGCGATAACGTATTTCGGTTCGAGCGGCTGCGACGCGGCTTTGGCGCCAACAAGCTCGAACAATGCGTGCCGGTCAACACCGCCAATCCGTTTCAGTTCGGCGTCTGGGTCAGAACCGCAACGCCTGACGAGGATCTCGGCCTGCGGTTGAACATCGAGTTCTACAGCGCCAAGGGCAACTGCGAGGAGCGGCTGTTGCGCAACGACCAGGTAGGCAATGACGACTTTGATTTCGGCCTGGACATTCAGCCCAATGTCTGGACCGAGTTTGCCAGCGAACCCTACAGCCCCGGCGACTTCGCCGGCCAGAACATCACCTGGGCGCGAATCAGCATACGGGTGCGCGACCGTACCGATGAAGGTGATCCGTCCGACCCGCCGCGCATCGTTTACCTGGACGGCGTATGGGCCAGCGGCGGTGACGTCGTGGTCAATCATGACTTCGCGCTGGTCGACTTTCCCGATCAGCTGGATTTTGACGAGGACTCCGGTCCGATTGGCTGGACCATGCGCGATGTGCTGTCCGGTGCGACGGTGGAGGTCACTGACTTTGCCCGACGTGGTAACCGGGTGTTCTACTTCAACGAACTGAGCGAAGCATTCGGTGACAACAAGCTCGAGCAGTGCATTGCCCTGCCCAGCGGTAGCGCCGGAGTGCGCTTTTCGACCTGGGTGCACACCCCGCAGCCCGATCCCGGTCTTGGTGTTCGGCTCAACATGGATTTCTACCCCGGACTGAACGAGTGCCTGGACCGCGACGAACGCATCCAGCGTACCGACACCGATGTTTTTATCACGCCGGACAGTTTTGCGCCGGACACTTGGCAGAGAATCGAAACGACGACCGTGGATGTGACCGAGTTGCCTTCCACCGCCACGCATGTACGGATTCGCATCAGCGCGCGCGATCAGAGCAACGACGGCCTGCCCGGCGGCCTGGTCCTGTATTTCGATGATGTGGCGACCAATCTGGTCAATCCGCAGATCACCGGCGGCTGGTACGACCCGGCGACCGACGGCCAAGGCTTTAATTTCCAGACCTCGCCGGTAGGACTGTTCGGCTACTACTACGGCTATGGTGCCGGCGAGCGGCTTTGGCTGGTCACCGTGCCAGTGCAGGCGCCGATCGTGTTCGGCCAGCCGATCGAGCTGACCGTGCTCGGGCCTCAAGGCGGGGTGTTCGGAGACCCGATCGATCCCGGCCAGGCCGATCCCTTCTTCTGGGGTCGACTCATCCTGCAGTTTGATTCCTGCTCCAGTGGCCAGGCCGTGCTTGAAGGCGAGGACGGGGTACAGGCCTTCGATCTGGCGTTGTTGTCCGGGGTTGCCGGCCTGAATGATGGCTGCACCGGGCCGGTAGTTACCGACGCACCGGTTGACCTGACCGGGGCCTGGTATGATCCTTCTACCGCCGGTGAGGGATGGAATCTCCTTTACACCCCGGGCGGCCTGTTCGGCTATTTTTATGGCTATAGCGCCGATGGCGAGCCGCTGTGGCTTGG
>SKQS01000169.1 GCA_007118895.1 Wenzhouxiangella sp.
CAGCTGGCGCTGGATCATGGCCGCTGGCAGGGCGAGCAGCTGATCAACGCCGACTGGTTCGAAGAAAGCTTTGCCCCCGCCACCGAGCACTCGGCCAGGGTTGGCCTGATCTGGTTTCTGGACCGCGACGGCGAGGACGAGGCCGTAGTTGGCGTATCGCATTCCGGCCATCTGGGCCAGTGGCTGGGCGCGCGGTTCGACAATCGCGTGGTCGGCACCCGCCTGATTGCGCAGTCACCGGCCTACGAGGTCGAGACCGACGTCTTCATGGACTTTGTCCAACGGCTGGGCGGACTGGCGCCGGCGGCTGATCGGAATTGACGCCGGAGTTGCTATGATGGAGTCTGTCTCCTGATCTGATGCCTTCCAAGGAGGTTTCCGATGCCACGTTTTGCACAGTTCCTTATCCTGCTTCTGATCACCTCGGCCTGGTGGGCAGTGCCGCAAGTCCAGGCCCATCACGGCTGGTCCGGCAATACCGCAGGCGAGGTCGAAGTGACCGGCACGCTGGTGACCGGCGTCAGCCTGGCCGGCGCCCACGGCACCCTGCAGATCGAGGATGCCGACGGGAATGTGTGGACCATCACCCTTGCGCCCGGGCCTCGCACTCATCGCGCCGGCCTGCGCGAGAACACCATACCGCTGGGCGCCGAGGTGACGGTAATTGGCGAGCGCAACGAAAACCCGGAGGTGTATGAGGCCAAGGTGCGCCGGGTGATCTGGGAAGACCAGGTCTTCGACGTCTACCCGCCAAGGTGAACCCGACCGGGTTGCGCCGGATGCAACCTCAAGGAGCCCGAAATGCTTGAGCTGATGGCCTGGCTGGAGGCCTCTGCCCTGGCCAACCTCCTTCGCGGGCTGGGTATCTGGACCTACGGCCTGCTCAACCTGGGCCATATCCTAGGCGTCAGCATGCTGTTCGGTATGGTGCTGCTGCTGGACCTTCGGCTGCTGGGTCTATGGCAGCGCATTCCGCTGGCTGCGATCATCGGCCCCACCGTGCCGCTGGCAGCGATTGGCTTCGGCCTGGCGGTGATCACCGGCATCATGATGCTGAGCTTCAACACCACCGACTATCACGGCAATCCCTTCCTCTATCTCAAGCTGCCGATGGTGGTGCTGGGCATGATCAACGTGGTGGTGTTTCAGCGTTTCGGGGCCTGGCAGAGGGCGCGGGACGGCCAGCCTGCCGCAGTCGGCGACCAAGGCATACTGCGACTGGCCGGCGGGCTGTCGTTGGCTATCTGGCTGACGGTAGTAATCTGTGGTCGGATGATTGGCTACTGGTAAAAGGCTTTTCAGGCCAGTTCCGCCTCTCAGTCCCGAACGCACAGCGCCTGGCCGTCCTCGAAGATGTGCACGGCGTAGTACAGGTGACCGCCGTCGAACATGAACCCCCATTGATACATTTCCGGGCGGCCGCCGATCTCGTCACCGTCTTCTGCCGGCCGCTCGGCCAGTGACTCGTTGCTCCACAGGCAGCAGGTATCGATGTCAAAGGGTTCTCGAATGCCGGTATCACGTTCCGACGCGTGCAGTGATTGCAGTTCGTCCAGAGACGGCAGGCGCCAGTCCTCATGCCCGGCCAGCGCCAGGTCGGCACAGTAATCGACCGCATCCGGCCAGCGAATGTCCTCGCCATTGGTCGCCAGCGCCCACTGCAACTGGTCAATGGTCACCGTATCGTTGTCGTCGGCGTCGCGCCCGGCAAACGCCGGAAGTATCAGGCAGGCCACCAGTGTGATGACGACCGTTCCCGCCAGCAGGTTGCTATTCATCAGCTTTTACCGGTCCTTTTGAAAGTTTTGTCCGAAGGCTTACACTTTAAGCCATGGACATGCAAGCCATGGTGCTGGAACGGATCGGCCCGATGTCGCCGGATAGTGACCCGCTGGTAGCACGTCGCTGGCCGATACCGTCTCCGGGGCCCGAAGAGGTGCTGATCCGCGTCCAGGCCTGCGCGGTCTGCCATACCGAGCTTGACGAGATCGAGGGCCGGGTCGAGGCCCGGGTGCCGGTGATTCCGGGGCACCAGATCGTCGGCGAAGTAGCGAAACTGGGCGCAGAAGTAGAGTCACCCGCCATCGGCACGCGGGTCGGCGTGGGCTGGATTTTTTCTGCCTGCGGACGCTGCGATTACTGCCTGAATGACCTGGAAAACCTGTGCCCGCAGTTTCACGGCACCGGCTGCCACACCCACGGCGGCTACGCCGAGTGGATGTGCGCGCCGGCAAGGTTCGTGCACCCGGTGCCCGACAAGCTTTCCAGCATATCGGCCGCACCATTGCTGTGCGGCGGCGCCATCGGCCTGCGCAGCCTGCGCCTGGCCAGCCTGGACAACGGCCAGGTGCTGGGGCTGACCGGCTTCGGCGGCTCCAATCACCAGGTGCTGCGCCTGGCCCGGGCGCTCTACCCCGACTCTGAGGTGATGGTTTGGGCACGCGATGCCAACCAGCGCGAGCAGGCCCTGGCGACCGGCGCGGCGTGGGCCGGACCCACCGAGGCCGCTCCGCCGGCCGCACCGATGGCAATCATCGACACGACTCCAGTCTGGACCACGGTACTCAAGGCGCTGGAGTTTCTGGCCCCGGGTGGGCGTCTGGTGGTCAATGCGATCAGCAAGGAAGACAGCGACCGGGATGCACTGGCCACCCTGGACTACGCCCGGCAGCTGTGGCGCGAGAAGTCGATCCAGTCAGTGGCCAATGTGACCCGCCGGGATATTTCCGACATGCTGGCGCTGGCGGCCCGCCACGGCCTGCTGCCCGAAACCCGGAGCATGCCGCTGGCAAAGGCCAACGAGGCGCTCAGGCAACTTCGCTTTGGGCCGATTCGCGGCGCAACCGTTCTAGAGGTCAGGGAGTTCTAGCCCGGATAATTCATGAATGCGCACGATGATCGGGCAGGATATTGTTCGTACAGGGGATTTTCCGATGGAGCGGCGTATCGGGACATACGGCCGACTGAGGAGAATCCGCTGTGCGGACAATAGACTAGCGAGGGCGCGCGCATTCATGAATTATCCGGGCTAGGGAGACTTATCGCCTGCCGGCGTCGGCGACAATGTTGAAGGTGGTGATGAAGACCTCGTTGCCCTCCTCGTAATCCTCGGAGCGGCGACCATGGCGGGTCTCCACATGATTACCGATCAACTTGGCATCCCGGCCCGGCGGAATCCGGTAGACCAGCAGGGCCTCCCGGCACTTGTTTAAGGCCTTGCGCGAGATCAGGGTCAGGCTTGCGCTCTTGCCGCTGTCGGCCACGGTCACCGGCACGGCGTTGCTGACTGGTCCGGACAGATCGGAAACCGCGCCTTCGTAGAAGGTGGTTTGACCGCGTCGGTCCAGCGACAGGCTGTCGGAGAAACCGGCGCACATTTCTTCGGCGCGCTTGAGCGTATCCTCGGAAAAGACTTCGAACGGGTCCCTGTCGTTGCTCATGTCGGCATTGCTTAAAAAATCGCTGGTAACGACAAATGTATAGCCACCGTCAGCGACTGGCAAGGGGGAATCAGTTTCGTGATGATTTGATCCGAATCAGCGCAGAGATATCGCGATCATCCTGATGATGCGCAGCGAGCAGGGAGAAATCTGCCAGCGCCTGGCGCAGCACGCTTGAATCGAGACCTTTTTCCGCCGCCAGTGACTCGCAGATGCGCAGATCCTTGACCAGCAGAGCAGGTGCAAAGCCGGTGTCGAACCGGCGCTCGAGCAGGCTTTTGCCGCGATGGTTGAGAAACCAGCTGCCGGCTGCGCCGCCAGACAGCAGCTCGAGCATTTCATCGGTCGGCAGTTCAAGTTGCTCCATCAACGCCAGGGCCTCGCAGGCTGCCTCGGCAATACCGGCCACCATCAACTGGTTGACCGCCTTGGCGGCCTGACCTGAACCGGTCGGACCGAGATGTCGATGCAGACGGCCAATGGCCTGAAAGGCCGGTGCAAGCCTGGGGATGGCAGCCTCTGGCCCACCAACCATGATCGCCAGGCTGCCACTGATGGCTCCCTCGACACCGCCAGTGACCGGGGCATCGACGAAGACCACCCCGGACTCGTGCAGTCTCTGGCCGATACGTCGGGCCGTGGACGGTGAAATGGTGGAGTGATCAACCACGATCTTTCCACGCTCAAGCCCTGGCCCCATCTGCTCGATTACCTCGGCCAGATCCTCATCTGCCGATACGCAGACAGCAACAACGTCGACTTCAGCAGTCAGCTCGGCGGGGGAACCGGCCACCGTGACGTCAAAATCAGCAGCAAAGGCTTCGGCCACTGCCGGTGTCCGATTGAAGACCTGGCTCAGCAGCCCGGCCCGAGCCAGATTGGCCGCCATTGGTCGGCCCATTGCCCCAAGCCCTATCCATCCGATTTTCATTGGTCCACATCCAGGTAGGTGTAGGAAGAAAGCCCCTCGCTGAGCAACCGCTCCAGCGAGTCCGCTTCGGCCCGGTCCAGGCCGGCCGAAGCGATCCTTGCCCGACAGGCGGTCATCAGCTGGCGCGGGTCGAATCCGACCAGCGACAGCAGGCTGTCGGCAGTGTCTCCGGGACGAGCATTTTCGAGACGAAAACCGTCGCCATCCAGCACTACGTCGACACTGTCGGTATCGCCGAACAGATTGTGAATATCGCCCAGGGTTTCCTGGTAGGCGCCGACCATGAAAATGCCCAGCCAGTAACTCTCTCCCGCTGCGATCGAGTGCACGGGCAGGGTTGGTTCGAGCAGACCGCGCTCGACATAGTGATCGATGCGACCATCGGAGTCGCAGGTCAGATCCTCCAGAACGGCTCGCCTGTCGGGGGCTTCATCATGCCGCTTGAGCGGGACGATCGGAAACACCTGGTCTATGGCCCAGATGTCGGGCAGTGACTGAAAGATCGACAGGTTGACGAAATACTTGTCCGAAAGCTGGTAGCGAATGCGATCGCGCAGCTCGCGGTGGCGCCGATGCTCCGGGTCCAGCTCTTCGACCACCACCTTGAGAATGGCAAAGTACAGCGGCTCCAGACGGGCCCGCGCCGACAGCGGCAGGTCACCATAGAGGAACAGGTTGCGACCCTCCTCCAACAGGTGTTCGGCCTCGAGGAAACATTCCTCCGGTTCACGCTCTCGTGCTTCGGCCAATAGCTGCACCAGGTTGGCAACCACCGGCGGATCCTCTTCGCCTGGTTGACCGGCATCGCACTCGATACGCTCATCTGCGGTGACATTGGTGATCAGCGCCGCATGATGGGCGGTCAGGGCGCGCCCGGATTCGGAGATCAGGTGCGGCATCGGCAGGTCGCGCTCACGACATAGCTCGGCCAGGCCGGCCACGATGGCATGAGCATACTGCGGCATCGAATAGTTCATGGAGCAGAAGCTGCGCGAGCGTCCACCCTCGTAGTCGACGCCCAATCCGCCGCCGATATCCAGGTAGCGAATTTCAAGTCCCTGCCCGACCAGCTCCATGAAGTAGCGGCCGGCCTCACGGACGCCACGCTGAATGTCGCGCAGGTTGGAAATCTGCGAGCCCATGTGAAAGTGCAGCAACTTCAGCCAGTCGATATTGCCGGCCTCGCGCATGGCCGCGACCAGGTCAAGCAGCTGCGAGGCGGCCAGGCCAAACTTGGCACGCTCGCCGCCGGTATTCTGCCAGTTGCCCTTGCCGAGAGCCGCCAGCCGTAGCCGAACGCCCAGGATCGGCTCGATCCCCAGCCGTTCAGCCTCACGCCTGATCAGCGGCCACTCGCCGGGCTTTTCGATGACAATGATGACCTTGAGACCCAGCCGGATGCCGCTGAGCGCCAGGCGAATGTAGCGGGCGTCCTTGTAGCCGTTGCAAATCAGCAGCCGCCCGGGCTGGCTGACCGAAAGCGCGGTGATCAGCTCGGGCTTGCTGCCGACCTCCAGGCCCAGGCCGTCGACCGAGGCCAGGGTGCGCACTACCGAAGACTGCTGGTTGACCTTGATCGGATAGACCGGGCTGAATTCACCACTGTAGCCAACCTCCTCGATGGCCTGCTCGAAAGCGCTGCGCAGTTGCCCGGCACGGGCGCGCAGCAGGTCAGGAAAGCGCAGCAGCAAAGGCAGCCTCAGGCCCTGAGCCTGGGCCGCACGCGCCACTTCGTCGAGGACGATGGCGGGACCGTTGGCTCCGGACGGAGTGGCAACCATTTGGCCCTGCTCATCGATGTCGAAAAAACCCTCCGACCAGTTGTCTATGGCGTAGCGTCGGCGGCTGTGCAGAATCTCGGGCTTGGACATGGACCGATCGTTGAGGAAATATGCCCGCATTCTACACGCCTGGTTCTCGTAGAATCATCGGCTGAGCCAGCGCTTTCCAGGAACAAGTACAGATGCTGCCAAGCAACCGCAAGTGGTTTACCGAAGTCTGCAAGGAGGCCGGTTATGCAGCTTCCTGGACCATCATCGACCGCCTGGCCCGAGTGACCAGCGACTACCAGACCATCGAGGTTTTTCAGACCGAGCACTGGGGCAAGCTGATGGTGATCGATGGCTTCGTGATGCTGACCAGCCGCGACAACTTTCTGTATCACGAGATGCTTAGCCACCCGACCCTGTTCAGCCATCCGGCACCGAAGCGCGTGCTGATCATCGGCGGCGGCGACTGCGGCACCTTGAGCGAAGTGCTCAAGCACTCCGAGCCGGTCGACGTTACCCAGGTCGAGATCGACGAGGAAGTCACCCGGCTGGCCAGGCAGCACTTTCCCGAGCTGTGCGAGCGCAATGACGACCCGCGCGCTCGACTGCTGTTTGACGACGGCCTGGCCCATATTCGCCAGGCAGCACCCGAATCGCTGGATGTCATCATTGTCGACTCCACCGACCCGATCGGTCCGGCCGAGGGTCTGTTCGGCCCGCAGTTCGTGACTGACTGTTATCGTGCCCTGGCCCCCGGCGGGATCCTGGTGCAGCAAAGCGAGTCCCCACTGCTTCACCGCCACCTGATTGACGGCATCCGCGCCAACATGGCCAGCGCCGGCTTTGATGATGTCCAGACGCTGGGATTTCCCCAGCCGTGCTATCCCTCGGGCTGGTGGTCAGCCACGCAAGGCTGCAAGCGGAGCAAGCTGTCTGCACCTGGCGATGAGCGATTCAAGGCTAGTGGAGTGGAAACGCGCTACTACAACCCCGGTGTCCACGCCGGGGCACTGGCGATGATTTTGTCCTAGCCCGGGAAGGGCAAACCTTGCGAGAGGGGCAGTACCGGTCGCGAAGTCGTCCTGAGCAGACACTCGACCTCATCCATGCACTGGCCGCAGCAGTCGCCGCAACCGGTCCGCAACCGTAACTCCTCGACACTGGCTACCCCCTCGGCCACCGCCTGGCGAATCTGCCGATCGGTCACGGCATTGCAGATGCAAACGAACATAAGATCCAAAGTTAATGGAAATGCGAATCATTGTCAAGTGAGCTAGCGTCGGAACGGCCGGGACAGCGAAGCGAAGGCATTTGCGGACATGTGCCGCAAATGCCGTGTAACGAATACCGCAGGTATTGCGTTGCCGGGTCAATAAACGCTTGTTTTTCAGCAATTACAGGAAGATAATCGGAAAAATTCGAATTCTTCGGCTGGAGCTTTTGATCATGGCAAAGTATTTGACCCGTCTGGACCATCGTAATCCGCTCACCATTGCGATTGGCGTGGCACTGGCATCCACCGGTGCCCAGGCAGCCACCTTCAACGTCACTACCAACGCCGATGCCGGGCCGGGAAGCCTGCGGCAGGCCATTATCGACGCCAATACCAGCGCCGGACCACATGACATCGTCATGTCGGACATCAGTGGCCAGACCATCACCTTGCAGTCAACCCTTCCGGCCATCGAGCGTGAATTGACCATCGTCGGTGCCGGTGTGACGCTGGATGGCAACAGCTACCGCTGTCTGTACGCCGACGAATATTACGACGCAGATTCCGAGCAGTACTTCAGCTACGATCTGACGGTCTCCTCCATGACGATCGAAAACTGCACGCTGCTGGGAGATGGCGGCGGAATTCGTGGCCTGGAGACTGTCACAGTCAGCAATTCGCTGATTCGCAACAACCTGACCGCCGGAGACGGTGGCGGCATCCGGGGCCGCAATGTCATCGTCACCGACTCGCTTATCAGCGGCAACCAGGCAAGTGGAAACGGCGGCGGAATTTTCGCCCTTGGAGGGCTGCAGGTCATCGATTCGATAGTGACCGAAAACTCAGCAAGCCTGGGCGGCGGCGTGGTCGGCGCTGGTGGCGATGGCGCCAAGATCATCCGTAACAGCTTGATCGCAGACAACCAGGCCAGCGGCGCTGTCGGCGGTGCCTACCTGTACTCCTACAACAAGTACGGATATGACGGAACGATCTCGATCGAGAACTCAACCATCGCCTACAACACCGCCCCTGCCATTGGTGGCGTGGACATTCAGTTCAAGTACGATGGCGATGTCTCGATCACCAACTCGACCATTACCGGCAACGAAGGGACCGAAGCCATTGGCGGACTGTATGTGCGCAACAGATATTTTTATTTCGACTCCGTTTTATTCGCCGAGGATGTCAGCATGACGCTTACCGGCGTCACCATCCACAACAACTCCACGCCGGGGGCAGGTGGCGGGCTATTCTTCGTCAACGATGCTGGCTACTACGGGTACTCGATGGAGGGCAATATCGCCGGCACCATCATCGAGGGCAACCCGACCGGTGTCGGCTCGGAGTTCGACGGCCTGGTCGGATTCGGCGGTCCACCTTTATCGGAAGCTCTCCAGCACAGGCTGGATCAGGCTCAGAGGAATCGGCTGCCGGTGCTCAGAGAACATCCCGTGATCGGCCCGCTCATTGCCGGCTATAGTGACCAGGAGCTTCGCGAGCTGGCCGAGCAGAGACTGCTTGGTGGCGGCGGTATGCCTGAGGGCGTCACCACCCCGCCGCAGTTCAACGTCGACTTCAGCATCCTGGGTCAGACGCCTGACGATGCCGGCTTTACCCCTGATGCGGCGACAACCGGAGCAGTCGGCAGCAATCCTCAGCTTGGCCCGCTGGCCAACAATGGTGGCCAGACGCCGACCCTGTTGCCCGGCCCGGGCGGATCGGGGGTGAACTTCATTCCCTCAGGACAGGGCGGCTGCGGCGGCACCTTCAACGTCGACCAGCGCGGTGAGCCGCGGCCAGGCGGTGGAGGCACGGCCTGTGATGCCGGCGCCGTGGAGCTGCAGGGGGATGGTCCGATCCTGCCGCCCGACCCGGTGCCAGTACCGACCCTTGGAAAGATCGGCGCTGCGGCCCTTGGCCTGGGTGTGGCCCTGCTCGGCCTGCTCGGGTTCCGGCGACGCCGGGAGACGGTCTGAACCGGCTTGCCGGGTATTTGCGAAAACGGCGCCGCAAGGCGCCGTTTTCATATCTGAGGTTGTTGCCGCTTGAGCTGTGCGCGACGGAAATAGCACACCCGCACATCCAGCCCCCGCGGGCTCTTGCCGACGTAGACAAGATCTACCTTTGGCCATACGGCCAGCTTGCCGGCCCGGGTAAAAGCCGGGCTCTCCAGCTCGGCCAGAATGCCGATAGCCGGATAGTCATTGGCGATGGCATAGTCTTCCAGAATTTTCCGGGCCTGCATGAACAGGTTATAGACCAGCCGTGAATCGCGCCAGCGGCGACCGACAAAGGATCGGTAGACGTAAAACGGCTGGGCCATCAGCGACGGGGTCTGCAGCACCGCGGTACAGACCCCGGCCACCGAGCCATCGGCCCGGTCACGGGCCAGGCAGACGAGCTGCTTCAGCCGCTGCTCGACCAGTGGTCGCTGGCCCAGTGCTTTCTCCGCCAGCCAGAATTCGATCACATCCTGGCCGTCGGTCGGCGTGATGCCGCCCCAGGCGGGGGTATAGTCGAATTGCCTGACGGGATTCGCCATTGCTCGCTTCGTCTTTTATAGCCTGGCGGCCAGCCGGGTGCCTTCGTCGATCGCGCGCTTGGCGTCCAGTTCGGCGGCGATATTGGCCCCGCCGATCAAATGGGCCTCGATGCCTTTTTCCTTGAGTGATTCGGCCAGATCACGGTTGGGCAGCTGCCCGGCGCAGATCACGATATTGTCCACTTCGAGACACTGCGGCTGATCGTCAATGCGGATATGCAGGCCCGAATCGTCGATGCGCTCGTAGCTGACGCCGGATAGCATCTTGACGCCAAAGTGCTTGAGCGAGGCGCGATGGATCCAGCCGGTGGTCTTGCCAAGACCCGCACCCGGCCTGGATTTCTTGCGCTGCAGCATGATCACTTCGCGGGCTGGTTTCGGGAAGGCGGGTTCCAGCCCGGCCACGCCGCCACGCCGTTGCATCGAGATGTCCACCCCCCAGTGACGGAAAAAGGCTTCCGGCGAGGGCTCATCGGGATCGGGCTGATCCGGGACCTCGCCGTGAACCAGGAACTCGCTGACATCAAAGCCGATGCCGCCGGCGCCGATGACCGCGACGCGCCGGCCCACCGGCTGACGACCGGCAAGCACGTCGATGTAGCCAAGCACGCCAGGATGATCCTGGCCGGGGATTCTCGGATCGCGCGGAGTCACGCCGGTGGCGATGATGACCTCGTCGAAACCCTCGGCAGCCAGGCTGTCGGCATCGGCGCGGGTTTCAAGCCGAAGCTCCACGCCTGTATGCTCGATCTGGTGGCTGAAATAACGCAGGGTCTCGACGAATTCTTCCTTGCCTGGTATGCGCTTGGCCATGTTGAACTGCCCGCCAATGCGATCGCTGGCCTCGAACAGCACCACCCGGTGGCCACGCTCGGCGGCCGTGGTCGCTGCAGCCAGTCCGGCCGGACCGGCGCCAACCACGGCTATGCGACGCGGATTGGCGGTTTTTTCGATGACAAGCTCGGTTTCGTGTCCGGCCCGGGGGTTGACCAGGCAAGAGGCAATGCGGTTCTTGAAGACATGATCCAGACAGGCCTGGTTGCAGGCGATGCAGGTGTTGATTCGCTCGGCCTGGCCGGCCCGGGCCTTGTTGGCCCACTCCGGATCGGCCAGCAGCGGTCGGGCCATGGAGACCATGTCGGCATCCCCATCGGCCAATATCTGCTCGGCGGTATGCGGCATGTTGATGCGGTTGGTGGTCACCAGCGGCAGCGAGACGGCCTCGCGCAGCTTGCGGGTCACCCACACGAAAGCGGCCCGCGGAACGCTGGTGGCAATGGTCGGTATGCGCGTCTCGTGCCAGCCGATACCGGTGTTGATGATGGTCGCGCCGGCTTCCTCTATGGCCTGGGCCAGCGTCACGACTTCCTCCCAGCTGTTGCCGTCGGCCAGCATGTCGAGCATCGACAGCCGGTAGATCAGGATGAAATCCTCGCCCACCTGCTGGCGAATTCGCCGCACGATCTCCACCGGCAGGCGCATGCGGTTTTCGAAAGAGCCGCCCCAGCGGTCGCTGCGCTGGTTGGTGCGCGGGACCAGGAACTGGTTGATGAAATAACCTTCCGATCCCATCACCTCGACGCCGTCGTAGCCGGCCTGGCGGGCCAGGCGGGCGCAGCGCACGAAATCGGCAATCTGGCGCTCGACCCCGCGATCGCTCAAGGCCCTGGGCTTGAAAGGCGTGATCGGCGACTTGATCGCAGACGGTGCAACCGAAAACGGATGATAGGCATAGCGCCCGGCATGGAGGATCTGCAGACAGATCCGGCCTCCGGCTTCATGCACTGCCTCGGTCAACCGGCGATGGCGCGGCAGCTCGAAGCGATTGGTCAGCTTGGAGGCCATCGGGGCCAGAGACCCGCGTCGGTTCGGGGCGATGCCGCCGGTGACCATCAGGGCCGCGCCGCCGCGAGCACGCTCGACGAAGTAGGCCTGGAGCCTGGGCCAGTTCCATACCCGGTCTTCAAGACCGGTATGCATCGAGCCCATGAGAATGCGATTGGGCAAGGTAACGAACCCGAGATCAAGCGGGCTGAACAGATGGGGGTAAGCGCTCACCAGTTGGTAATCCTCTTTCTCAGGGGTTGTTGTCGGCCGCCGCGTTTGCGGCTTCCTCGGCCAGCAGGCGCTCGCCTGAACCGAATCCGATCGGCGACTGCGCGGCCAGCCAGGTGAAGACCGCGTAGGCGGCAGCATTCTGGGCCAGGTCTTCCGGATCGATCTTGTCCAGCGTATCGTTTTCGGTATGGTGATAGTCGAAATAGGTGGTTCCGTCCTGGCGCAGGTCGGCAACCGCCAGGCCATAGGGCAGCGATGGAATGAAATCCGGACCACCGAATGCGCGCCGTCCGCCCAGATCTATGCCCAGCGGGGCAAGCTCGGCCTGGATCGCCTCGATTACCTGCCAGGCCTCGTCCACCACCCGGGCGGAGATCTCGTAAATCCGGCCGGTACCGAAATCAGACTCGGCGGCCACCTGGTAGCGTGGGAAGTTTTCATGGTGAGCCTCGGCCCAGGCGCGTCCACCCCACAGCCCGACTTCCTCGGCGGCGAAATAGATCACGTGAATACTGCGCCGCGGCCGATGTCCCGAACGTCGGATCAGGTCGACCGCCTCGGTGATGATGGCAATGCCGGCACCGTCATCCAGGGCTCCGGTTCCCACATCCCAGGAATCCAGATGGGCACCCAGGGCAATGATCTCGTCGGACAGGTCGGTGCCGGTGAGTTCGGCAATCACGTTGTGGCTGGTGGCGGTCTCGTTGATCTGGGCGCTGATCTCCATGAACACGGTGACCGGCTCGCCCAGTGCAACCAGGCGCTCGAGCTGGTCGGCATCGGGGTTGGAAATGGCCGCCGCCGGCAGCCGGCGCACGCCAGTATCGAAACGCATCCCGCCGGTATGGGCGAAGCGATTGGTGGAGGTGCCAATCGAGCGGATCAGCACCGCGGCAGCGCCCTTTTCGGCCGCCACCAGGGCACCGCGCGCTCTCGCCTGCACGGCCGGGCCATAGCCGGAACCGTCGCGGGCCCGCTCCATGCGGTTGCGGATGAACACGATCTTGCCGGCCACCTTCTCCGGCGCTACGGCTTCCAGCGCGGCGAGGTCATCGAGCATCACGACCTCGGCCTCGATACCGCCTTCCGGGGTCGGCGGCGAGTAGCCGATGGCCAGCGCCTGAACAGACTGCGGCACCGGTGAGCGGATCTCGACCCGTTCGAAGTCGCGGCTCCAGGCCGGAAAGGTAACCGGCTCCAGCCAGACCCGGTCGAAACCCATGTCGGTGAGCAGACGCTGTGCCCAGGCGACGGCCTTGGCATCGGCGGGTGAACCGGCCAGTCTCGGGCCAATCCGGGTAGTCAGGTCGGCGACGATCTCGAAACCACCGTCTCCGGCCAGCCCGGCCTCGCGCAACTGGCGGGCAATCTCCAGGTCCTCGATACTGAAGATTTCTTCCGGCGTGGGCGTATCGGCCACCAGTGGCAGGCACCAAAGTGCCGCAATGATGATCAATACCCGGCCAGTCAATTGGCGGTCGGGGAAGGTATCCACGTCAGTTCTGCTCCAAATGATGTCAATGCCACGGGTGGGTGAAGGGTAAGATTTATTCATCGTGGCGGGTCGATGAGTCCGGCAGGTAATGCTCGAAATGGCCAAGGGCGCGCCTGTACACTCGCCGCTTGAAGGCAATCACATGCCGGACCGGATACCAGAAATCCACCCAGCGGTACTGGTCGAACTCCGGTTCTTCCACCGTGTCCAGGCGAAGCGCTGATTCGTCGGCCAGAAACTCGAGCAGGAACCAGACCTGCTTCTGGCCGATGCACAGGGGCTTCTGGTGGCGACGGCGAAATCGTCTCGGCAGGCGATAGCGCAACCAGCCCGGGGTAGAGGCCAGTACGCGCACGTGATCGGGAGCGAGCCCGGTTTCTTCCTTGAGCTCGCGGTACATTGCCTCGATTGGCGTTTCGTCGCTGTTCATCCCGCCTTGCGGGAACTGCCAGCCGTCCCGCCCGGCACGACGCGCCCAGAAAACCCGGCGGTCGGGCCGGGCCAGTACGATACCCACGTTCGGGCGGTATCCGTCCGGATCGATCATGAATGGCCTTTTCCCCGGCCGCACCGATTCAATGTCCACGGTCGCATCCGATCATCGTCCAGCCCACCGCCGTCAGGCTGCGGGGGCATAATGCGGAGGCGTCGCGGTTTTGAACCTGCGCCTTTAATTTCAACTGACTGGAATAGTAACCCAGCTGATTCGTCGATGAGCGATCCAAGCACCCCAAAACGCTTACCGATCTGGCTCTGGGTCGGGCTGGGCCTGCTGCCTGCGGCCAGTCTGATGGTGGCCCTGTCGGCCGGCAGCGGCGGCTGGTTCTGGCCATTCTCTGCCGATCCCGGCCAGGCACGCATCATCACCGAGCTGCGCCTGCCACGGGCGATTGCGGCGATGGTGACCGGCAGCCTGCTGGCCCTGGCCGGTGCCTTGATGCAGGTGCTGTTGCGCAACCCGCTGGCCGACCCCTACGTGCTGGGGCTGTCCGGTGGTGCTGCGTGTTTCGCCCTGATCGGACTGAGCCTGGGCCTGGTCTGGCTGCCGGTGCCGATACTGGCATTCGCCGGCGCGCTGCTGACCATGATCATCGTGTTCGTGCTGGCGCGCGGCCGCGGTCCGTGGTCAACCACCCGGGTGCTGCTGACCGGGGTGGTTGTTGCCGCCGGCTGGGGTGCCCTGATCTCGCTGATACTGGCAACCGGCACCGACAGCAGCCTGCGCAGCATGCTGTACTGGCTGATGGGTGATCTCAGCCATGCCGGGCTGTCGAGCTGGTGGCTGATTCCGCTGGTCGCTGCGACCGGGCTGCTTTGGCTGAATGCGCGCAGCCTCAACGTGATGAGCGGCGGGCGGCTGCAGGCCGAACTGCTGGGCGAGTCAAGTACCCGTCGCTACTGGGAAATCTACCTGGCTGCCTCGCTGCTGACCGGGCTGGCGGTATCCATTGCCGGGGCGATTGGCTTTGTCGGCCTGATCGTCCCGCATCTGATGCGGCTGATCGTGGGCGCCGACCATCGCCGATTGCTGCCGGCGGCTGCACTGTTTGGTGGCAGTTTCCTGGTGCTGGCCGATACCGCGGCGCGGACCCTGCTGGCGCCGCGCCAGTTGCCGGTCGGCGTGCTGACCGCGCTGATCGGCGTGCCGCTGTTTCTACTGTTACTCAACCGCGCGGCGAGAATTCGCTGATGAGTCTGCTCGAGGCGCGCAAGCTCTCGGTCAGCATCGGTTCGGTTGTCGTCGCCGAGAATCTTGACTGGTCGCTGGAGACTGGCGAGATCTGGGGCTTGCTGGGTCGCAACGGGGTCGGCAAGACCACCCTGATGCAGACCCTGGCCGGAATCAGACCGGCTGACAGCGGCGAAATCCTGCTGGACGGCCAACCCTTGAGCGCATTGACCCGGCGCCAGGTTGCCAGAAAGCTCGGGATGCTGACCCAGCACACCCGATACGCCTTCGACGCCAGCTGCCTGGAAACCGCCCTGGTCGGGCGCCATCCGCATTTGAGCGCCTGGGCGCGAGAGCGGCGCGAAGACCGCGCGATGGCGCATCAGGCACTGACCGAGATGGGGCTGGCCGAGCTGGCCGAGCGCAGCTGCATGGAGCTTTCCGGTGGGGAAACCCGGCGCCTGGGCCTGGCCACCGTGCTGGTGCAGAACCCGGAGATCTTTCTGCTCGATGAGCCGGTCAACCACCTGGACCCCGCCAACCAGGTCGAGATGCTCGATGTGATCTATCGTCGCGCCTGGCGTCAGCAGCGCGCGGTGATGATGTCGCTGCACGATGTCAACCTGACCACCTGCTACTGCACGCATCTGTTGATGCTGTTCGGCGACGGCCAGTGGCTGGCCGGACCCAGCCAGCAGCTTTTGAATGCCGATAACCTCTCGCGGCTGTACCAGTGCCAGGTCCGCCTGGTCGACGACGGCCAGCAACAGGTGTTTGCGGTCGCCGCAAGTAAATCCGGAATAATATAAACGATAATCATTTGCATTTATGCGCTGACTAGGATAGATTGAACGCTGGTCACTCAACTTTGCTTGATGTCATGCCCATGAATTTGGCAACTGCCAGCTCGGATGCACGAACACCGGCCGATCCCCGTACCCGCCGGGTGCTATCGGAAATCTATCGCAGAAGCCAGAGTTTCTGGTGCCCGCGACGAGCCGGCATTGATGATCGCATCACCGATGATTGGATTTACTGGAGTCTGCGCAGCCGGGCTCCGGCAACGGTACTGGCTATTGGCAGCCCGCCATGCGCCTGTCTGCTGATGGCCGCTGCAGCACTGCATGATGCTGGCAGAGGACGTCTGCACGTAGCCTGCTCTGACATTGCCAGCCGTCGGGAGCACCGCGATATGTTGCGACGTGCCGGACTGGACGGGATTCTCAATGATCAATCGGTGGCTCCGGCTCCAGAGGCAATCGTGCTGTGCGCTGGAGCAGACGACGACGCCGACTTGCTGGCCAACCCCCTGGACCAGGCGCGCCCGGGCTGCCTAGTCATTGCCCGCCTGGGGGGTGTTGACGCCTCAGCTGCCGCGCAAGTAGCCAGCGCCTGCTTCCGGCCTGAACGCGGTGACCAGTACAGCATCTTGCCGACCGGCCAAAGCGCACTCATTCATGGACTGAGGGGCAACTGGGCATGAACTGTCCGCCGCCGATCACCCAGCTACTGCTCACCGCGCTGCGTCTGGCAGCCCACCAAGGTCACGCCGCCTGCCTTTGCTATCTGCAACGGCTCGGTCTGGGCGACCTTGGCGAGATGGTTCCAGTCGTTATTCGATCAGTGCCGGGTGGAGAAGGTGACTTCCTGGAGCCTGACGAGGGGAGGCTATCACCTACGGAGCAAGCCTTGCTTGACCAGATCAGCCATGCAGTGGTCAATCAGGATACAGGCACCTGTATTGAAGATGCCAACCAACAAGACAGACATCCGACAATGCTACGTCCATTGATGACGGAAGTTGCAGAGTGCCTGCTGCGATGGCGGAAACGACACTTCCGCCATCGAACATCGGCTCAGTTCGGACGGGCCGTGTTGCACTGATCTTGCTGGCTGCGAATCAACGTGATCAGGCACCGCGTCCCTCGCCCAGGCGCACTTCCTGCCCCGGGCGCAGGCGTTCATTGCCGCGCACCACCACTTTGTCGCCAGGCTGGATCGGACCCCGGACCTCGATCATCTCGCCGCTGCCGATGCCTGTGGTCACGCGTATGCGCTGGGCCTTGCGCTCCTCGTCGACAACGAACACCGCGATGCCGTCACCGCGCAGCACCAGGGCATCGCGCGGAACCGCCAGTACCTCGCGCACGTCAGCGGTCGGAATGGTGACACGCACCGTCTGCCCGACCGGCAAAGGCTCGCTCATGTCCAGCCGCAGCTCGAAAACGTGGCGAGCTTCGTCGCCGACGCTGACCACGGTGCGCACCGGCGATTCGACACTGTCCTCGCCGACCACTACCGCCAGTTCGTCGCCGGGGCGAACATAACGATAAAAGCTCAGGGGCGCGCGCGCGACCACTTCCAGGTGAGCCGGGTTGACCAGACGCACCACGCGTCCGCCAATGGCAACACGCTCTCCGGCCTGAACGGCCCGCTCGGCGACCACGCCGGGAAACGGCGCCCGGATCACGGTGCGCTCCAGCTGGTCGCGAGCCTGCTCCAGACGACTACGCGTCACGGTGATATCACCGGCAGCAATATCGCGCTCTGAACGGGTCTGGTCGATCTGGCTGACCGCGGCCAGATTGGTTTCGGCCAGGCGCTCGAAGCGCGCCAGCTCGGCGCTGAGGAAGGTCAGTCGCGCCTCGGCCCGAGTCACCTCCGCCTCCAGCTCCTGGACCCGCAGGCGCAGCGACACGTCCTCGATGCGGGCCAGTTCGTCGCCGGTATCGACACGAGTGCCGACTTCAGCCACCAGGGTCAGGCGGCCTTCGACCTCGGCCGAGAGATAGGCATCGGAACGGGAAATCACCGTACCGGCCACCTGCATGGTCGGCGCCATGGTGATCAGACGCGCCTCGCCAATCTCGACCAGCGAAGCACCGCCGCCGAATTGCGCCAGGGCAGTGGCAGGCATCAAAGTGATGGCCAGAACCAGGGCCGGGATAAGTTTCATCAAGCGGATTGTCCTCATGCTGGTGCCACCTCACCGTCGTTATCATCCACCTCGGCTCGGGCGGTCGCCTTTTCTTCGTTGATCCTGAGCAGGCTGGGCAGCAGGATCAGGGTGAACAGGGTGCTGACTGCCAGGCCGCCGACAATCACCGACGCCAGACCCCGATACAGCTCGGTGCCGGCCCCGGGAAGCAGCAGCAGTGGCAGCATGCCGAACAGGCTGGTGAAGGTACTCATCAGAATCGGTCGCAGGCGCAGCCGTACGGCCATTTCCACCGCCTCGCGGCGCGGCAGCCCGTCCCGTTCGCCGTCGCGGGCCCGGTAGACCAGCAGGATGGCGTTGTTGACGACCAGCCCGAGCAGGATAACGAAGCCGATCATGGTCAGCATATCCATGGCCTGACCGGTTACCCACCCGGTAATGCGCAGGGCGATGATGCCACCCACGGTTGCCATCGGAATGGTCATCAGCACCAGGATCGAGTCGCGGAAAGAGCGGAACAGCGCCGATATCAGCAGGTAGAGAATGACGATGGCGAGCAGAAAACTGCCGCCGAGATTGCGCAGCGTCTCGCCCAGCGCCTCGGCCGTCCCGCGGTAGGTAATCACGCCATCGGGTGGCAGAGCGGCCCGGATTGTCGGCTCGACCTCCTGCCGCAGGGTTTCCAGCGCGGTTTCCATCGGCATGCCGGAAGGCGGGGTGACCTGCAGCGACATGGTACGCCGTCGATCGACGCGTCGGATCTGGTTGGGGCCGGCCGTTCTTTCAACCCGGGTCAGCTCGCCCAGGGTGGCGATGGCTCCAGACGGCGTGGCCAGCGGCATGCTCATCAGCTCCTCCGGGGTCAGCCAGCCCTCGCCGCGCAGGATGACATCCAGGCGGCGATCGCCATCGAAATAATCACCCAGGAAAGCGCCATCACCGAGCGCCCGGATCAGGGTAGCGACATCACCGCGGGTCCAGCCGACTTCGGCAATACGACGGTCGTCCGGCACCAGCCGCAGCTCCGGCTCGGCCAGCTCCAGGCCCGGCTGCGGACGCACGGCCGCCCCGGGAAGGGCCTGCTGGATAGCAACGAAGCCGACCTGTCCGGCCTCGAGCAGATCGTCGAAATCGGCTGCCTGCAGATCGACATCGATGCGCCGGCTGCCGCGACCACCAAAGATCGGCGAGCGGTTGGCCGCGCCGAAAGTATCCGGCAGATCTCTCAGAAACTCCTGGTTGGCAATGCGCAACAGCTCATCGGCGTCCCGATCATTCTCGGCACGCAGGCCGAAAAAAGCCCCGCTGCCGAAAAAGCCGAGAAAACTGTTGCGAATGGCCGGCTCCTGCTCGCCGCTCAGGTAAGGGCGCATGCGATCGTTGATCACGTTGATCAACTCGCGCTCGGCGGTTTCCGGCCCCATGCCCGACGGCGTCTGGATGAAACCGAAGATGAAATTGCGTTGCCCTTCAGGCAGATAATCGGCCGGTGGCAGAAGCAACAGGCCGATCAGGATCGGCACCGTGGTCAGCCCGCCGATCCAGCTCCAGCGCCGGCGCGGGGTATTGGTCAGGCGCATGATCAGATCGGTCGCCGGCTGCCACCAGTGTCCGTGGCGATCGGTCAACCGATCCTCGCCCAGCAGGCGGTAGCTGGCCGCCGGCAACACCATGGTGGCTACCAGCAGCGAACAGACGATGGCCGCGGAGATCACCACCGCCAGATCGGCAAACAGCTGCCCGGCCTCGTCCTGCAGAAAGATTACCGGGACGAAGATGGCCACGGTGGTGGCGGTCGAGGCCAGCAGCGCGCCCCAGACCTGGCTGGTACCACGGTCGGAAGCCTCCAGCGGCGCCCGCCCCTGCTCGCGCTGGCGGACAATATTCTCCAGCACGACAATGGCCGCATCGAGCACCATGCCGACGGCAAAGGCCAGACCCGCCAGCGAGATGACATTCAGTGTTCGTCCGGCTCCATCCAGCACCAGGAACGAAAAACAAAGGCAAAGCGGGATGGCCAGCGCCACCATCAGGGTTGCGCGCAGGCGACGGAAGAACCACCACAGCACCATCACCGCCAGGCTCATGCCCAGCAGCAAGTTGGTTGCTACCATGCGAATGGACTGGCGGATATAGATGGTGTCGTCCGACACCTGCACAATCGACAGCCCGGCGGGCTGCAGGTGAGTCCGCTCCAGCTCGGCTATCGTCGCCTGCAGCTCGGCCATGACATCGAGCACGTTGACTCCCGGCTCGGCGATCACATTCATCGAAATCGACGGCCCGCCGTTCTGGGTCATGGCGCCAGTGGCATCGCGCATGGTGCGCTCGACGGTGGCGACATCGCCAAGAAACACCGGCCGGCCCTCACGCCACTCCAGCACCAGGCTTTCCAGATCGGGAATCGCATACTGGCCGGCAAATCTCAGGGTGTACTGGCGCCGGCCGATTTCCTGGAAACCTGCCGATACATCGGCGTTCTGGCCCAGGCGCTGGCCGATGCGGGTCAGATCAACGCCAATTGCCGCGGCGCGGTAGGGATCGAAGGTCAGGCGAACCTCGAACGGCCGGCCACCCCGAGGATTGGCTGACGACACCCCGGGGATGCGCTCCAGACGCTCCTTGATGACTTCGTTGACGAAATCCTGATATTCAATGATCGGGCGGTTGTTCTCCGGCAGGGTCCGGATGGCAAACCAGGCGATGGTGTCTCCGAACTGGTCGGAGCCGACGCGAACGCTGGGTTCACCGGCATCGACCGGGTAGCGCGGCACCTGGTTGAGGCGATTGATGACCTCGATCAGGGCACGGTTCAGGTCGGCATCGACGCCGAATTCCAGCGTGATGGAGGCACGGCCCTGACTGGCCGTGGAGGTCATGCGCTGAAGACCGGGCACGTCCCGCAGCTGGTTTTCCTGCGGCTCGATGATTTCCGATTCGACTTCGGCGGGGGCCGCTGCCCGCCAGCCTGTGGAGACGCTGATGGTCGGCCGATCGATGTCTGGCGTCATCTGCACCGGCAGGCGGAACAGGCTGAGCATGCCGAAAATGACCAGCAGGATGCATCCCACGGCCACTGCTACCGGGTTACTCAGACTCAATCGTGTCAGAGGCAAGGCTCGAACTCCGCGTGTTAAGCCCGCGGATCATGCGCCGCGAACGATCAACCAAATGTCAACACCCTTCGGCCCACACCGGTCTCGAGAATCGGGGTCCGGCCCGGCCGAATCGAAATTGGGCCGGAGGGAAGGCAGACAACTTATCCTCATTCGGACCGTAAAAAACTACTTTAGTTTTCGCAAATGTGAAGGCATTTCCAGGCAGTCTGCGTGCGTTCACCAATCGGCAAGTAGAACAATCGCTCTAATTCGGCAACCTAGGATGGAGGTATGCCGAATCTGTGCGATGCCGCTCGGCACGATTTCGCCGGTCAACACGGGCCAATGGTATCTTTGAAAGTCTGCGAGACCATTGGCGGCATCGTCGACACTGGTCGCGCAAGAGTGCTGCCGGGATGCACCGGACCGGCCAACACAATGTCTGGAGGACGGCCCTTGAACAAGGATTTCGACTACATCATCGTCGGCGCCGGCTCGGCCGGCTGCACCCTGGCCAACCGGCTGAGCGCCGATCCGGACTGCCGTGTACTGCTGCTGGAGGCAGGGCCACGGGACTGGAACCCCTTCATCCACATGCCTGCCGGGCTGTCCAAACTGGTCAACTTCAAGTCGATCAACTGGAACTACTACACCGAGCCCCAGGCGCAGCTGAACAATCGAAAACTGTATTGGCCGAGAGGGCGGGTGCTGGGCGGATCGAGCTCGATCAACGCGATGTGCTATGCGCGCGGCCACCGCAGCGACTACGACGACTGGCAGCGGCTGGGCAATCCCGGCTGGGGCTGGTCCGACGTGCTGCCCTATTTTCGTCGCTCCCAGCACCAGGCCAGGGGCGAGTCGGAGCTGCACGGCACCGGCGGGCCGCTGGCGGTCAGTGACCTGATGCACGTCAACCCGTTGAGCGAAGTGTTCATCCAGGCTGCCGAGCAGGCCGGGTTTGCCCGCAATCGGGATTTCAACGGGCCGGCACAGCGCGGCTTCGGCCTGTACCAGGTAACCCAGAGGGACGGTCGCCGCTGCAGCAGTGCCGCCGCCTATCTGAAACCCGTCCGTCAGCGCCGCAACCTGGTCGTTCGCACCCGGGCTCAGATGCTAAAACTGCTGATCCGTGGTGACGGGCAGGTTCAGGGCGTGCGCTATCGACGCCGCGGCATCACCCGCAGCATGCATGCTCGGCGGGAGGTACTGCTGTGTGCCGGTGCGATCAATTCGCCCCAACTGCTGATGCTCTCCGGCGTCGGCCCTGCCGACATGCTGCGTCGCGCCGGCATCGAGGTCTTGCTGGATCAGCCTTCGATCGGAACCAACCTGCAGGACCACCTGGATATCTGCACCCTGACCCGCTGCTCGCAGCCGGTCACATACGACCAGCTCAACGAACTAAAGGTCGGCTTGCAGTATTTCCTGCACCATACCGGGGAAGGCACATCCAACATCGCCGAGGCCGGTGGTTTCCTGGTCAGCGGACTGGATCGCGATGACCGCCCGGACGTGCAGATGCACTTCGTCCCGGCCCTGCTCGATGATCATGGACGAAACCGGCTGCCCGGTGACGGCTATACCCTGCATGCTTGCCCGCTGCGCCCTGAAAGCCGTGGTCATATCGAGATTCGCAGTGCCGATCCGCGCCAGCCGCCAGCGATCCATGCCAACTACCTGGACGAGCCGCACGACCTGGAAATGATGCTGGCCTGTGTTCGCCTGTCACGCGAGGTACTCAATCAACCGGCGTTCAAGCCGTTTCGGGGGCATGAGATCCTGCCCGGAGAAGAATTCACCGATCGCGCCGGGCTGATCAAATTCATCCGCGCCAAGGCCGAGACCATCTATCACCCGGTCGGCACCTGCCGAATGGGCAGCGACGAATCAGCCGTGGTCGATCCTCAGCTTCGGGTTCGCGGCCTGTCCGGCCTGCGCGTGATCGATGCATCGATCATGCCGACCCTGGTTGGTGGCAACACCAATGCACCGGTCATCATGATTGCCGAAAAGGCCGCCGACCTCATTCTCGGCAAAACCGAAGCCGACACCGTGCCGAGAGCGGTTGAAAGCGAAGCAGCCTGAGCAGGCTTGATCCCGGGTGGATCAGGACGGGTCGATACGCAGCCTGAGCGCCATCTCGCCGCGCCGGTCCTCCGGCACCAGATCGGCCAGGGTGTAGTTGTCGAGCTCGGACAGGAAAGCGCCAACAGCCTGACGCAGGGCACGGGGCAACACGCAGGCCCCGGTGATCACACAGGCATTGTCGGGTC
>SKQS01000163.1 GCA_007118895.1 Wenzhouxiangella sp.
ATGTCGGTCAGCGACCAGCTTCAGCAGTGGCAGGAACTCAGTGCCCGGTTTCTGAAAGCGATGGTAGAAACGCCGCTACGACAATTGTTTGGTGGTTCTCGACCATCGGCTCAGCCCGGCGAGAGCAGGGGGCCGGAGGTTTTGCGCATTCAGCCGGATGCCGCACGAACCAGCCTGACCTTGTGGCACATCTCCGGCGGTGAGCTGGAGCGCTTCGATGAGCCGGACCGGGGGCTGCTGGAGCGACTTCAGCATGGGGGAGGGCGATTGTGGCTGGATGTGGCCGGTTTTTCCGACGCCGATCGACTGGCGGCGGTCGGCGCTGTCTTCGGGCTGCACGCGGTCACGCTGGCTGATCTGGTCAATATCGAGCGCCAGACCAAGGTTGACAGTCTCGACGAGCGCAGCGTGATCCTGCTGCAGGTGCTGGCGCTGTCGCAGGCCGACGACCGTCCCGGGCTCGGTCAGCTGGGGATGGTGCTGGCCGGTGATGTGTTGCTGACTTTCCGGGAGCGGCCCGGGCCAGTGTTCGATCCGGTGTTGACGCGCCTGGCTCGTCCGACCAGCCGGCTGCGCTCCGAGCCGCTGGACTACCTGGCCTGCGCGCTGCTCGATGTTGCGATCGATGCCAGTTTCCCGGTAGTGGAGCACCTGGCCGACCGGGTCGATGCGGTCGAGGAGTCGGTGATGGCCGGTCGCGGTCACGATCTGCTCGGTGAAATCCACCAACTTCGACGGGCACTGATCACGCTGGGGCGCCTGTTCTGGCGCCAGCGCGATCTGAGTGCGCGGCTGTTGCGCGATGAGGAGATCTTTCGGCGGCAAACCCATATCTACCTGCGCGACATTTATGACCGCACGGTGCAGCTGCTGGACATGGTCGAAACCACCCGCGAACTGGCCGCAAGCCTGGTCGAGATTCACCTTTCGATCAGCGCCAATCGCACCAACCAGATCATGAAGACCTTGACCATCATGGCCAGCATCTTCATCCCGCTGACCTTCATCGCCGGCGTCTACGGCATGAACTTCGAACGGATGCCGGAACTTGCCTGGCCGTGGGGCTACCCGGCCGTGCTCGGTCTGATGCTGGCTGTCAGCGGTGGCCTGCTGCTGTGGTTTCGCCGTCGCGGCTGGCTGGGTGGGCGCGACGGCAAGTCCTGAAACAGCCGTTGCGGAGCCTTGGATTCGACTGCGGTATCCTTGCTCATTCGAACTCCTTTCGAGAAAGAGAATGACCAACCCGCACCGTTGCATGCTGCTGCTTGTCGGCCTGTTTGTCAGTCTGATCACCGGCTCGTCCCAGGCCGGCGTGGAGGGCTATTACCAGCAGCCGACCATCGTCGCTGATCATGTCGTGTTTGTCTCCGAGGGTGACCTGTGGCGGGTGTCGATGTCCGGCGGTCTGGCGAGCCGGCTGACCACCCACCAGGAACCGGCCTCGCAGCCGGCCCTTTCGCCTGACGGGCAGTGGCTGGCCTTCGTGGCAGGCTACGACGGCGGCCCGGGCGTTTACCTGATGCCGGCAGAAGGCGGCCAGCCGCGCCGGCTGAGCTTCGAGCCAGGCAGTGTCCGGGTCACCGGGTGGACTCCGGATGGTCGGGTGGTCTATGCCACCGACAGTCTGTCCGGCCCAAGCTCGGCCTGGGTGCTGCGCACTGTGGACCCGGACACGCTGGACCGCAGCGAGCTGCCGCTGATGGATGCTCGCCAGGCAGCCTTCGATGATGCGGGTGGTGTCTACTTCGTCCGCTTCGGGCTGGCGGTTACCGGCGACAATGCAAGGGAATATCGGGGCGGCGCGATGGCACAGCTGTGGCGCTTCGATCTGGCCAGCGATGCCGAGGCGGTGCGCCTGGCGCCGGAGCATCCGGGCAATATCGAGTTTCCGATGTGGCATGACGGTCATGTCTATGCGATCAGCGACGCCGATGGCGGCAACGCCAACCTGTGGCGTTTCGACAGCGACGGCGCCAATCCGACTCAGCTGACCTTCCACGCCGACCTCGAGGTCCGCAGCGCCGACCTGACTGACGGACGTATCGTCTACCAGCACGGCGCCGATCTCAGGGTCCTCGACCTGTCCAGCGGCGAGGATGCGTTGATGGCCGTGCGTCTGGCCAGCGACCGGTCGGCGCTGGCCCGGCGCTGGCTGGATCGCCCGCTCAACTACCTGGAAACCGCCAGGCTCGCACCACAGGGCGACCGTTTGGTGCTGACCGCACGTGGCCAGGTCGCCATTGCCGGCACCGGCAGACTAAGACGCAACGAAATCGAGCTGCCGGCCGACAGTCGCGCCAGGCAGGCCCTGATGTCGCCGGACGGTGAGTGGATTTATGCAATTGTCGATGCCACCGGCGAGCACGAGGTATGGAAGCTGTCGGTAAGCGACCAGGGCGCCGCTCGGCCCATGACCGATGATGGCAACACCCAGCGCCTTCGCCTGACGCTGTCGCCTGACGGTCGCTGGTTGGCCCACGAGGACATGGACGGCAATCTCTGGTTGCTGGATACCGAGGATGGCGACAACCGCCTGATTGATCGCTCCGATGTGTTTGGCTATAGCGATGTGCTGTGGTCAGGCGACAGCCGGTACCTGGCCGTGGTGCGCGCCGATACCGGCATCCAACGGCGCCAGATCGTGTTGATCGACCGCAGCGATGGACGCAAGGTGACCCTGACCAGCGATCGCTACGAGAGCTTTTCCCCGACTTTTTCGCTCGATGGCCACTGGCTGTACTTTCTGTCCAACCGTCACTTCGAGCCCACCCCCTCCTCGCCGTGGGGTGATCGCAATTTCGGGCCAATGTTCGACAGGCGTGCCCGCCTGTATGCCTATGCGCTCAGCCCGGATGTGGACTTTCCGCTGGCCCCGGGCACCGAGCTGAGCGCCGACGAGGCGCCTGATGAGCGCACCGAAGCGATCGATCTGGACGGTGTAGGCCAGCGCCTGTTCATGGTTGATGTCGAGCCCGGCAATTACAGCTCACTTGCGGCGGCGAAGAACCGGCTTTACCTGCTGGACCGGCCCGCCGGTCGGGGCGCGCGTGCGGCGCTGAAGACTATCGAGTTCAACCCGGATCGGGTTCGGCTGGAAACCTTCGCCGAGAACGTCGAGCGATTCGAAATCTCGGCCGACGGCGAGAAGCTGTTTTACCGACAGGCCGGCAACGGTGATCTGCTGATCGTCGATGCCGGCGCCCGTCCGCCGCGCGAAATCGGCCCGCACCGGGTGCGGGTTGGCGACTGGCGCCTGGGCGTGGAACCGTCCAGCGAATGGCGGCAGATGTTCGATGATGCCTGGCGGATGCAACGTGATCACCTGTTCGACCCGGCCATGCGCGGCCAGGACTGGCCGGCGATTGCCGAGCGCTACCGGCCCCTGCTGGACAGGGTAGGCGACCGACGAGAGCTGGATGACTTGCTGGGGCAGATGGCGGCGGAACTGGGCGTTTTGCATTCGCAGGTGCGTGGTGGCGACTACCGCCGGGCCACCGAGACGGGCGCACCGGCTTTTCTGGGCGCTGAATACGAGCGGACCGGGAACGGCTTTCGAGTGACCCGAATTCTTGCCGGCGATCCGGAGCTGCCCGATCAGCGCGCGCCGTTGAGTCGGCCTGGTGTCGACTTGCGCGCCGGCGACGAGCTGGTGGCGATCAACGGTCGCGCTTTGGCCGAGGTGATCGATCCTGGCCTGCTGCTGATCCATCAGGCCGGTCAACAGGTCCGTGTGGATTACCGACGTGGTGACCGCGAGCTGGTCGCCGTGGTCGAGCCGGTGAGTGCGAACGAGAAGATGCGCCTGCGTTACCGGGACTGGGTCCAGGGCCGGCGCAACCAGGTCGAGGAGGCCGCGCAGGGTCGCATTGGCTACCTGCACCTGTTCGCCATGGGGCCGAATGACATCGCCGATTTCGCCCGCGAGTTCTACGCAAACATCGAACGTGAGGGCCTGATCATCGATGTTCGCCGCAATCGCGGAGGCAATATCGACAGCTGGCTGATCGGCAAGCTGCTGCGGCAGGCCTGGATGTTCTGGCAGCGGCCTGACCAGCCGCCTTTCTGGAACATGCAGCAGAGCTTTCGCGGCCATGTGGTGGTACTGGTTGACCCGCTGACCTACTCCGATGGTGAAACCTTCGCCGCCGGCGTGCGCACTCTGGGCCTGGCGCCGCTGATCGGACAGCGAACGGCAGGCGCCGGTGTCTGGCTAAGCGATCAGAATCGCCTGGTTGACGGCGGCTTGCTGCGGGCCGCCGAATCGCCACAGTTCGGTCGCCAGGGCCAGTGGCTGATCGAAGGCGCCGGCGTCAGGCCGGATATCGAGGTGGAAAACACCCCGCTGGCCAGCTGGCGCGGCAAGGATGCCCAGCTGGAGCGGGCGATTGACGAACTCGAGCGGATGCTTCAGGAAAGGCCCGTCATTCAGCCCGAGGCCCAGGCCATTCCCCCGCGTGGGGTCGATGGTGACGATCTATCCGACGGCAACCCCCCGGCTGGGGAGTGACTTCGCTTACTAGTACCTGCATAAGTATTGCCACATTCAGCTTGTCTCTCGGCGTTCGTGGCAAGGCGTCGGCGCGCCGGTGTAGCTACCCTACATCAAGCGCCGAGAACGCAGTCCACGGACGCCGAGAGACAAGCCCGCAGGGGGCTCCTGACGAATCCGCCTGCAGCGCAGGTCGCAACCAGGGTGCGGCTTGCGCAGCAAGAAGCGCCCTGGTGGAGACCGTAGCGCGTGTTAAAGTGGCTCGACGTAGAGTAACTATGCCTTCGCCACTTTGCCTTGCAGGCGAATCCGTCAGGAGCCCTGAATGAGGCAATACTTATGCAGGTACTAGTACGACCGGTCGGCCTGGCAGAACCCGTGCTCCTCGGCGCCCAGTGCGGCGTTGAACTTGGCGCTCATGTTCTGGAACCCGATCCAGGCGGTCAGGGCGGTGATCTGGTCATCGCTGAAGTGCTGGCGCAGGGCGTCGATGTCCGCGGCGCCAACTTCGCCGCAGGCGGTGGTGACTTTCTCGGCATAGTCCAGCACGGCGTGCTCTGTCGTGCTGAAGTCCTCGTGCTGGCGCCACTCGGCGACGCGTTCGGCCTTGGCTTCTTCGCCGGATGCGGCCAGGAACAGGTAGGCATTGAGGTCAACACAGAAGTGGCAGCCGTTGAGCTGGGCAATGCGGATCGAGGCCAGGCTGCGCAGTCGCCGATCCAGCGGGAAGCGTCGCCGATTGAATATCCCGAGCATGGCCAGCATGCCGAGAAAGGCCATCGGCAGCCGCGCCCACAGCAGCGAGGGCGCCAGCACGGCACCGTACTTGCGCCGCTGACGGCGAAGAAAGGGACGTATCAGCCAGTGATAGTCCGAGACAGGGCGAGGTGGGATATGGGCCATGTTCTGATTGCCTTTTGGGTTTGATCAGGCCAGTTCGCGCGGTTTGATGAATGCCTGCAGAGTGCCGCTGCCGGGCCGGATGTCAGCCCAAAGATCAGCCTTGAAATCGATCACTGCCAGCGCAGCGGTAGGATATTTGGCCTGGAGCGAATCGAGTCTGCCGCAGCCATCCCTGCCGATCAGCTCGAGTGCCAGCATTTCCATCGCCGGATTGTGGCCTATCAACATCGCCCGGATACAGTCCGGCGGAAAATGCTGGATCAGCCTGATCAACCGATGGTGCTCGGCGTGATAGATGCCGCTGTCGTAGTCGGTTTCGACATCGATGCCGGCGGACTCGGCGACGAGCTGCCAGGTCTCGGTCGCCCGCTGCGCGGTCGAGCACCAGACCCGGTCGGGTATCAGCCCGGCACCGTGCAGGTAGTCGCCGATCAGCGGCGCGGCGCGGCGCCCACGCGCGGCCAGAGGTCGGTCGTGGTCACCCAGCACCGGATCGTCCCAGCTTGACTTGGCATGGCGCAACAGCAGCAGCTGTCTATTCATCCTGGTCATCATCCCAGCCGTAGTCGAATGTGATTTCCTCGTCGCTGGCAATATCCCGGGTGGCATAAAGGTCTTCGCCCCACCATTCGGCATTGGGTTCGCTGGCGTGATTAAGGAAACGCATTTCGTTCATCCCGTCGATACCTTCCCAGCGCTCGGTCTGTTCGTTCCACAGCCAGAGCACATGCATACCGTCGCGCTGTGTGGCCTCTCCGGAGTAAGTGCCGATGTATTCGTCGCGGGCAATGGGTCGCCGGGCAAACAGGCCGCGGCCATGGATCGGTGAGTCGGCCACGTAGGCCAGCGGATTGTCGTTGTAGTCTGATTCTTTTGTCATTGCTAATGAATCGTGCCGGGTGCAGGAGCCATGTGACCGGTTGACGGGTCACGGCCCAGTCCATCGGGGTGTCGGACGGGTTCCAGACCGGCTTCCTTCCACCGTGATTGAAGTCGTCTGACTGCCGAGGCAGTCAGCGGGTAGTAGTGTCCAAGCTGGCCATTGCTTGCCAGTGACCAGGCAACCAGGCCCAGTTCGGCGTGCTGGTGCAGGGTCAGGCCATCGGGCTGGTCGGTTTTGCCGGCGTTTTCGACCAGGATATGTTCATCCTTGTCAGCGACCACGGGAGCATCGTGATCAACACGCCAGGCCACCCCGTGGCTGTCCAGAACCGCCAGCAACACCCGCAAGGCCCTGAGCCACAGGGCGTAGTCGTCAGGCGATGAGTCAAACTGGTTGAAGCTGGTGAAGGTCACCCGCACCGAGCTTGAATCGACATCCCAGCAGGCGCCAAGCCTGCCTGGCAACTCGAAGTCGTCCCGGGATTCATGTGGTTCCAGCAAGGCGTGCTCCACCAGCGGCCAGAATGCCGCCAGACCAGCGCTATCCAGCTGTACCTGCTGCAGCGCAAGCAGGTCGGCGCGGGTCAGTAACTGGCCGTGTACCGGCGAATATCCCGAACCCTGCGCGATGGCCGCCAGGGTTGGTGGATGCAATCCGCCCTGCTCGAACAGACTGGCCTCCAGCCGGGATGACAGCTCCTGGGCGTGATCAGGTGCCACGCTCAGCACCATGGGAATGGCCAGAAACAGTCCTTCAGGGGCGGTTTCTGGCGGGTTGAGCGCCGAGTGGGGCAGGCTGCCCTGGTGGGCGCCCAACGCCATCAATCGGCTGGCCAGGCCCTGGCGCTGGATCAGGCTGTCGGCAATCTCGGTCATTGCCTGCCATGCAGGCCAGCCGGGCCTGAGCAATTCGCCGGGCTCGAAAAGCGCGCCGGCGACACTGAGCATGCCTTCGGCGGCTTCGGGAATGATGCGCGCCAGATCATTGGCCACGGCCTCGGCCAGGGCTTCGGAATCCGCGCGCCCCAGTCTTCGGCGGCCATCGCCTTCGGGCGAGATCTCCAAGCCGGCCAGCAGCCGGATATGGATATGATGTGCTGATGAGCTCATGTGACAAGCATGAAGTATTTCACGTCAAGGAGATCGAATGGTTGAACAAGCCATTCGAGGCGATTGACGCCCTGACGCTGTACCGAATCCTGCAGCTGCGTTCAGCGGTGTTCGTCGTCGAACAGTCCTGCGTCTACCAGGATATCGATGATCTGGATCAGGAAGGCTGGCATCTATGGGCTCGCAGACGCTCGAGTCAGATCCTGGCCTACGCCCGCCTGCTTGGCCCGGGTGCCCGCTTCGCCGAGCCCTCCATCGGTCGCGTACTGACAGCATCCGAGGCCAGGGGCCGCGGCCTCGGACGGTCGCTGATGCACCGCGCGCTGGAGCTGGCCGGGTCGCTATTTCCGGGACAGGCCGTGAGAATCTCGGCTCAGCAGTATCTCGAGTCCTTCTATGCTGATCTCGGTTTCCAGCGGGTCGGCCGGTCCTACCTTGAAGACGGCATTCCCCATGTGGAAATGGTGCGACCAGGGCTGCCCTCAGAACAGTGAGAACGGCGATTTGCCGCCGCCACTGCCAGCGCCGCCGCCACCGCCGCGCCGCCTGCGACGACGCATGCGCGACAGCAGCTGCTTCTCGCGGGCCCTGAGGAAATCGGTGCGGTTGAGCTCGGACGGATCCATGCCGCGGCGCCTGGCCTCCGAGTCGCGGTAGGTCACGAAGTCGCGGTAGGCTTCCATTTCCGGCTTGAGTTCGCGGCACAGCAGCTCGACCATGATGGCGTCATCAAGAAAGCCGAGACCCGGAATGTGATCGGGGATCAAATCTTCCGGGTTGTTGAAATAGGCCAGGGCGGCCAGCACGCGGCCTCGGCCGACTTCCTGCATGCCCCAGCCTTCATCCTCGAGCATGTCGATGAGGATCTGCAGCTGGCCGAGCCGGCCGCGGATGAAGTCGGTTTCCACCGAATCCTCGACCTGCTTGAGCAGTTCACGGGCTGCCCGAACAATTTCCTCAGGCGGCTGCTCCGAACTGGCGGACATGGCCTGGCGGGCCAGGTTGCGGAAATGCTCGAGATCCTTTTCGGTGAAGTCGAGAGTAACGCGAAGACTCATGATTCGGGTTCCTTGGAAATTGACTGTGTAGCGTAGTGTGCTCGCTGAAGGTCGTCAATGATGACGGCTGGTGGCGATGCTCAGGCTGCGACGATGAACAGCGCGACCGTCACGCCCAGGCCGAGCAGCCAGAACAGTGACCGGACCAGGTGAATATCGGCCAGGTAGCAGGTGGCGTAGGCGATGCGGGCGGCGATGAAGGTGATCGCAAGCACATCGATGGTTGTCTGGTTGGCTTCGGCGACGTGGGCGATGATCACGGCGGCGGCGAAAAAGGGAAAGGCCTCGAAGCTGTTCTGCTGCGCCCACCAGGCCCGCTTGCGGTAACCGCTCACCGTTTCGTACCAGTCCCGAGGGCGGCGATTGTTGAAGGTCTTGTCACCTGCCTTGGAAATACCGGCAAGCACGAACGGCATCAGTGCTGCCAGCAGTACGCACCAGAATGCGATGGTCATGGGTGAGCTCTCTCTCGATGAGTGGTGATATTTCCCTTGCTTTTGCCAGGCAGGCGGATGATTCGTGCCGTGGTCTGTTCGGTCGCGTGCTTCATCCGGCCCAGCCTGACCTTACCGCTCGCATCATACCGTGCCCCCACCGTGTTCACCAGCCTGACCGGCCAGCCGAACCCCGGCTTGTTGGCGTCATTGCGAAAAAAACGCAAAAAACACTTGCATCCAGAAAGAATAGACAGTATTGTCTATATCCAATTATGGCTATCCAGCGACAGCCCATGTTTCAACCAATCGTCAACTTGCCGCCGGCAGCTGATACCAGCCATCATCGAGCTGTGGCCGTGCCGGCTGCCGCCGAGTGCCGGTTCGCGGTCCAGGAGATCGCCCCGCTGCTGGTCGATGCATCCCGCCCCTGGCTGGAAATGCTCATGCGCCCCCCCGCGGCTGCCAACGGTGCCACCCCGGAGTGCCTGGTCCGAGCGCTGTATCGTCGGCATGGAATAGAGGCGCTGGATCGTGGCGTGATTGGCGTCGGTATTGAGTGGTTGAGTCGTCAGCCCGGTCAACTGCGCTGCAGCGTCAATGTCCATCCGGACACCCTGGTGGGCGAGGGCTTCTGTGACTGGATGATCGCTCTGTTGCGTCGGCATCAGGTATCGCCGCGCCAGCTGTCGCTGGAGATTATTGAATTCGCCGACACGGTCAAGCTGGCCGAATTCCGTCGCCCCCTGCAGTCGATCCGCAACGCCGGCGTGACAATCGCGCTGGATGACTATGGCAACGGGTCATCGAATCTCGCCCTGCTGGCCGAGGGTTGCGTCGATTTTGTCAAGGTCGACCGCAGCATCATCGATCGAATTGACTGCAATCAGGCCTATGCGCGCCTGGTCGGCAACATCTGCCGCATGTGTACCGACCAGGGGGTGGGCGTGGTCGCCGAGGGGGTCGAAAGAGAAGCTCAGGTGTCAGCCTTGCGGGGCTTCGGCGTTGCCTGGGCCCAGGGATACTTCTATAGCAGGCCCAGGCTGATCGAGGCCTGAAGGGAGCATGGCTATGGGTAACCCCAAGTACAAGGAACGGCTGGAGGTCGAATGGCTGATCAAGTCAGCCGAGCGCATGCTCGAGCCTGTCGCTCGATTGCTGGTGGGAAAGCTCAGCTGCGATGTGGCGGCCAAGCTGCTGCGCGAGAGCTTTGTCCGTGAAGCGAAGCGCCAGCTTGAAATTGACCAGCCCGACAAGCGTGTCACCAAGTCGGCGCTGGCACTGATCACCGGCCTGGACACCCGGGCCATCAATGCGATGGAACAGCAAGCCGCGGAGAAGAAATCGCTCAGCGCGGCGGCTGTTTGCACTGAAACCGCGATCCTCGACACCTGGGCGCGCAATCCCCTGTTCCGGGACGAGTCAACCGGCAAGCCGGCGATCTTGCCGATCTATGGTCGCGGCATCAGCTTCCAGACGCTGGTGACTCGGACTGCCGGTCGTAATGTCACCTGCCCCACGGTACTGGATCGACTGACCGAATCCGGCAATTTGCGGCTGGTCGACGAAAATCATGTCGAGTTGGTCAATCCCCATCACGTGCCGGTCGCGGGCGCCGAACGCAATCTGCTCGAGATCTGCAGCGTTTCCCTGAACCGCCTGGGCCGAACAGCGACGCACAACATCCAATGCTCCCCGGACCAGCCGCGCTGGGTGCACCAGGAGCGCTGGTCACGGCGCATCCCGCGGGATCGCCTGGACCAGCTTCGCAGCCGGCTGCGCGCCGAACTGGAAAGGCAGATTCAAGAGATAGAAGACGAGCTGGACCAGGCCGAGGCCCCGGTCCGGCACCCCGATCACTGCATGGCCGGTGTTGGCTGGTTTTACTGGGAAGACTGCCCGGACATCGAGGAAGGCCATTCCAGCGGTTCGGGATCCTGAAGCGTTACGACCTGGAGGTCACTAGCATGAACACGAAAATCGCACAGATCATTCACGTCAACCCGACATCGGCAAACGTCGAAAAGAGCGGCACCGGCATCCACCGCGCGCTGGATGTGGAGAAAAGCGGGACCGGCATCGGCCGACCCGCTGAAGTCGAGAAGAGCGGTACCGGGATTGGACGAGGACTGATGCTGGGTCTGGTGCTGATGCTGACCTGCCTGTCCATGCCGGTGTTGGCAGGCTCGGCGGCCTTTCAGCAACTTGAAAATGGCCAGGGCATGTTCTCGGCCGATGTCGGGGGAGTGAACCTGTTCGGCCTGGCGGCCGGACACTCCGGCTACTACCTGGCCGAGCTTCACAGTCACGGGTACGCGGGTCGCTCTTCAGGCGGATGCAGCGCGCTTAGCGCCGAAGGCCACGGCTCCGGTGGTGATGGCACTTCCTCCGAAGGCCATGGATCGGGCGGTGACGGCACCTCTTCGGAGGGTCACGGATCGGGCGGTGACGGCACCTCTTCGGAAGGCCATGGTTCGGGTGGTAGTGATGGTACGTCTTCCGAGGGTCATGGTTCAGGCGGCGACGACGGCAGCTCAGTCGATTTGCCCTGGGGTTATGCCGAGATTGCCATCGGCAGGAGTGGACGCTGGGCCGATGTAGTCATTCACCGTTACGGCTGCCGCGGATCGGTAGAGTTTGCGACTCTGGCGGGTGTGCCGGTGTTGTGACAATGAATCAGTGCAGGAGGCTCGGAGGATCGGTTTCCGCCTAAAGCGAAATCGTCTGCGAGCGTTGGTAGACGCCCCGGCCTGCGTGCCGGGGCATTTAATTTGGGGGTTAAGGAGGCTCTGAATAACTCTGCACGGGCGCGACGGCGCCTTTGCGGGATGACCCGGTGTGGCTTCGGCAAGCGTGGTTTGGTCATTCCAAATGAGCGAGTCGAAACGCAGCGGGGCGCCCGCAAAGGCCCGTCCCGTCAGGGTTTCGTCTCAAAAGCCGCATCTCGCACGTTGCGCCCCTCGGCCGTAGCGATGGCTACTGTCACTCGGGCCGCACCACACGATCTGCGGCTTTTGAGACTGAAACGCGCTCCGCGCAGAGTTGTTCAGAGCCTCCTTAAATCATCGGTTTGTAGATCGCTATCCAGGCCACGCCGAGAAAGACGAACAGCGCCAGCAGATACAGCATGATGCCGGTACCGCTGCGACCCTTGCGAAATGCGGCGATGCCGATGACGATGTAGGCAAGCACCAGCAGCAGTTTCAGGCCGAACCACGACCATACCGAAAACCGCATCTGTACCCACAGTGCGATGCCGGACAACAGCAACAGCGTATCGATCACATGCGGACCGATCCGCACCAGTGGACCGATCAGCGGTCGTCCCAGCACCAGCTTGAGATAACCGCGCAGGCCGAATCCGATCATGCTGATCAGAGCAAGAAAAATATGCAGATTTTTCAGCAGTACATAGGCAGTCAAGGCATTACTCCCTGTGCTTGACCAGGTTCGACTCGATTCCCCGCAAGGAGCTGCGGTTGGCAGCGCGGCAGCCACTGCGCGCTGCTGTCAGCCGTTCTAATCAAATGATAACCGGCATGGCAGGCAGCGGTGGCGCAGGCGTGGTTAGGCAGGATGCGCAGGCGTCGGCCAATCGGCCAGTCTACGGGTTCAAGCGGTGCGCCGTCACGGCCGGTCACAATACCATGTTCCTGGTTGGTTGATCGCACGATCACGTTGTCCACGGGCCGGCCTTCGAGATCGCAGACCATGCCATAGCCCTGGTCAAGCGGCTGATCGGCCGTGCCCCGGTCGCGCGACAAGGCGGTCCAGCCGGCATCGATCACGACCTCTCCGCGACCGCGGCGGTGACCGATGACTTCGGCGAGCACCGACAAGGCAATGTCCTCGACTCGACACACGCCGAGTCCCGCCATGACCAGGTCCTGGAACATATATACACCGGCTCGGACTTCGGTCACCCCTTCAAGGCCTTGCGCGAACAGTGCCGTCGGCGTTGATCCCACGCTGACCACCGAGATCGAATGACCTTGGGCGCCAAGCCGGGCGGCGGCGGTCGTGGCCGCCACGCGCTCCTGTTCGGCGACTCGCTTCAGGCAGTCGATGTCACGGCAGCGGTACGATCCACCGGCATGGACCATGACGCCAGTCACGCGGCAGCCGCCTTCGGCGAGGATGGCGGCGGCTTTCAACAGATCCGGATGCCCGGGCGGCAGGCCGGCGCGTTCCCCATCGGCATCGATTTCGAGCAGGACGTCGAGTGCAAGGTCCTCGCGCCGAGCGTATTGAGCTACTGCGGTGGCGGTGTCTGGATGATCCAGCACGATCTTCAGACTGATGCCGGCCCGTACCCGTTCGCACACCGCCGGCAGCTTGCCCGGCGCGATGCCTACGGCATAGAGAATGTCATTGATGCCGGCCCGGGCGCAGGCATCAGCCTCCGCCAGCGTGGAGACCGTAACGCCTCCTGGCTGGCCTTCGAGCGAGCGCCTGAGCATGTCGATGTTCTTGCAGGTCTTGAAATGCGGCCGCAATGGGACGCCCAGTGCAGACAGCTGGCTGGCCATTCTGTCGAGATTGGCCTGCAGCAGTCGCTCCTCGACGACCAGGCAAGGGGTAGGCAGCTGTTCGATGGATGTCATGTGGAACCAGAATGGTATACATCTGTTATTGTACGGAACAGCTGGCAGCCGAGGCTGAAGACTTGAATCAATTCGACTCGCTCAACCGGGCACTTGACGATGCGGTCGAGCGTATCGTCGCTCAGGTCGGACGCCATATCATTCTCGGCTTGCCGCTGGGCCTAGGCAAGCCCAACCGCCTGGTCAATGCCATTTACCGGCGCGTGGCCACCGACCTTAGCCTGCGGCTCGATATCGTCACGGCGCTGTCGCTGGATGTCCCTCAGCCCGGGCACTGGCTGGAGGAGCGGATGATGGGGCCGTTCATCGAGCGACACTTCGGGCAGGACTATCCGCGGCTGCAATACATGATCGACCTGAAGGCCGGCAAGCTGCCCGACAACGTCCGCATCAGCGAATTCTACTTTCAGTCCGGAGCGGCCCTGGGAAATGCTCCACAGCAGCGTCACTATGTTTCCAGCAATTACACTCATGTTGCCCGCGACCTGGCTGACCGCGGCATCAACGTCACTGCGCAACTGATCTCCGCTGATGACCGTGGCCGATACAGCCTGTCCTGCAACCCGGACGTCTCGCTGGACCTGGCCCGGCTGCTGGCCGACCGGGGCCAGTCGTGTCTGACAATCGGCCACGTGCATCCCGATCTGCCGTTCATGCATGGCGATGCGCTGGTCGAGCCGTCATTCTTCGACCTGGTCATCGACCAGGATCCCGGCCAGCGCCTGTTCGCGTTGCCCAGGCTACCGGTCTCGCTGCAGGACCATGCCGTCGGGCTGCATGCCAGCCGCCTGGTGGCCGATGGCGGCACCTTGCAGATCGGCATCGGATCGCTGTCGGATGCCCTGGTACACAGCCTGATCCTGCGCCATCGCAACAACGAAAGCTATATTGGCCTGGTCGAGCGCCTGGCCACGGACGCCCATCCCATCGAAGACAGAAAGCCCTTTGAGCATGGTCTGTACGGAGCATCAGAGATGTTCATGGATGGCTTCATGCACCTGTACCGGGCCGACATTCTCAAGCGCGAGGTCTTTGATGACCTGGAACTGCAGCAGCAAGTCAATGCTGGTCAGTCGGTTGATGCCCAGGGTCATGGCGCGATCATGGACGGCGGTTTCTTCCTTGGCAGCTCGGAGTTCTATGAATTCCTCTCCGGACTGGATGAAGCCGAGCGGCCGCGTTTCCGCATGCACGGGGTCGGTCGTATCAACCAGCTGTATGGCGGCAGCGAAGCGCTTGAGATTGCCCAGCGCCAGAAGGCCCGATTCATCAACACCACCATGATGGTCACCGCCACTGGCGCGGCCGTGTCTGACGGGCTCAAGGATCACCAGGTAGTTTCCGGCGTCGGTGGTCAGTACAACTTCGTCGCCATGGCCCATGCCATGGAAGATGGTCGCTCGGTGCTGATGCTGCGCGCAGCCCGTGGCACGGGCTCGAAGCGAACCTCCAATATCGTCTGGGAGTATCCGCATACCACCATTCCCCGGCACCTGCGCGACCTGGTGGTAACCGAATACGGCATTGCCGACCTGCGCGGTCGCAGTGACGAGGAGTGTATCCAGGCGCTGGTCTGCATTGCCGATGCGGCCTTTCAGGACGAGCTGGTCGAGCGCGCCAGGTCGGTCGGCAAGCTGGCTGCCGACTGGGAAGTTCCGGCACGCGCCCGCTACAACACCCCTGAGCATCTGGAGCTGGTGTTTTCCGAACCGTCCGCCGAGGGGTTGTTTCCGCGCTTTCCGTTCGGCAATGACTTTACCGAGACCGAGCGCAAGCTGATCAGTGCGCTCAAGAAACTCAAGCAGGCCAGCTCCAACAAACTCGCCCTGGCCGCTGCTGCCTGGCGCGGGCGTCCGGAAAGGCACCGCGAGTCGCTGGCCCGGCTGGGTCTGGATGCACCGAAAAACATCCGGGAACGGCTTTACGCCCGATTGATTGCAGCGATGCTGGACTGAGCGCTTCCCTGTCAACAGGGGAGGATGAACTTCAAGGTGCCGCTGGTCATGGCAGGTTTTTCGCGGGGATTGCGAATGTTTGGTCATGACCGCCAGATCAGCTCATATCGCCATGTCCATGCAACGCTGGATTGTCCTGTCATTCGCGGTGGTTTCGCTATTTGCCTCGTCCGCTCTGGCACAAACACAATGGATTCTTCCCGGGCCGGGAGACTGGTCAACGGTGGTCAACTGGAGCGACGGTCTACCCGATGCGGCCACTGACACCATCATTGACAACGGTGGCGTAGCCCAGGTCCTTGCTGCCGGCGCCGCGTCCCGGGAGCTGCGGGTGGGCGAGGGCGCCGCCAACAGCGGTGGCGTGCTGATCGACGGTGGAAGCCTGGCCAGTTTTCAGGCCTTTGTCGGCAATGCCGACGGCAGCAGCGGCGAGCTACTCATCCGCAACGCCGGCAGCACCTGGTCGGTCAGCGATCGAATCATGCTGGGGCGCCAGGGACAGGGCGAATTGCTGGTCGAAAGCGGTGGCAGCGTCAGTGCCTCGGACATCGTGCTTGGGCAGTTTGCCGGCGGTGAAGGCACGGCGCGCGTTTCCGGCCTTGGCTCCAGCCTCGATGGTGGCGAATTGATCTGGGTCGGCGCCAGTGGGTTTTCATCCGGTTCGCTGCAGGCCAGCGGAGGTGGGTTGGTGACCGCCGACCGCATCCGGTTGGGAACATTAAATGTGCTCCAAGCCGATATCGCCATTCAGGACGCCCCGACGGTGCTGATCGCCGACGAGCTGTGGTTGACGAACGGTTCGTTTACGCTGACCGACGCTGGAGCGATTTCGGTTGGCGAGATGCGGATCGCTGATGGTTCGTCAGCGGTGGTTGCCGAGGTCAGTGAAAGCGCGCTGGTAGCCAATGAGCTTTTCGTCGGCTATTCGGCAATGGGTACCCTGGTGGCTGAGACTGCCGCCGGGATGACAAGCCAGACAGTGGTCATCGGTGAGCAAGCCGGCGCCGAGGGCCTGCTGAGCATGACGGGCACGGGCACGTTTCTGAATGTTGCCGACAATCTGTACGCGGGCAATACGGGGATCGGCACCCTGTCGGTTACGGGTTCCAGCGTGAACATCACCGAGCACTTGTACGTGGGCAATTCAGGCAGTGGCATCCTGTCGCTGGCAGCCGGCGCACAGGCTGAGGCCCGCTTCGCCTTCCTGGGCGAGGAGGAGGGCGCTGGTGCCGTGGCCTCCGTCACCGGTTCAGGCTCTGAACTGACTGTCGAACAGACTCTGTACCTCGCCGAGCGTGGTTCAGCCACCTTGTCGATACTGGAGGGTGGCCGAATCCATGCCGGCGTTCTGCAGCTCGGGCGCTGGCCTACCGGCCAGGGTGTTGTTTCCCTTTCTGGCGAAAACAGTCGACTGAGCCTCACCCAGTTCGTCAACGTGGGCGTTGCCGGGGGAAGCGGCATCATCAGCATCGATGACCAGGCCCGACTGGAAGCCGGTGGTTCCTGCTCGCTGGGTTCGCTGGGCAGTGGCGTGTTGACGGTTCGTGGCCCATCAAGCCTGGTTCGGTGCGCTGCCGGTATCACCGAGAATGCCCTGTTTGCGGCCCGCCTGGGCAGCGCCGAGATCCTGATCGCCGACCATGGGCACCTGGATCTGACCCTGTTCGGCGGTCCGCCGGGTGGACGGGCGCTGATGGCCGAGGAGGAAAACTCGATCTCCATAATGCGCATTGGCGATGGTGGCGCGCCCGGCACCATCGCTGCGGCAAGTATCGAAGGCGGCCTGGGCACCGCGCAGCTGTTTTTCAATCATGATGCGTCAGGTTTTCATTTCACCGACACCGGGGATGGCACCGGCGTGCCGGTGCTGATCGGCGGTTCGGTCACGGTGGCGCAGATCGGTGACGGAACGACGATCCTGAGTGGCAGCCATGACTATACCGGCGCAACCATCGTTGGCGCTGGCACCTTGCTGGTTACCGGTAGCATCTCATCTCCGGTACAGGTTCTCGGCGGCGCCACCCTGGGTGGTAACGGCACCGTGGGCATGACCGAGGTCTTTGGCGGCGGGCGGCTGGCGCCCGGTTTGAGTCCTGGCACATTGACCACCGGCACGCTGGTGCTCGATGGGCTGGCGATGCTTGATTTCGAACTTGATTCGCCCGCAGGCGTCAGCGATCGGATCGAGATCAACGGCGACCTGGTGCTCAACGGCACGCTCAACGTGTCGGATCTGGGCGGCATGGCTGCCGGCAGCTATACCCTGATGACCTATACCGGCACAATGACCGATATGGGCCTGGATGTGGGCAGCCTGCCGCCCGGATTCACCGCCGCCATCGATACCAGCTCTGCCGGTCAGGTCGATCTGATCGTCGGGGTGCTGGTGCCGGCGCTTGAAATAGTCCCCTTCGCGCTGGACTTTGGCGATATAGCAGTGGGTCAGGCCAGCGCGGCACAATCGGTGACGCTCGAGAATACCGGTGCCGCGACCTTGACCATCTCCACCCTGACGCCGATCGCCGAGCCATTCGAGCGCGTTGGCGGCTCCTGCCCGGCAGGCGTGCCCTTTGACATCGGCGCCGGCCTCGGCTGCACCATCACTATCCGCTTCGTACCGACCGCTCTCGGTGGCTGGCATCAGACGGTTGAAATCGGCAGCAACGCCACGCCTGGCCTGCATAGCTTCCAGTTGACCGGCAACGGCTTGCCTGCGCCTGCACACCCTGTGCCGGTATTGAGCCTGCCAGCCCTTGCACTGCTCATTCTTGCCATGCTTGCCGTGGCCGTCTGGCCATTGCGAAAAGGCAGGTCTCGCCGCCGCTAGCCCTAGGAGCCTGCGCGGCAGAAGCCGTCCGGGCTGCAACGGCGCCCTCAACATTGAGTGTGCCTGTCGTCGAGCTTACATGGGTCCACTATGCGCGCTCTCCGATAGGCACACTCAATGGCGATTGCATCCGTTTCGCATCGAACGTTTCTGCCGCGCAGGCTCCTAGCCGCAGCTGTTCATTTGCACGAGCGCGCCGAATCGGGTAAATTCCGGGTCGGCCTGCCGGCTTGAAAGTTTCTCTGGAGCAGCCTCCCAACCAGGCTGTTTCGACCTTTGCCGGCCGTGGCCAGCGAAAGGGGTCAAGATCAGGTTCTTCATTCCCGACTCGATAGCGACCCTTACCGGAGAATTCCCGGGGCGTGCCAGCGCGCCCGGAATACTGACCAGCAAAGTGGGAGGAGTCCAGTGATAGTGAATTCAATTGTGGTGCGCGCGGCCGCTGGCCGTATCGCGATGGGGTTTCTCGCCTGCCTGGTATTGATTGCCGGCACCGCCTGGGCCAAGCAGGAAGAGCGTCTGCTGGTGCCTGCCGATCAGCCGGCCCCGATGGGAGCTACATTGATTCATGATTACGGCAGCTTTGCTCTGTACCGGACTACCGCCGACCAGGCATCGCAGCTGGCATTTTCCGGTTCGGCCAAGGGTTATCTCAGCGGTGCATCCATGGATTGGATCCAGATCGATGCCGCCCCGTTCCGCGGAGGGTATGGGGCGCCGGACATCCCGTCTGACTTCCGGGCAGACTACGGCGATGAACCGGCGCTGCACCTGGTTCAATTCATTGGTCCGATTCATCCGGACTGGTTCAGTCGACTCGAGGCCACGGGTGCGCAACCGGTTCACTACATTCACAGCAACGCCTACCTGGTATGGGCCGATGGCCGGACCCGTCAGCAACTCGATGCAGAGGCCGCAACGCGCGACATGCTGCAGGTTTCCGAGCCGTTTCATCCTTGGATGAAAATGGGGCCGATGCTGCGCGAGCGCACTGCCCGTGCGGACTGGTCCGACCGGGTGGAGGTCACCGTCCAGATCTACCGGCATCCGGATTTCGCTCGCAACCGGGACCAGCTCATGGCCTGGTCAAGTGCTCAGATTCGGCCACCCGACGATGTGCTGGAATACCAGAATCTGACCATGGCCATGCGGCTTGACGAGGCTCTGGAGGCAGCGAGGATGCCCGAGGTCACGTGGGTGGAGATCCACGTCGAGCCGGAGCTCTATGACGAGGTTCAGACCCAGATCATGGCCGGTCAGCTGACCGGCGACGGCAGCAGCCCGACCGGGCCGGGCTACCTGAACTGGCTCCTGGATCTGGGGTTCAGCGATGACCCGGCCGATTACCCGATCATTGATATTACCGACGATGGACTGGGCAACGGCGGTACGGCTGCCGGTGCCGGTGATGACACCCTGACCCAGGAGCGCGACGGGGTGACCAGCCGGGTGATTTTCAACCAGAGCTGTCATGGCTCGACCGGCAGCGGGGCCGGACCCGACGGTCATGGTCATATCAACGCCAGCATCGCGGCCGGTTATGACCTGCGTTCCGGCTTTCCGTACCGTGACGGCAATGGCTACCAGCGTGGCCTGGGCGTCAATCCCTTCGGACGCGTCGGCAGCACTCGGATCTTCGCGCCAGGTTTCAGCACTGGCGGCTGTGGCGGCAACGCCGGTCTGATCGCCGCCAACCACTCGGCCGGTGCCCGCATCTCCAACAACTCCTGGGGCTGCGCATCGTGCGCCGGTTCCTACAACACCGATTCCCAGTTATGGGACCAGGCCGTACGCGATGCCCGCACCGACCTGCCCGGCAATCAGCAGATGATCTATGTCTTCGCCGCCGGCAATTCCGGCTCCAGCGCCGGTACGGTGGGTACGCCGGGCAACGGCAAGAACATGATCACCGTCGGCGCCTCGGAAAATGTCCGGCCAACCTGGACAGATGGCTGCGGCGTTGGCCCGGCCGGCGCCGACAACGCCATGGACGTGATCGGTTTCTCCAGTCGCGGTCCCGCCCCCGGCGGTCGCGTCAAGCCCGAGGTGATTGCCCCTGGCACCCATATTCAGGGTACGGCGAGTACGGCGTCCGGGTACGACGGTTCGGGTGTATGTGATCAATATCAGCCAGGCAGTCAGACCATATTCGCCGCCTCGTCGGGTACCAGCCATTCCTCCCCGGCTGTAGCCGGACTGGCCTCGCTGGTCTGGTGGTGGCTGGAAGACCTTCATGGGCTGACCCCCTCGCCGGCCATGGTCAAGGCCTACCTGATGGCCCACCCGACCTACCTGACCGGTACCGGCGCCAATGACACCCTGCCGAGCAACACCCAGGGTTTCGGCATGCCCAACATGGAGCTTGCCTTCGATGACGCCACCCGTCTGCTGCACGATCAGGGTCATTTGTTCACCGGCACCGGCCAGACCTGGACACAGGAATTCCAGGTCGGCGACCCGACCCGGCCGCTCAGGGTAACCATGGCCTATACCGACGCGCCGGGCATGACCGGTACCAGCCCCCAGGTCAACCGCCTTCGGCTGCGGGTGGAGATCAATGGCCAGACCTATCTTGGCAACGTCTTTTCAGGTCAGTGGAGCACCACTGGCGGCAGCCCGGATACCGCCAACAACTACGCCGCGGTGTTCCTCCCGCCCGGCACCGGCAGTTTCGGCACCATTACCGTGGAGGCAACCAGCATTTCCGGTGACGGCGTGCCGGGCAACGGGATTGCCCTGGACCAGGATTTCGCCCTGGTCTGCTACAACTGCACTGAGGATGAGGGTTTCGCGCTGCAGTCGGCGGAGACAGCCGCTCAGATCTGTGCCGGCGACGACGCCGAGTTCACCGTCTCGGCGTTGTCGATTGGCGGATTCGACCAGCCCGTGATGCTGGCGGATGACGGGCTGCCTGCCGGGCTGTCGGCCAGCTTTGCCGTAAATCCGGTGATTCCGGCCTCCCCGGCGACCAGCAGCCTGCTCACCGTGAGCAATACCGGCAGCCTGTCTTCCGGCAGCTACCCGTTCCAGGTGCTGGGCACCAGCCCGGGTGTGGGCTTCGACCCCTCGGCACACAGTCTTTCGCTCTCGATCGATGTTGCCACCGCCGTGCCCGGGGCGCCGTTGCTTTCCTCGCCAGCCAATGGCGCCTCAACTCTATCGACGACGCCGTCCTTCAGCTGGACTCCGGTGTCCGGCGCGGCTTCCTACGTCCTGGAAATTTCCGAAACGCCGGGTTTCGGGAGCCTGGTCCACAGCGTCGAAGTTGCCGGCACCAGTTACGAGCTGCCATTCTCTCTTGACCCGGGCACCGAGTACTACTGGCGAGTCAGCGCCATCAACGGCTGTGGTGCCGGCCTGTCGTCGGCGCCATTCAGTTTCACGACGGCAGAGCTGATCTGCCGCACGCCGGGGCTGCCGATACCCGATAACTCCGCTGCCGGCATCAATGACGACATGGCTGTCACCACGAGTGGTGAGCTGGTGGATCTGGAGGTCTATCTTGATGCCACCCATACCTGGGTCGGTGACCTGAGATTCGAGCTGACCCATCTGGAGTCGGGGACCAGCGTGGTGCTGGTCAACCGCCCCGGTGTTGGTGGCGGTTCCTTTTTCGGATGCGGTGGCAGTGACTATGATGTCTGGCTGAGTGACGGCGCCGCCAGCAGCGTCCAGACCGCCTGCGCCAGTCCGCCGCCGGCCATAGCCGGTGTGCTCCAGCCCTTCCAGCCGCTGGCAGGCTTTGCCGGTGTCGACCTGGCCGGTACCTGGCGGCTGAATGTATCGGATCGGGCGCCCGGTGATACCGGCACCCTCAATGAGTGGTGTCTGCTGCCGGTGGTTGCCGCACCGGAGCCCAGCCCGGTCGCTGAGGTCATTCCCGCAAGTCTCGATGTGGTCGTCGCTCAGGATGACAGCGATGACTTCCTGCTCGAGATTTCCAATGCGGCCGGTACTGCACCGCTGGTCTGGTCGCTGGATCAGGCCTATCCCGCGCTGGCTGAACGCCACGATGTCGGGGCTTACCTGCCTGTCGGCATCAGCCGGGACCGCGCACGTGGTGAACCGATCGATGCGGCCAGCAATCCCGTGCTGGCGGCACCGCGTCACGGCCACCTGACGGGCGACTGGTCGGAAGATTTCGAAAGCGTGGCCAGCCTGCCAGCCGCCGGCTGGAGCCTGATCAACAACAGCCCGTCGCCGGGCAATAGCTGGTTTCAGGGCAGTACGGGTGTTTTCGGACCGCACTCGGGCAGCGGCTATGCCGGCGCAAACTTCGAAAGCATCAGCACCGGCACCGGCACCATCAGCAACTGGCTGATCACTCCCGAGATGTCGCTGCAGAACGACACCGAGATCCGGTTCTGGACGCGGACTCCCGCGGGCAGTACCTGGCCAGACCGGCTGGAGGTTCGCATGAGCACGGCCGGCAGCAGTACTGAGGTCGGTAGTACACCGATCTCGGTGGGCGACTTTACCAACCTGCTGTTGACCATCAATCCGGACTTGAATCAGGGTGGGTACCCGGAAGTCTGGACAGAGTTTGTCATCGAGCTGTCCGGCCTGCCGCCGACCGGTGAGACCGGCAGGCTGGCGTTCCGCTACTTCGTTACCAATAGTGGTCCGACCGGCAGCAACGGCAATTACATCGGCATCGACACCCTCAGCGTCACCCAGCCGGAACCAGCTGGCTGCCAGAACCCGGAGGATGTGCCCTGGCTGGGCGTGGCGCCGGACATGGGCACGCTGGCGGCCGGCGATGCCGAGGATGTCATCGTGACCATCGAGACCTTCGGGCTGGCCGAGGGTAATTACCAGGTGCTGCTGTGCCTGGCCAGCAATGACCCGGTCAATCCGCTGATCGAGATTCCTGTTGATCTCGAAGTTGGCCCGCCGGTCGGGCCCATCGAGGCTGACGTGATCCTGGAAGATCTGGTCCAGACCTACACCGGCAGCCCGCTGGGCGTGACGGTGACGACGGTTCCGCCGGGCCTGAGCGTCGAGGTGACCTACGACGGTTCGGCCACCCTGCCGACCG
>SKQS01000191.1 GCA_007118895.1 Wenzhouxiangella sp.
ACTGCCCAGCCCATGCCACAACCTGCCCAGCAGGAAATGCTCCTCGCTGGTCGCCCGCGGCGAGACCAGGGCGCCAAGTGCGGCGGGGCCATGCTGCTCTACGGTGTCCCTGATTGCATCGGCGGTAGCGGCCAGGGCGCGATCCCAGTCAACGGTCTGCCACTGTCCATCGATCTTCAGGCGCGGCGCAGTCAGCCGGTCTCCGGCTTCCAGGCCAAAGTGACTGTAGCGGTCACGGTCGGCGATCCAGCATTCGTTGATCGCCTCGTTGTCGCGCGGAACGGTACGCATGATGCGCCCGCCGCGCACGTGGTAGAACAGATTGGAGCCCAGGCAGTCATGAGTGCCGATGTAGGGCCGCGCACGCATCTCCCAGGGCCGGGCGCTGAATCGGAACGGCTTGTTGGTCAGGGCGCCGACCGGACACAGGTCGATCACGTTACCCGACAGTTCGGAGTTGATGTTGCGCTCGATGAAGGTGGAGATCTCGAGCTTTTCGCCGCGCCCCATGCCGCCGAGCTCGGTACTGCCGCCGATTTCCTCCAGAAAGCGGATGCAGCGGGTGCAGTGTATGCATCGGGTCATGTCGGTGGAGATCAGTGGACCCAGGTTCTTGTCCTTGACCACCCGCTTGCGCTCGACGAAGCGCGACACCGAGCGGCCATAGCCCATGGCCAGGTCCTGCAGCTCGCACTCTCCGCCCTGGTCGCAGATCGGACAGTCCAGAGGGTGGTTGATCAGCAGGAATTCCATCACGTTGCGCTGGGCATCGACGGCGCGGCGCGATTCGGTGAAAACCTTCATGCCGTCTGCCACCGGCGTGGCGCAGGCCGGCAGCGGCTTGGGCGCTTTTTCGACATCGACCAGGCACATCCGGCAGTTTGCTGCGATCGACAGCTTGCGGTGGTAGCAAAATCGCGGGATGTCGATGCCGATCCGGTCAGCCGCCTCGATGATCATCGAACCCCTGGGCGCTTCCACCGACTGACCGTCGATCTCCAGCGTCACCATCTCGGTCTGTGGTTTGTCAACAGTGGCCATATCAGATTCTCGAAACGTCGCTCACCATGGAGACACCGGACTCTAGGATTTTCAGGTCCATGTTGCTGTGTGCCCTCTGTATCTCCGTGGTGCAGTCAAACCAATTCACGCGGCCACTCCGACCTTTTCGGCGACGATCGAGCGACCGTGCTCGATAAAGTATTCGAATTCATGCCGGAAGTGGCGCAGAAAGCCCTGCACCGGCCAGGCTGCCGCCTCGCCGAAGGCACAGATGGTATGGCCTTCGATCTGACCGGCCGCCGACTCGAGCAAGGCGATGTCTTCCATCCGGCCCTGACCCGCCATGATTCTTTGCAACACCCGATACATCCAGCCGGTGCCTTCCCGGCACGGGGTGCACTGGCCACAGGACTCGGCATAGTAGAAGCGGGCAATGCGGGTGCAGGCGGCAACCATGCAGGTGGTCTCGTCCATCACGACCACCGCGCCCGAACCCAGACCCGAACCGGCCTTTTGCAGCGCGTCGTAGTCCATGGTGATATCCATCATGGTCTCTGCCGGCAGCACCGGCATCGACGAGCCGCCGGGGATCACGCCCTTCAGTGCCCGGCCATCGCGCATTCCTCCGGCCAGCTCCAAAAGCTCGGCAAACGGTGTGCCCAGGCGAATCTCGTAGTTGCCCGGGCGGGCGACGTGGCCGGAAACAGAGAATATCTTCGGCCCGCCGTTGTTCGGCTTGCCAAGCTCCAGAAACCACTCGGCGCCGTGGCGCATGATCGCCGGCACCGAGGCCAGGGTCTCGGTATTGTTGATCGTCGTCGGCTTGCCGTAGACGCCGAAATTGGCCGGAAACGGCGGCTTGAAGCGCGGCTGGCCCTTCTTGCCCTCCAGCGATTCCATCAGCGCTGTCTCCTCGCCGCAGATGTAGGCACCGGCACCGAGCACGTTGTAGATGTCCATGTCGATGCCCGAGCCCATCACGTCGCGGCCCAGGTAGCCGGCTTGGTAAGCCTCGGCGCGGGCCTGCTCAATGCGCTCGAAAGGCTCGTGATGAAACTCTCCACGCAGGTAGTTGTAGCCCACCGTGGCGCCCATGGCATAGGCGGCAATGGCCATGCCCTCGATGACCGCATGCGGGTTGTAGCGCAGGATGTCGCGGTCATGACAGGTACCCGGTTCGGACTCGTCCGAGTTGCAAAGCAGGTATTTCTGGCCCGGCGCCGAGCGAGGCATGAAAGACCATTTCAGCCCGGTCGGAAAGCCGGCTCCGCCGCGACCACGCAGCGACGAGATCTTGACCTGCTCGATGATGTCTTCGCGCGGGGTCTGCTCCTTCAGGATTTTCTCCCAGGCCTGGTAACCACCGTGCCGGCGATAGGCCTCCAGCGACCAGCACTCATCTTCATCCAGGTGGGTGAAGCAGACGTTGTGTTCAGCCATGGGAGAGGCCTCCTTTGGAGGCGGGGAGAGGGAGAGAGGGTGAGATGGAAGAGGGGAAAAGACGGACGCTGCCGCTGACCAGCCTGGCAGACAGGTCACACTTTCTCGCCATTTCCTCCAGCAATAAGAACTTATCCATGATTCCGTCTCGATTCCGTAGCTTCCGCTTGCCTTTCGCCTCTTCCCTCTTGCCTTCTACCCTTCTACACTTCATTCCAACCCATCCAGTATCTCGTCGACCTTTTCGGGCGTGAGATTCTCGTGATAGTGGCCGTCGACCACCATCATCGGGGCACCGACACAGGCCGCCAGACACTCCTCTTCCTTTTTCAGGAAGATCCTGCCGTCCGGCGTGGTCTCGCCGGTTCGTATGCCCAGCTTCTTTTCGATGTGGTCGACGATCCGGTCCGAACCACACAACATGCATGAAATGTTGGTACATACCGAGATCGAGTGACGTCCGACCGGTTCGGTCTCGAGCATCGAATAAAAGGTTGCCACTTCATAGACCCAGACCGGCGGTACATCGAGATGGTCGGCAACGGCATCCATCATGTCCGAGTTCAACCATCCTGCGTTCTGGTGCTGAGCGGCAACCAGCGACTGGATGATCGCCGAACGCCGGCCCTCCATGCCCTCGGGGAACTTGGCTCGCCAGTGATCGATGATTCGCCGGGTATCCTCGCTGAGCAGACTGGCCTTGCCCTCGGCGGCTGATTCACGATCAAGCATGGTGACCTCCGGTCAAAGCGTTCAGGACGTGTTTGCTCATCGGTCGATTTCTCCGAAAACGATATCCTGGGTGGCAATCAGGGCAGCCACATCGGCCAGCATATGACCGACGGCCATCTCGTTCATCGCCGACAGGTGGGCAAAGCCGGGAGCGCGCAGATGAACCCGAAACGGCTTGTTGGCGCCGTCGGAGACCATGTAGCAGCCGAACTCGCCCTTGGGCGCTTCCACCGCCTGGTAGGTCTCGCCCTCCGGCACGCAGTAGCCTTCGGTAAACAGCTTGAAGTGATGAATGAGCGCTTCCATGTCGTCCTTCATCTCTTCGCGCGTCGGCGGTATCACCTTGTAGTTCTTCAGCATCACCGGGCCCGGATTGTTGCGAAGCCAGGTAATCGCCTGCTGCATGATCCGGGCTGACTGGCGCATTTCCTCGATCCGCACCAGGTAGCGGTCATAGCAGTCGCCGTTGACGCCGACCGGGATGTCGAAATCGACCTCAGTGTACTTGGCATAGGGCTGCTTCTTGCGCAGATCCCACTCGACGCCCGAACCGCGCAGCATCGGGCCGGTAAAGCCCAACTGCAGCGCACGCTCGGGAGAAACCGCCCCAATTCCGACGGTGCGCTGCTTCCAGATCCGGTTGTCGGTCAAAAGCGTCTCGTAGTCGTCGACCCGGTCGAAGAAATCGGCGGCAAAGGCATCGAGGAAATCCAGCAACGAGCCCTCGCGCCATTCATTCATGCGATTGAGATCAACGCCCTTGCGCCACGGGCTCTCGGCCACCTTGGGCATCTCGTCCGGCAGGTCACGATAGACTCCGCCCGGCCGGTAATAGGTGGCATGCATGCGCGCACCCGATACCGCCTCGTAGGCATCAAACAGGTTCTCGCGCTCGCGGAACGCGTACAAAAACACCGTCATTGCGCCCAGGTCGAGTGCGTTGGAGCCCAGCCACATCAGGTGATTCATCACCCGGGTGACTTCATCGTACAGGGTGCGGATCCACAATGCCCGCTCCGGCGGCTCGATGCCCATCAAGACCTCGATGGCGCGCACGTAGGCATGCTCGTTGCACATCATCGAAACATAGTCGAGCCGGTCCATATAACCGATCGACTGGTTGTAGGGCTTGGATTCGGCCAGCTTTTCGGTGGCCCGGTGCAGCAGGCCTACGTGCGGGTCGGCACGCTGCACGACCTCGCCGTCCATCTCCAGGATCAGGCGCAGAACGCCGTGAGCGGCCGGATGCTGCGGCCCGAAATTCATCGTGAAATTGCGAATCTCAGCCATGCTCGCGGCCCTCTGCACCTTGCAGGCGCTGGTCGACATAACGATTGTCGGCACGAATGACCCGCGGTACCAGTACGCGCGGTTCAATCTCCACCGGCTCGTAGACCACCCGCTTTTTGTCCTCGTCGTAGCGCACGGTGACATTGCCGATCAGCGGGAAGTCCTTGCGGAAGGGATGGCCGATAAAACCGTAGTCGGTCAGGATGCGACGCAGATCGGGATGGCCCTCGAAAACGATGCCGAACAGATCAAAGGCCTCGCGCTCGAACCAGTTGACGCTGTTGTAGACCTCGACCAGCGAAGGCACCACCGGCAGCTCATCGTCAGGCGCGAAGCAGTGCAGCCGCAGCCGGCGATTGGTCGACAGCGAGAGCAGGTGGACCACCACCAGGAAGCGATTGGGGATGTCGGCTGCTTCAGGGCGTTCATGCCAGGCGAATCGCCCCGGACCCAGACCGTCCACGCCGCGCGAATACCCGCTGGAGGTCGCCGCGGCGGTCTCCCACTCGGCATCGCCAAAGCCTAGAAAGTCGACCCCGCACAGGTCGGTCAGCTGGGCGAAGTCCAGTTCCGGGTGATCGCGCAGCTGCCAGGCGGCGTCCAGCCAGTGCTCCGCGGAAACACGCGCGGTGAGCTGTCCGCGATATTCGCCGAGCTCCTCGATCCGCTTGCCGAGCACATCATCGAGCGCCCGTGCGAGCTGCTGGTTGCGGGGACTGAAACCACTCATGAGCGCGCTATCGTATTGGTTCGGCGAATCTTCTTCTGCAGCTGCAGAATGCCGTAGACCAGCGCCTCGGCGGTTGGTGGGCAACCGGGCACGTAGACATCAACCGGAATGATCCGGTCGCAGCCCCGGGTCACGGCATAGGAATAATGGTAGTAGCCACCGCCATTGGCGCAGGAACCCATGGAGATCACCCACTTCGGATCAGGCATCTGGTCATAGACCTTACGCAACGCAGGGGCCATCTTGTTGACCAGCGTGCCGGCGACAATCATCACGTCGGACTGACGCGGGCTGGGACGGAAGATGACGCCGAAGCGGTCGATGTCGTAGCGGGATGCGGCCGAGTGCATCATCTCGACGGCACAACAGGCCAGCCCGAAAGTCATCGGCCACATGCTGCCACTACGCGCCCAGTTGACAAGAGCATCCAGGCTGGTGGTGACAAAGCCTTTTTCAAGCAGCGGATTGTCCGCCTGAGGCCTGAGAATGTCGTCTACGACTTCCTGTGGCTCCGGGTTGTTCAGCCAGGCACTTATTCCCATTCCAGCGCTCCTTTCTTCCACTCGTAGACAAATCCGATCACCAAGATCAGCAGGAACACACCCATCGCCACCAGTCCCGTGGTGCCAATGGTGTCGAGGACGACCGCCCAGGGAAACAGGAAGGCAATTTCCAGGTCGAAGATGATGAACAGGATGGCTACGAGGTAGAAGCGCACGTCAAACTTCATGCGGCTGTCTTCGAAGGCCTCGAAGCCGCACTCGTAGGGTGAAAGCTTTTCGCTATCCGGATTGCGCGGCCCCAGAATGCCGCCGGCCAGCAGCAGCACGACGCCCATGCCGGTAGAAACGGCAAGAAAAACCAGAATCGGAAAATATTCAGCCAGCATCCGTTGTCAACTCCTGATGTCGCAAGCCGCCTCGGAGGCGGCTGCGTCGGTCTGGTGCCGAAGGCCGGACTCGAACCGGCACGGCTTTCGCCACTGCCCCCTCAAGACAGCGTGTCTACCAATTCCACCACTTCGGCATGAAGCTCAGATCAATTTCGCCGCCCGGATCAGGGCGACTCGTCAGGCGGCGGCAGGAACTCCGCCTCTTCGGATGTCTCTTCGTCGACCAGCAATTCCAGCGGAATTTCCAGCACCTCCTCGACCTCGACGGGAGTATCGTCAATGGCACCGACCACGCCGAGATCGTCCGGAGATTCGGTCACGATGCCGGTGCGTGCGGCCAGCACAGCCATTGACAGGCTGATGGCAAAGAACCCCACACCCAGCCAGGCGGTGGCGCGAGTGAGGAAGCCTGCAGCACCGCGTGAGCCGAACACCGTGCCCGAGGCACCAGCGCCAAAGGCTGCACCCATGGTGGCGCCAGGCCCGCGCTGGACCAGAACGATGGCGATCAAGCCGGCGGCCAGAACAACATGAAAAACGATCAATACGGTGTACATAATTTCTCAGTCTGTAGTCAGGATTCTCAACTGGCCTCATAGATGGCCATGAAGGAATCCGATTGCAATGACGCGCCGCCAATCAGGCCGCCGTCTATGTCCTCTCGAGCAAACAGATCCGCGGCATTGTCTGGTTTGACGCTGCCACCGTAAAGGATCCGGACCCGACCGGCTATTGTATCATCGTGCGCAGACAGTTGCTCCCTGATTGCAGCATGCACGGCCTGGGCCTGGTCCGGGTTGGCGGTTAGACCGGTGCCGATCGCCCACACCGGCTCATAAGCGATCACGGCGCGGGCCATCGCGCCGATCCCGGCGGTATCGAGAATGGCGCGAACCTGGGCGCGAATGACGGCATCGGTTTCGCCACGCTCGCGCTGTTCCAGGGTCTCGCCAACGCACAGGATGGGCATCAGCCCGGCGGCCTGTGCGGCCTTGAACTTGGCCGCCACGGTCGCATCGGTTTCACCATGCAGGCTGCGTCGCTCGGAATGACCGACCAGCACGTAGCCACATTCCCAGTCGGCCAGCATGGCGCCGGAGACCTCGCCGGTGTAGGCGCCCGACTCATGAACACTGAGATCCTGAGCGCCCAGCTGCAGCGGTGTGCCCTCCAGCATCGATCCGACCAGGGGCAAGTAGGGAAACGGGGGCAACACCAGTACCTCAGCGCTGCGACTCTCGTCCATCCGCGAAAGAATGCCTGATATCAGGCGACGCACCTCCGGCTTGGTGCCATTCATCTTCCAGTTTCCGGCAATCAGCAGTTGTCTCATGATCCAAGGGTTCCTGGGGCTTTTTGGCTGGATTTAGGGCCCGACCCGCTATCGGACGTCGGCCGCAGATCGGGTTGCTCGTAACACCAGATTCTAACCTGACCAATCCCCGGAAGGCATGGGCCATGACACGGGCCCGTCGCAGCGTCAGTCACGCCTTGACGTTACTAGACCCTGCATAAGTATTGCCACGCTCAGCTTGTCTCTCGGCGTTCGTGGCAAGGCGTCGGCGCGAAGTCTGTAGCTTAGCCTACATCGAGCGCCGAGAACACGCGCTACGGCTCCGCTCCAGGGCTTTTCCGCTACGCGAAGCCGCCCTTGCGCTCTCGCCTGCGCTGCCCACGGACGCCGAGAGGCAAGCCCGAAGGG
>SKQS01000067.1 GCA_007118895.1 Wenzhouxiangella sp.
ATCGTCAAGACCGCGCAGAGCTCGGCCGGCATGGTGCCGAAGATCCTGTGGATCCTGATCTTGCTGCTCTTTCCACTGATCGGCCTGATCATCTGGTTGCTGCTGGGGCCGAAGGGATAGCGCTGCCTCGTCGCCAGCGAAAGCCGGCGATCAATACCCGCAAGCGCGGTGGCGCCCTTGCGCCTGGGTTCTTGACCCTGCGGCGCCTCGCTGCCTGGATCTACTTGCGTTTCAAGCAACCGAAGCGTTATAGTGGCTGGATACTAATAATAGAACAAGAAAATCCACACAAACCACGGAGTGAAAATCAATGAATTTTCGAGCCATTGCAATTGTTGCCGGCCTGATTATGTCGACGGGCATTGTGGTCGCCGAGCTGGAGCATGGTGACTGCGAAACCGCCTCCAATTGGGCTGGCGCGGAACCAAGCTGGTATGCGCAAATGTGCGAACTACCGCCTTTTGTGCACGTGGCCGACCACCCCAGAGGTGTAGTAGCCCCCGGATCGCAGGCCTACATGCTGAACTTCGGAATCTTCAGCCCTGCGGCCGAAGAGGGCGTGCTGACCTATCCGATGCCGGACATTCTCGACCTGACCCAGATCAACCCTAACGTGGGCGCTCTCTTTTCGGCCGACTTCGACCAGATCAGCGGCGTGCTGTATGCGGTCAACAACGATGACTTCAGTCTGGGCACTGTCGATCTTGTCACCGGCGACTACACCCCGATCGCAACCATTACGGGTGTGTCGGGCACCGTGGTGACCGGCCTGGCCTGGGACCCGACCACCGGCACCTGGTACCTGACGGTGAACAATGATCTTTACACCATCGACCCGACCACCGCAGTGGCCACGCCGATCGGCGCCACCGGCATTCCCTTATTGATCGAAATCAAGTTCGATTCCAGCGGGCAGCTGTATGCCACCAGCATTGATACTGGCAGCCTTTATGCAGTCGACAAATCCGACGCCAGCTCCACGCTGATCGGCGCGCTGGGTTTTGCCATCAACTTCGCCCAGGGCATGGCCTACGACTATGACACCGACACCATGTGGGCCTGGTTGTATCAGGGTGGCGGCAATGTCCAGTGGGCCACCATCAACCTGGCCACCGGCGCGGCAACGTCTGTGCAATCCTTTTCGGGCAATGGCCCGGAAGCAAGCGGCGCGATTCTCGGCGGATTCGGCGACGGGCCGATCGAAATACCTGAATTCACGCCGGTTCCCACGCTCAACGCTCTTGGTCTGGGTATTCTCGCGCTGATGGCGCTGATGCTCGGCGCGCTGATGCTCCGACGTCGGGCCTGAAGCCCCCCGGCGTAGCAATGTGTGCCGGGCGAACAAAGCAGTGAAATGAGGAAAGGCCGCTCTAGTAGCGGCCTTTTTTCTGGCCTGCCCGACTAAAGTGCCCGACCCATGACCCGACATCAAGCCGGGCCATGAACGCAGACGCTACTGAGATTCCCGGCCCTTGCTTCTGAGTTTCAGGCGCGCAAAGCGTCGCTTGCCCACCTGCAACACGCCCTCGAAACCGGCTGCAAGCGAAAGCTCCCGGTCGCTGACCTTTTCGCCGTCGATCCGCACCGCGCCGGCCTTGATCATGCGAAAGGCCTCGGAGTTCGAGGCGGTCAGGCCACAGGCAGTCAGCGCCGCGGCAATACCGATGCCTTCGTCGCCGGCCGGCAGGGCGAATTCGACCAGCCCGGCCTGGTCCCCGAGCTGCTGACGCCGGCCATGACGATGACCGCCGCCGTGGGGATTTTCCTGACTGGTGTCGTTGCCAGCGAGTATCCGGGCGAGACCTCGGTCCTGGTAAGAATGTTCGAGTACCAGTCTGGCACGGTTGCACTGATCTGCTACTTCATCGCTGCCGTGGGCAGCTGGCTGGCATGGCTGGCGCGCTCGGCGCACAGCCGTCGACAAATCGAGCAATTTGCCGCAACCGACCGTGCAAGCCTGCTCGAGCGCTGGCGAATGTTCAACGGCCGCGAGCCGGAGCTCATCCTGCCGCGGCTTGGCGCCGGCACCGCGCCAGATCATTGATTTCCACTCCTCCGATGGCAGAAAAGGCCACTTTGCCGCGATTGATATCGACAGGCGGTGCAGATTCCGATGCTGCATCTGACCCCCGGTTGATATCCATGTCGAGGAGGATCCATGCGAAAGACAATGCTCACGGCTGTTTCGGGCTGTCTGATGGTGGTTGCGGCCATCGTCTCGCCCACGCCCGCCATCGCAGGCGGTACAACCATTCACCTGGTCGGCAATGATCCGGCCTGCACCCACAGCTCGCTGGTTGATGCCATCGAGCAGGCCCTGCTGGGCCCGCCGAACTCCTTCCACCAGATCAGGCTGGCCTCGGAATCAGAGATGGTCGTCAATATCCCGATCACCAATCCCCAGGTCGATCTGCTGATCAGCGGCGGATGGGAGAACTGCAGCCAGACCGAGCGCGCTCCCGGCACCCTGACCTTTCTCTCAGCCGGTCATGTCAATGGTCGAAGACTGTTCCGGATCAGCAATGCCTCGGGCACCCTACATCGCGTCGTTCATTTCGAGCGCGTCGTGCTCACCGGTGGTCGCAACCCGACCAACCCCGCAAGTGGCGGCGCGATATACGCCGAGGGCCCGGTGTGGGTGGTGCTGGACGACGGCGCCCTGGTGCAGGAGAACATCGCTGCCAGTGGCGGCGGCATCGCACTTCACGGCATGACGACAGAAACTCTTTTTGAGGCACGGCTGCTCATTCGGGAAGGTTCCGAAGTGTGCGGCAATCAATCCACCGGCTCTGGTTCCGAGGGAAACGGTGGCGGCATTCTGGCCACCGGCAGCAGCATCATTCAGATCGATGGTGGACTGCTTTGCTTCAATCAGGCCGACCGGCATGGTGGGGGCATCGCCCTTCTCGGCGAACATGCCGAGCTCCGGATGGTGCCTGATCGCAGCTCGCAGGCCATTGCCTTTCATGGCAACCGCGCCGGCCAGGATGATTTCGATTCCGATCGCGGCTACGGTGGCGCCGTGTACCTGGAACGGGCCTCGATGCATTTCGCCTTTACCAGCGGCGGGCCTCCGTATCCCATCAACAATCGGACCGCCAAGGCCTTCAGCCTGAACTCGGCAAACTTCGGCGGCGCCATCTACGCGGCCGGATACAGCGAACCGGGGCCGTTCAATTTTTCCACGGTTCATCTGCGCAATGCTTCTTTCATGCTCAATGAGGCGCGCGGGCGAGGTGGCGCGGTTTACCTGGCCAACGGCGTGGATGCCACGTTGATTCCCGAAGGCGAAGGCCGTTGCCCGCCGTGGTTTGGCGGCCCCCGCCTGCCCTGTGTTCAGGGCTTTTACAATTTCTCTCAAAACCTGGATCAGAATGCCGCCTGGGGCGCCGGCGGCTTCGCCTATCTCGACCATGAGCCCGAGGCCAATCGCCCGGCCATCCGCATCGCCGGCGCCTACCTGCTCGGCAACAACGACCCGTATGGCACGGCAGCCGTGATCGATGCACGCGGAAATGCCTCGGTGCGCGTGCTGCGCAGCGTTTTCAAGAACAACATGGCTGGCGGGACTGGCCAGTTTCAGGCCCTGATCGAGGCCAGGAGAGACATTCTGTTCGGTTTCAACACCGTCATGGATAACGATGTCGATCAGCTGTTCCTGCTCGATGCCGGCTTCGAAGTCAATGTCACAGGCAGCATTCTTCATTCGCCGGGCAGTGCGCTTATCAACGACCAGGGAGCGATCGTACACAACGGCTGCGTGATGTCCCATACCGGTCAAGGGTTGGGATCGGGCGGAGGTGTCATTGTCGGGCTCGACCCCATGCTCACCGAGCATGGCGAGCTGCGCGGCGGATCGCCGGCCATTGATGTCTGCCACCAGGGCATCGGCGACAACTTCTGGTCAGCCGACCTCGACGGGCTGGGCAGAAGCGTCCCGGTCTCGATCCTGCCGCCTGGTGAGCAACTGCTCGGGCCATATGACCTGGGAGCGATCGAACTGACCGACAAGATCTTCGCCGACGGGTTTGAATAGCGGCGCAGTCCTGCCGGTGGCGGTGCGGCTGCCTGAACCCCGGCACCTGCTCGCCTCGCCCAAGCAGCTTCTGCGGGCCACCATGTGGAATAATCATCCACATGGGAGACATTACGCGCCTGCTGCACCCGGATGACGGCACCGGGCCGGATCTGGATGCGGTTTTCGAGCGCCTGTATCCGGAATTGCGCCAACGCGCCCGGGGCAGCCTCAGTCGCCTGCCGCATGGGGCCACACTCACACCGACCACGCTGGTTGCCGAAGCCTATATGCGGCTGATCGGGAATGATTCACTAAGCCTCAATGATCGCCGCCACTTCTACGCCTGCGCCGCCCGCGCCATGCGGCATGTCATTTTTGATGCCCTGCGCGGCGCCGAAACAGACAAGCGGCGAGCCCAGAACCAGGCAATTACCTTGAGCCCGGAACATCAGGCCCTGGCCAGGACGACCGAAGAACTTTTTGACCTGGACCAGGCGCTCGAGGAGCTCGAGGCAATGGCGCCACAGCAGCGCGAACTGGTCGATCTGAAGTTCTTTGTCGGCCTGAGCATGCGTGAAATCGCCGAGTTGCTCGAGATGTCCGAGCGCACCGCATGGCGAGACTGGGAACGGGCCAGGGCATGGCTCAAGGCGCGCCTGAATCAGCCAGGAGCCTGACTAGCCCGCACATCCGGCGCCGCCAGCCGGCGCTTTGCATCATCAGCTTTCCCCGTCTATATTGACATCAGCCACGGATGCGCGAGTGCCACGTCATGTCCCTTGCTCAGCTGAGCGCCCGGCAATGGGAAACCGCCGGCCGCCACTTCGATGATCTGATCGAGCTGCCTCCGTCTGATCGGCGGCTGGATGAACTGGGTCTGGAGCCCGAGCTTGCGAAGGTGCTGCAGGCGATGCTTGAGGCGCACGACAGCGAGGACCCCAACATCATCGATCGCACGATCGGCACGCTGGCTGCGACCAGCATGCTATCGGGTCCTGGCGAGTCCTCGGAACAACCTGTGCAGGGTCGCCTGTTCGGCCCGTGGCGGGCGCTGGAGGAAGTTGGTCGCGGCGGCATGGCCGTGGTGCTTCGCGGAGAGCGGGCCGACGGCAGTTTCGACAAGGAAGTCGCGATCAAGCTGCTGCCGATCGGCAACGATCTTTCCGGTCGCAAGCTGCTGATGCAGGAGGTGAGAATCCTGGCCCGACTGGAACATCCGGGCATCGCGCGCCTGATCGACGGCGGACTGGATGACCACGCCACGCCATACCTGGTCATGGAGTATGTTCATGGCCAGACCATCGACAGCTATTGCCGCGAACACCGGCTGGAATTGGATCAAAGGCTGGCGCTGTTCGACCAGGTACTTGACGCCGTGGAATACGCCCACCGCCACCTGGTGGTGCATTGCGATCTCAAGCCTTCCAATATCCTGGTCGCCAATAGTGGCCAGGTCCGCCTGATCGACTTCGGGATTGCCGACCTGATTGACCGCAGCGAGAGTACACCTGAGACAAGCCGCGGTCGCTTCTGCTCACCAGCCTACGCCGCACCGGAGCAACTGCGCGGCACACCGCCATCCATTCCCCAGGATGTTTTCAGTCTGGGTGTCCTGCTATACGAGCTGTTGACCGGTCAGAGACTGCGCGACAACCGGGCCGCCACGCGACACTGGTTCGGCCTGCACGATGCCCACCAGGCACCGACAGCGCCTTCGACCATCAATCCGGGCATCGACCGTGACCTGGATGCCATCTGCCTCAAGGCGCTGGCGGCCGAGCCGGATGAACGCTATGCCGACGCCGGCGCACTGCGTCGCGACCTGGAGTGCCATCGACTTCGCCTTCCGGTCGAGGCCCGAAACGGAGGACGCCTCTATCACCTGGGCCGGTTCGCCTCCCGCCAGCGCTGGGCAATCTCGGCGGCGATGCTGATCCTGGCCGTGGCGCTTGGCGGAATTCTGGCCACGCTAAAGCAGGCAAGCGAAGCCCGGTTGCAGGCCGAACAGGCGCGCGCGCACGCAGAACGCGCCATGGTCGAGGCACAGCGCGCTCAGGCCACGCGAGGGTTCCTGATCGAGCTGTTCGAGTCCAACGACCCGGAGATAGCCAGGGGCAACATGCCAAGCGCCCGCGACCTGCTGGACCTGGGCGCACGCCAGATCCACCAGGCGATGGAGGACTCACCCGAGCTCAGGGCCGAAATGAAGATTCTGCTGGGGCGGCTGTATCGCAGCATCGGGCTGCATGAGAGCGCCGGACCGCTGATCGAAAGCGGCCTGACCGCTGCCGTGGCAGCGAACGACAACCTGCAGCAGGCTCACGCGCTGACTGAACTGGCGACCCTGGCGCTGGATCGGGACGACCAGCAAGCTGCCCTGAACGCGATTGAGGAAGGATTGGCACTGCTTGAACAACAGGGGCTCGCGCCCGGCCCTCCCCATGCCCGGTTGATTTATCGCCTGGTCAATGTATTGAGCAACCTTGGGCGCCAGGACGAGGGACTGGCACGCGCCGAGTCTGCCTTGGACCTGGCCTACCGCACTGACACACTGAATGCCGCCGATCGCCATGACTACCTGATTGCCAAGGCGGCCGCGCTGGCCCTGATGATGGATCGGCCCGAGCGGGTGATCGAGCTGGTCGAGGAGGCCATGACCATACCCCTGCCAAGGCACAGCGCCATCACCCGGCATGACCGACCGCTGATGCTGGCCGACGCCTTGCGCGAGTCGGGCGCCCGGGATAGGGCGCTCGAGCACAATGAAGCTGCCCTGGCTATGGTCGAACGCGACTATCCGCCGCTGCACTATCGACGGGCGCTGGTACTGAACTCGATGGGCACCACGCTGCGCTCGCTGGGCCGCCTGGAAGAAGCCGAGTCAAGCTTCAGAAATTCGCTGGAGATCTACCAGGCGCTTTATCCTGACCAGGACCACCCCAGAAAGATCGCCCTGTACAACAACCTGGCCACCATCAGTTACCAACTCGGGCGGCTGGACGAGGCAAGGGAACACATGAAAACGGCAAGATCGCAGGTCGAGGCCACCTTCGGCACCGCGGATCGACGATATTCGTTGGCTACCGCCAATCTCGGTGCGGTCGAAAATGCCCTGGGCAATCATGATCAAGCAGTGGACCTCGTCCGGGAAGCCCTGGCGCTGAGACTCGCGCAATATGGCGAGGGGCACCCGGTGGTCCTGCAGACGAAAGACCTTCTAACCGGGGTCTATATGATGGCTGGGCGGCTTGATGAGGCTCGGGGACTGAATGCGGAACTGCTCGATTCGGTGCGACGTTCCGAAAACATCGATGGCCGCCAGCACCTGCGAGCACTCAACCGTCAACTGCAGATCCAGCGACGGATGAATGACCCTTCCGGTATCGAGGATCTGATCAACGAGGGACTGGCCCTGGGTGAGGCACCCGAACTTCACAGCGGCGAGGCCTGGTCACTATTTCTGCTTACCCGGGCCCGGATATTCGATCAATTCGACATGCCGCTTCGCTGTGAGGCGCTGGCGCTGGCGCTTGACACCCACCATCAGCAGCTGGGCTATGAACATCCCATGACCCGCAACGTTGAAACCTTCGCACAAACATCGCATCGCCCGGACGATCCCTGCTGAACGATGTGCCCCGCTTCTGGCGTGATATCAGCGCCCGGCCATTAGCCTGAAAAATGCCGGGATTCAGCCGCTGTGACCGGTGACTTTCAGGCGCGCAAAGCGTCGCTTGCCCACCTGCAACACGCCCTCGAAACCGGCTGCAAGCGAAAGCTCCCGGTCACTGACCTTCTCCCCGTCGATCCGCACCGCGCCGGCCTGGAGCATGCGAAAGGCCTCGGAGTTGGAGGCAGTCAGGCCACAGGCCGTCAGCGCCGCGGCAATGCCGATGCCTTCGTCGCCGGCCGGCAGGGTTTTTTCGGGCATGTCTTCGGGCATTTCACCCTGGCGGAATCGGGCGATGAAGGTCTCGCGGGCCCTGTGGCCGGTTCCGGCGCCGTGAAAGCGGTCAACGATTTCCATGCCCAGCTCGAACTTGACATCGCGCGGATTGCGGCCTTCTTCCACTGCCCTTTTCAGCGTCTCGATGTCGGCAGTCGGCCGGAAGCTCAAAAGCTCGAAGTAGCGCCACATCAACTCATCGGAGATGCTCATCAGCTTGCCGAACATCTCGTCAGCCGGCTCGGCGATTCCGATGTAGTTGTCCAGCGACTTCGACATCTTCTGCACGCCGTCGGTACCTTCCAGCAGCGGCCAGGTGATGATGACCTGTGGGGCCTGCTGGTACTGGCCCTGAAGCTGGCGTCCGACCAGCAGGTTGAACTTCTGATCGGTGCCGCCCATCTCGACATCGGCCTTGAGCGCCACCGAGTCGTAACCCTGGACCAGCGGATAGAGAAACTCGTGGATGGCGATCGGTTGTCCGCTGCCATAGCGCTTTTCGAAATCGTCGCGCTCGAGCATGCGGGCAACGGTATGGCGGGCAGCAAGGCGGATCATGCCGGCGGCATCCATCTTGCCGAACCACTCGGAATTGAAACGCACCTCGGTTGCCGAGCGGTCGAGGATCTTGAACACCTGGTCGGCATAGGTTTTCGCGTTGGCGCGGATATCGGCCTCGCTCAAGGGCTTGCGGGTCGCGCTCTTGCCGCTGGGATCACCGATCATGCCGGTGAAATCGCCGATCAGAAATATCGCCACGTGACCAGCATCCTGAAACCGGCGCATGGCGTTGATGATGACGGTATGGCCCAGGTGCAGGTCCGGCGCGGTCGGATCAAAACCGACCTTGACCCGCAGCGGCCGTCCCTCGCCCAGCTTCTTTACCAGCTCCTCGGCCTGGATCACCTCGGCCGCGCCACGCGTCAACTCTTCGATCATTCCCTTGATTTTCCCCGGATTTTGACTGCGCTCATCGAAAGCCGATGGCGATGGGTGATTGACTAAACCTACCAGAAGTCGCTAATGTTACCGGGTTTTCGCCAACCACAACCTGCTGATGACGCAAATTCGACCCATGGCCAGCCGACGCCGAAAGCGCCAGATGCCTGCCGTTACGCTTGCCGGCGTCCGCGCGCTGGCTGCCAAAACCGGCCAGCGCGTGGTCGGCGCCGTGCGCGGCCATCCGCGCACCAGCATCACCGCGAGCATACTGATCGGGCTCGGCCTGGTACTGGGCGTGGTCGGCACCGACATGCAGCGTGGACCGGTCGAGGTCGGCGAAGCGACCAAATCTGCAGCACCGGCCAAGCCTGCCGTCGAGCCGGTGGCGGTTGCCGTGGTCGAACAACTTGTCGAGGCCATCGAGGCTGAGTCGGCTGCCAATGGTTCGTACAATGGCGATCACTGGCAGCTGGTCGAGGTGCGCCCGGGTCAGACCCTGGAACGGATCTTTCGCCAGAAGGGCCTGGGAGCCGGCCTTTTGCATCAGGTGGTCCATCTCGACGAGCACACCCGCGGCCTGGCCCGGATCCGGCCGGGCGATGTGTTCGCCTTCGATCTGGACAATGACGGCGATTTCCGGGCGCTGCGCGCCGAGCTGGACGACGAGCGCTGGCTGCTGGTCGAGCGCAACGGTGATGGCCTCAAGAGCCGGATCATCGAGCGCAACCTCGAATACCGCACGGTAGAAACCGGAGGCACCATATCCAGCTCGCTGTTTGCCGCCGCGACGGCAGCCGGACTATCCGACAACATGACCATGCGCCTGGCCAACATCTTCGGCTGGGATGTCGACTTTGCCCTGGACATCCGCTCCGGTGATCGCTTTGCCCTGATCTATCAGGAGATCTGGCGCGATGGCGAGTATTTGCGTGACGGCCCGATACTGGCTGCGCGTTTTGTCAATCGCGGCCGGGCCTTCGAGGCAGTGCGCTTCGACGCCGGCGACGGACCGGACTTCTTCGCCCCCGACGGTCGCCCGATGCGCAAGGCCTTTCTGCGCGCGCCACTGAACTTCTCGCGTGTCACCTCCGGCTTCAACCCGCGTCGCTTCCATCCCATTACCCGCCAGGTCCGGCCGCACAACGGGGTCGACTACGGCGCGCCCACCGGCACCCCGGTGTGGGCTGCAGGCGATGGCCGGGTGATCCGCTCGGCCTACAACAACGCCAACGGCAACTACATCTTCATCCAGCACGGCAACCACATCGTCACTCGCTACCTGCACCTGTCGCGCCGAGATGTACGGGTCGGCGACCGGGTGCGACAGGGTCAGACCATCGGTGCGGTGGGTGCTACCGGCATGGCCACTGGACCGCACCTGCATTACGAGTTCCTGGTCAACGGCGTGCACCGCAATCCGCGCACGGTAGACCTGCCTGATGCCGATCCGCTGCCGTCATCGTTGTTGGATGACTTCAAAGCGACAGCCGAGCCGCTGCTGACCCGCATGGAAGATGCCGACATGGCTTCCCGCCAGCTGATGGTGCAGGCCGACGAGGATTGCAGCCAGGCAGCACGCTGCTGAGCCAGCCCCGGACCGCTGTGAGCGAGTGGTATGTCGGCCTGATCTCGGGCACCAGCATGGACGGTATCGACTCGGTCGCGGTTCGCTTCGACGGCGATCGGCCAACCATCGATGCCGCCCTCGTCTGGCCCCTCAGTTCTTCCGTTCAGACCATGCTTGACTCGCTCAGGCGCGACCCCACCGGCTTTCCGGCCATCGACCTGGCCCGACTTGATGGACTGCTGGGCAATGACCTGGCCGAAGCGGCACTGGCGGTGATGGCCCGGGCCGGGTTGAAACCCGACCAGGTCAGCGCGATTGGCAGCCATGGCCAGAATGTGTGCCACCTGCCCGACGCCGCGCCACCGGCCAGCTTGCAGGTCGGCGATCCGCATCGCATCGCGCAGCTGACCGGCGTGACGGTGGTTGCCGACTTTCGCCGCGCCGATCTGGCCGCCGGCGGCCAGGGTGCCCCGCTGGCCCCGCTGCTGCACCGCAAGCTGCTGAGCTGCCCCGAAGAGGACCGCGCAGTACTCAACCTGGGCGGCATCGCCAATCTCACCATGCTGCCGGCTGCAGGCGGGGTCAGCGGCTTCGATAGCGGTCCGGCCAACTGCCTGTCCGATGACTGGTACCGTCGCCATCATGCCGATGGAAGATATGACATGGGTGGCGAATGGGCGCGTTCCGGGCAATGTCATGCGCCCTTGCTGAACCGCCTGCTTGCCGATCCCTACTTTTCCAGATCACCGCCGAAGAGCACCGGCATCGAGCACTTCAATCTCGACTGGCTGGCCGGGTTCAGTGACCGGCTCGGGATTGATCCGGTCGATGTCCAGGCCACCCTGGTCGAACTCAGCGCCCGAACCATTGCTCAGGCGCTAGCGCTAGCCCTCGCCGCCCCCCGCACCGCCCGGGTAATTGCCTGCGGCGGCGGGGTGCACAATGACTACCTGATGGAGCGGCTGGCCGTGGCCATTGCGCCGGCGGCACTGCAAACCACGGCCGATTTCGGCATCGCCCCCGACTACCTCGAGGCCCTGCTGTTTGCCTGGCTGGCCCGCGAGCGAATGGCCGATCAGCCGGTGGACACCCGCCCGATCACCGGCGCCAGCCGGCCGGTGCTGGCCGGCGTGCCGTTCATGCCGGCACCCTCTTGAGGCCGGTTCAAGACCCTTCGGTCTGGTCCTTTTTCGGCTGCCACACGACTTCCTTCAGGGCCTCGCTGGGCAGCGCATAGCTGATCGGCACTCGCGGGTCGTTGCCGGCCAGCAGGTCCGGGAACCGCACCCCCTGCAGCACCGACACGGCAAACACCTCCTGCACCGCGTCCTCGAACTTCAGGAAGGCGACAATCTTGCCCGAGCGCAGATCGACCACCCACACCCCGCAGTTGCGCTCGGTCACCCGTTCGGTCAGGGCAATGCCTGAGAACACCGCCGACTCGCGGACCTGGGACAGCCCGATAAAGGCAAACGGGCCGAGAAAGGACAGGCCGCGGGTGAAGCCGGGCAGTTCAGCCACGGTTTCCACCCGCCCGGAGTCCAGGTCCACCTGGGCCAGCGAGCCATTGCCAGACTCCAGCACCCACAGCTTGTCCTGGTACCAGCGCGGCGAATGGGGCATCGACAGGCCGCGGCAGATGATCTCGTTGGACTCGATATCCATCAAGATGCCACCGCCGGCCTTGTTCTCGCGCCAGCCGCCGGCATGGTCGGCGCTGCCCAGTGCGGTGACGTACTTTGGCTTGTTGTCGACGACCTCCAGCCCGTTGAGATGGCAGCGATCCTCCGGGGCATAGCCGGAAATGAACGGCGGCCGCCAGCGCGGCACGAAGCTGTGCTCGCCATCGAGCGTGCACAGGCAGGAAAACCGGGTGTTGACCAGCCACAGTTCATCTCCTGCCCAGGCCATCTCGTGAATGTCGATATTGCCGGTCACATGCGCGCGGCGCGGCAAAAAGGCCGCATCATGCTTGCCCGGGGGCTCCAGCTTGGCGGCCACATCGGGCATGTTGCGATAGAACTCCACGGTATGCGCGGTTCCCAGCGCCACCCTGGCGCGGTCGGCAGCCAGACCCATCGGGCGGTTGTAGATTCGAAAGTGGGTGTTGAGCTTGCCCTGGTCGGGCCGGACCACGACCAGCTTGCCGGCCTGATAGGTTGTCACCAGCAAGGAACTGGCCGCCTGCGTCAGCAACTGCGGCAGGCTGGTGGTGTGCACGCTGCGCAGCGGTGAGGTCGCCGGATCGCTCATTGTCTGCTGGTTCTGCTTGCCGTCCGGCTGTCCGGGCGCCCTGACCTGGCCTCGCGCCACTGGCTCGCCGGCCACGTAGTCGGCCCGCACGCCGGCTTCGGTCGCCTCCGGCGTCATGGCCGGCTGTTGGGGGGCAGGTTTTACCTTGCCGTCGGTCGACTGCGGAGACGTCTTGGCGGCACGGCGCCGGCGGGTAACGATGCGTACCGGCTCGCCCTGCTCGTCAAGCAACATGTGGTGGGCGATCAACACCTGGAAATAGTCGGTCGCCTCCAGCCCGTTGGCCAGCTTCCACAGACCGCGAAACTGAAGGCCCTGGGCCAGCACCTGCTCCAGCGCCTGGCGATAGGCGGCCAGGCCCTCGGAACCATCAGCATGACGCGCCCAGATTCCCTGCCACTGGCGCTGAAACTGTTCCAGCGCACCGGCCAGCTTTGGCAGTTGCGGCCCGTCGTCAGGTGCCACCGCGCGCAGCTCGGCAAGATAGGTCGCAATCAGGCCCTCCAGCTCCCACGGCGACATCACCTGGGGCATGCGAAGGGTTTCGGTCTCCAGCTGGCGATTGCTTTCACCATCGGTGCGCACCCGGCGGGTCGACATGGCCGCCGATCTGTCGGGAACCAGCGGCCGGTCGGCAGAACCCACCACGCTCCAGAACACCGCCGAACCGACCGTGTCGGTGATCAGGCAGACCAGGGGCTGATCGCTGTCGTTGTGGTGCCTGTAGCCTCGCCAGCCATCCAGCAGCCACATCTGGCCGGCCGGAATCACCGCCTCGTCGTCACCGCACTGCCAGCGCCCACCCTCGGCCGGGGACAGTGGCATGAATACTCGCACCCGGCGCTGCCAGTAATACCCGGCATCGACCACCGGCTGAGCCGAATGTCCTGGCTGGCAGCGCAGCAGCAGGCTGCGCCCGACCACTGCATCCAGCGCCAGCAGCAATCGGGCCAGGCCCGGCAGCTTTTCAAGCCACCCGGTGGCCTGCATGGCGCCCTGCAGACAACTCAAGTCATCGCCACCATCGGCGCTGACCAGCGGCATTACATCATGGCCTTCCCAGCCCAGCGGATGAGCCTGCCAGGCCTCCTCGGGCAACGTATCGATAGCCTCGAGCAAAGGTTCAGGCTCGAACACATGGGGCAGGCGAATGAACGGGTCGTCGAGTTTCATCGGCAAGACTGGCGGTTGGCAACCCGACGCACTATCGCAAAGCATCCGCTCTGAGGCAAGTAGGCGGATGATGCTTGCATGCTTTGCCTGCAGTGGTTAGACTCCCGCGGGGGGATGTAGTATGCATTGCAAATTGATGTAACTAAAACGAAAAATCTAGCGGAGGGCACGATGCGGGTTTCAGGCAAGTTCAAGGTTTCGGCCATTACCATCGCCGTTGGCTCGGCATTGGCCAGTCAGCAGGTCCAGGCGGCCACGATCAACGTCACCACGACTGCCGACGGCGCGCCAGGCACGATTGCCGGCCAGTGCACGCTGCGTGATGCGGTTTACTCGGCCAGTACCGAGACCGTGCCCGGAGACAGCAGCTGCGTCCAGGGCGATGCCGGCTACAACCAGATCACCTTCGGGGTCACCGGCACCATCACCCTCGACGCCGGACTTGGCTATTTGACTGTTCTTTACAACGACCTGACCATCAGCGGCCCGGGCGCCGATCAGCTGACCATCAGCGGCAACGGGCTGACCGGACTGATCCTGGCTTCCGGCGCCAGCCTGGCCGTCAGCGACCTGACCCTCACCGAAGGCGGCCTGGTGCCTGCAGGCGAAGGTGGCGATCCGGACCCGATTGCAGGTGGCTACTACGGATCGGGAATCGCTGCCTACGCCTGCGAGACGCTGCAGATATCCGATGTCGTAATCAGCGACAGCTATTCGATCAACGGCGGCGGTGTTGCTGCTTTTGCTTGTGACGAGGTCATCATCGAGCGCTCGGAGATCACCGACAACTCTGCCTACGTTGGCGGCGGCGGTGTGTCGATCGTCTTTGCGAGCCAGGTCACCATCAGCGAGACATTGATTTCCGGGAACCAGGCTCCAACGGCTGGTGGTCTTTATGCCGGGGCCGTCGATCAGTTTTTCATGGAAGATTCCCGCATTTCCGGCAACAGTGCAATGCTTTACGCGGGAGGTGCCTTCATCGCCGGCCCCTTCAGTCCAGACGGGCCCGGGCCGCTGCACATGGAAATCATCAACAGCACCATCGAGGACAATGATGCCGGCGGTTACTTTGGCGGATTACAAGCCGGTGGCGCGCCGATGACCGGCCAGATGAGTGGCTCAACGATCTCCAACAATTCGGCCGGCTACGGGGTCGGCGGGTTTTTGCTCTACACAAATGCGGAGCCATTCCCCGAGGGCAACGGCTTGTTCGACATTGTCAACACCACCATCAGTGGCAACAGCGGAGAGTTTGTGGGCGGCGCTGGCATCAGCGGCCCGGCAAGAGTTCGCCATGTCACCATCACTGACAATGTCGCTTCGGATTACATCGGCGGTCTGTATGTGACCGAGGATGCCTTGATAGAAAACAGCATCATCGCCGACAATCAGGCCGGCGATGAGGTCAATGATCTGTTTGTCTTCGACCGGGACCCTGAACCTGCTGCGGGCATCCTCGCCATGGGTTTGAACGGATGGCGGGCATTCCATTCTGGCGCTGCATCGCCTCATAACACCTTGCCTGCAGGCGGTCTTCCACCCTCCGGCGAGGCCTTGATCAGCTACTCGCTGGTCGGGGACACCGATGGCTTCGACGAGGCACCGGGCAGCATCGGCAATATCTTCGGCGTCAGCGCCGGTCTCGGGCCGCTGGCCGACAACGGTGGTCCGACGCTGACCCACGCCCTGCTTGCCGGCTCTGCGGCGATCGACGCCGGAGATCCGGGCTTTGCCCCGCCACCGGCATTCGACCAGCGCGGAGCGGGCTTCGATCGCGTCGTCGGTGGCCGCATCGATATCGGCTCCTTCGAGCTGCAGGGCCTGACCCCGTTCGAACCGACCCCGGTACCGCTGCTGTCGCCGGTGGGTCTGGCAATCGGTGGAGGTGCACTGTTCCTGCTAGGACTGGCTGGACTCAGGCGCCGACGGACCCGTCACTGAACCGGTTGCTTAACCCGGCCGTGAACGGTTGCGAGGTCTCTCGCAACCGTTTGACTGCAGTGCGGTCCAAGCTGCCATGACCCAATGCCATGGAGACTGCCCCGGATGAAATCCCCGATAAATTTCCTGATTGTCGGAATTGCATTGATTGCCTTCCTCGGCCTGGCCGTGGCCGGGGAGCCCGAGGCCAACGAGCCACAGTCCCCGGAGACGGAAACCCCGGAAACCGCTGAAGCTGAAGAGCATGAGCAGGCAGCCGAGCAGTTGCGCGAACGCATGCGACAACGTCGCACCGAACGCACGCAGGGCGAGGGGCCGGCGGCTGAACGCATGCAGCGACTGCGCGAACGTGGTCCGGCCATGGCCTGGTGGGAACCTGAGGCCGCCCCGGACGGCATTGAGCTGACCGAAACGCAGCGCGAGGCAATCATCGAGCTCAACCAGGCCTGCCTGGACACGCTTCGCCAGGCGCGCCAGACTCTGGCCACCAGCCAACGCGAACTGAGCCAGGCGATCGCCGGTGGCAACAGCGAGGCCATCGACGAAGTACTGGCCCGGCGCGCGGAAGCAAGCAGTGCAATGCAGCAGGCCGAAGCTGACTGGATTCTGGGGCTGCGCGAGACCTTAGGCACCGAAACGCTGAGCCAGCTGGCCCGGCAACGGCCACGCGCGGTGACCCGCTGCGGCGGCGGACCGCCGGCGCGCTGAGCCCGGAGCGGCGAGCCCTACCTGGCAGCCGCAGCGTCGATCAAGGACTGGCGACTCATCAACCAGATCACGATCAGCATAGCCGGAATGCCCAGGGCCGAGGCATAGAAGAAGAAGAACACGTAACTGGTCTGATCGACGATCCAGCCAGAGGGGCCGCCAAGAAACTTGCCCGGCAGAGTCATCAGCGAGCTGAAAAGAGCGTACTGGGTGGCGGTGTAGCGGCGCGAGACCAGGCTGGACATCCAGGCGATGAATACCGTGGCCGAAAATCCGACAAAAAAGTTGTCGCCGGTAATGGTGATGGTAAGCGCCCAGATCACCGGCTGCATGGTCGCCAGCCAGGCAAACAGCAGGTTGGTTGCGGCAATGCCGATGGCGCCGACCAGCATCATCGGCATCAGCCCGTAACGGGCGACCATCAGGCCGCCTACCAGACCGCCGCTGATGGTCATCACAACCCCGAAAATCCCGCTGATTGCGCCGATCTGCGACAGGCTGTAGCCCACATCCAGGTACAGCGGATTGGCCATGGCTGCCATTGACAGGTCACTGGCCTTGTACAGGCCGACCAGCGCCAGGATCGGAAAGGCCAGCCAGCGGAAACGACGAACGAAATCGACAAACGGCGCGATCACCGCGCCGGTGATCCAGGCTCCCAGGTCGGCGGCAAAACCTTTCAGCCGGGTGCGCTGGCGAAAGCCGATGACCAGCGGATCATTCTCGATATCCAGGCGTTCCAGTGACGAAGGCTCAGGAGAGATCGCCACCGCAATCATGCCGACAAAGACACAGGCAGCCATGGCCAGGTAGGCGATCAGCCAGCCCAGGTGGTCGGCAATGAACAATGCACCGGCGCCAGTGGTCAGCAAGGCCAGGCGGTAGCCCAGTACATAAGTGCCGGCCAGGGCAGCCTGGTACTGCACGGCATCGGACTCGATGCGAAAGGCGTCTATGGTGATGTCCTGGGTGGCAGAAGCAAACGCCACCAGCACCGCCAGCAGCGCCAGCTGGGTCAGCTGCGTCAGCGGATCGGTAAAGGCCATCCCGGCCAGGCCCAGCATGATCGTCAACTGCGCCAAAAGCATCCAGCTGCGACGCTGGCCGAGTCGGTGGGTGAGCATCGGCAGACGGATGCGATCGACCACAGGCGCCCACAATACCTTGATCGAATAGGTAATCCCGACCCAGGCGAAAAAGCCGATTGCGGTTCGCGACACCCCTTCCGAACGCAGCCAGGCGGTCAGGGTGGAAAACACCAGCATGAAAGGCAACCCGGCAGAGAACCCCAACAGCAGCATGCGCATGACAGTCGGGCGGGTATAGACCGCCCAGGCATCGCGCCAGTTGCCGGTACCCCGGGTGTTTTCAGCCTGCATAGTCGATGGTCAGCGGCGCATGATCGGAGAACCGGTCATCGACATGGATATCGGCCTGCCGGACCCGGTCGGCCAGGCCAGCGCTGATGACCTGGTAATCAATCCGCCATCCCACGTTGTTGTCCCAGGCCCGACCGCGGTTGGACCACCATGTGTAGCGCTCCGGTCGGGGGTCGACGATGCGGAAGGCATCGTGCAGGCCGACCGGACCGAATACCTCGTCCATCCAGGCACGTTCCTCCGGGAGGAAACCCGAATTCTTCTGGTTGGATTTCCAGTTCTTCAGATCGATTTCCTTGTGGGCGATGTTCCAGTCGCCGCAGATCACGTAGTCGCGGCCATCGGTGGCAAGTTCAGCCAGCAGCGGCTTGAACCGGTCCATGCACTGGTACTTGAATTGCTGCCGCTCCTCTTTCGAGGTGCCCGAGGGTAGATAAAGGGAAATGACGCTCAAGGAACCGAAGTCGGCCTGCAGCCAGCGCCCCTCGCGATCAAACTCATCCCAGCCGACGCCGTAATGCACACGATCGGGCTGCCAGCGCGAATACAGCGCTACCCCCGAATAGCCCTTCTTTTCGGCGTCGTGATAGAAGCAGTGGTAGCCGGACGGAAAGAAATGGCGGTCGACGAGCTGATGCAACTGGGCCTTGGTTTCCTGGATACAGACAAAATCGGCCTTCTGTGTCGCCAGCCAGTCGAAAAAACCCTTGCGGGCTGCGGCGCGAATGCCGTTGGCGTTGAGCGTGATGATGCGCATCCGGTTTTATCAGTAATCTGAACCAGGCGATATGTTACCTGCGCCGGCCCGCAGCATTTGCAGTTCAGTCGGCGGACACCCCCGCGCTTGATGGTGCGCTTTCACGTCCCGCCTTCGTCGACGGCATACACCGAACTCGAAACCAGCCCGAGTAATTCATGAATTATTTCGGCCAGAGGGCTTGACTTGTTGATAAGCCTTTAATACGATTTGTCTCGTACTACTTATATTAGGAAAATATCATGAAACTACTGTCCATCTTCGCCCTGGTGCTGGCCTCTAGCACCGCCTCGTACGACGCCGAAGAGATCGCCAGACTGTCCGGCCAGGTATCGGTGCCCGACTTTCTCGCCTACCAGGAAGTGCTGCGCGAAAGCCTCCGGGCAGGCGAACCACGGGCGCTATCGGACCGCGAATGGCAACAGTTTGATCGGATCCAGGCGCGATTTCGACATCATCTGAGCGGCATCGAAAGCATTGATGACCTGGAGCGACGCCACCGGCTCGAGGTATTCAACCTGCAGGAAGACCTGCGCGAGCTGATCATTGGCACCCATGCCGACCGGGTGGTTTGCCGCAATACCCGTCGAACCGGCTCCAACCGGCTGGAACCGCACTGCCAGACCCGCCGTGAGATAGCCCAGGAGCAGGAACGCGCACGCGACTTCTTTGATAACCGGGTGATTGAAATGCTGCTTCCCGGCGACCCCTAAACCCTGACCATGAAGGCGGGTCGGACGGCTGCCGATGGCAGCCGTTTTCCGTTACCATGGTTCCATGCAGCCGTGGACGCGGGACTTCATCGAGCTGGCTCGCCGGCAGGGCGCGCTGACCTTCGGTCGGTTTACCCTCAAGTCCGGTCGCGAGAGTCCCTACTTCTTCAACGCCGGAACCTTCAATGACGGTGCCAGCCTGGACCGGCTGGGTCGCTGCTACGCTTCGGCGATCGTTGATGCCGGACTTTCCATCGATATGCTCTTCGGGCCGGCCTACAAGGGCATCCCGCTGGTCGCTGCAGTGGCTATCTGCCTGTCACGCGACCATGGCATAAACCTGCCGTTTGCCTACGACCGCAAGGAGGCCAAGGACCACGGCGAAGGCGGACAGCTGGTCGGCGCGGACTTGCAAGGCCGGGTGCTGATCGTCGATGATGTGATTTCTGCCGGTACCGCGATTGCCCATTCCCGAAGCCTGATTCGGGCAGTGGGCGCCGAGCCGGTGGCCGTGGCCGTGGCCCTGGACCGACAGGAGGTCGGCCCGGAAGGAATTTCTGCCGTCGATGCGGTCCAACAGTCTGGCATGGACGTTGTCAGCGTGGCCCGGCTGGACGATCTGATCGACTGGCTGGGTAACGATGCCGGCAATGCCGTTGAACTGGAAGCCCTGCGCGCCTATCGAAGCCAATATGGATGCTGATCAGCCTGCCATGCGTTATGCAACCGTACTCGTAGCCCTGCTGCTCAGCGCTTCGCTGGCGGCGCAGACTGTCTATCGCTGGGTTGATGACGATGGCGAGGTGCACTACGGGCACTCCGTACCGCCGGAATATGCTGACCGTGCCTACGATCGACTGGATCATCGGGGCATGATTCAGGAACGGATAGACCGCGCGCTGACCCCGGAGGAACGCGCCGAACTGGCTGCCAGGCAGGCTTTGGAAGCCGAAGCCCAGGCCGCCGAGCGCAACCAGCGCACCCGCGATCAGCTGTTGCTGGCAGCCTACAGCTCGGAAGAAGCGCTGCTGGAAACCCTGGACATGCAGCTGATCACGCTCAACAGTCAGCGCTCCTCGCTCAGAGCACTGATGAACCAGGTGACGGCAAGATTCGAGGATTTCGTCGGGCGCGCCGCCGATCTGGAGCGCCAGGGCCGCCCGGTACCGGAGCATTTGAACGAGTCCATCGCCGAGACCCGCTCCGAGCTTCGCTCGCTGCGCAGTCAGCTGGCACGGCTGGACGAACGCCACAACGCCACGGTTGATCGATTCGAAGAGGACCTGGCGCGCTACCGCCACCTGGTCTCGGGTGGCCAGATCCATAGCGGCGAAGGCAGATGATGTTCACCCGCTGCACCGGGTGTGAGGCGGTCTACGACATTCGACCGTCACACCTGGCCACCGCTGCCGGCATGGTGCGCTGTGGGCGCTGCGGCAAGACCTTCAACGCTCTGAACAACCTGTTTGACCAGCGTCCGGCCCCGGGCGCTAAACCGCTGCCGGGTTCAGGCATGCCGCCGATGCTGGAAGACTATGCCGTCGAGCAGACCCGGCTGCCCGGCCTGGATGACGACAACGACAGCGACGGTGAGGAGGGCGAGGAGGCTGCGGCCGACTCTCTGCCCGATAACACCGAGACTGAGGAGGCAGACACCACGCCGGCAGTGAATGCCGACTCTGCGACTGGCAGCGCCCGGTCACGATGGTGGCCGCTGACCTGCCTGGTACTGGGGCTGGGGCTGATCGGCCAGCTTGCACTGGCGCCGCCAGAACGCATCGCCTCGTTATGGGAAGGCAGTCCCAGCGAGGCAAGTCTGCTTGCTGCCGATGAGCTGATCCAGGTGGTCTCCCGCGACCTGCATCCCCACCCCACCCTGAACGATGCCGTGGTGGTCAGCCTGACCCTGCGCAATCGTAGCCAGCGAACCCTGCCGCTCCCGGTTATCGAGTTACGGCTCTACGATGCCAGCCAGCAGGTGATCGGCGCCCGACGCCTGGTCCCCTCGGACTACATCGACGACCCCGACATGATCTCGCGCGGGCTGCCTCAGAACCTGTTGATGCCGGTTATTCTGGAACTGGTGGTTGGGACCACACCACCGAGCGGATTCGAACTGCGCTTCCTGCCGGTCACCGCCTGAACTGACCAAATTCCCGCAAAGCACCGGTGCGGATGTGTTAGATTTGTCCGTCCACCGGCGGGGAGCCCGTCGCAACCAGGTAAACAAGTAGGGACTCGCTCGGGACTAACACCTTTTTCATGAACGACAGCAACTTCCAACACGGGCCTTGTTTGAGGGAATACGTCCGTCACGTAGTGCAGCAATACCTGGCCGACATGGCGACCACGCCACCGGACAACATGCACAAGCTTTTTGTCGACGAGGTCGAGAAGCCTTTGATCGAAACCGTGCTCGAGCATACCGGGGGCAACCAGTCCCGGGCGGCCGGCATACTGGGCATTACCCGGTCCACGCTGCGCGCCCGCATCAAGCGCTACGGACTGGACTGAGCAGGTCCCACCCCGGAGCCTGCGCCGCAGCAACTCACATATGACCACCGAATTTTCCGTGCGTCGGGCGCTGATCAGCGTCTCGGACAAGACCCATCTCGACACACTGGCTGCAGCCCTGCATCAGGCCGGTGTTGAAATCCTGTCGACCGGCGGCACCGCCCGAACCTTGCGCGAGCGGGGCATCGCGGTAACGGAGGTTTCCGATCACACCGGCTTCCCGGAGATCATGGGGGGAAGGGTCAAGACACTGCACCCTGCCATCCACGGCGGGATTCTGGCTCGCGCCGACGTCGATGACCAGGCGCTTGACGCCCACGGCATCGCGCCGATCGACCTGGTAGTGGTCAACCTCTATCCATTCGCCGCGACCGTGGCTCGGCCGGGATGCAGCGCTGCCGAGGCCATAGAGCAGATCGACATCGGCGGGCCGGCCATGCTGCGCGCGGCAGCCAAGAATCATCAGCGGGTCTGCGTGCTGTGCGATCCCGAAGACTATGCAACCGTCATCGACGGGCTGCCCGCGCTGCCGGATGAAAATCTGCGACGCGAGCTGGCGGTCAAGGCGTTTGCCCATACTTCAGGCTACGATGGCCAGATCAGCCAATGGCTTTCAAGCCTCGGCGAGAAGCTGCCGCTACCGCCGCTGATCCAGCTCTCACTGGATGAGGAAATGGCCCTGCGCTACGGCGAGAACCCGCACCAGCCTGCCGGCCTTTACCGTCCGCGTGGCCACACCGCCGGGGGGCTGGCTGGCAGCGCGCCGCTTCAGGGCAAGCCGCTTTCCTACAACAACCTGCTCGACGCCGATGCGGCCTGGCGTGCGGTCGGCCTGCTCGGCCCAGGACCTGCCTGCGTCATCGTCAAGCACACCAACCCCTGTGGTGCGGCCCGCGCCGGCTCGCTGGAGGAGGCCTATGACCTGGCGCTGGCCTGCGATCCCACCTCGGCCTTCGGCGGCATCATTGCCTGCACGGAGACCATCGACGGTAGCCTGGCCGAAATCATTATCAAGCGCTTCTACGAGGTGGTCATCGCCCCCGGATTCAGCGAGCAGGCACGTCAGGTCTTCGCCGCCCGGCCCAATCTTCGCCTGCTGGTTCCGGGCAAGCCCGCGGTACCGTCATTTGAACTCAAGGCTATTGATGGTGGCTGGCTGGTACAGACGCCGGACAGCTCAGGCGATGACAACGACTGGCAGGTGGTGACGCGCCACGAGCCCGATCCCGAGCAGTGGCGCGACCTGCGCTTTGCCTGGTCGGTGGTCCGCTCGGTACGCTCCAATGCCATAGTCTATGCCCGCAACGAGGCCACGCTGGGCATTGGTGCCGGCCAGATGAGCCGCAT
>SKQS01000288.1 GCA_007118895.1 Wenzhouxiangella sp.
CGCTGCGCACCAGGCCGCGCTGTTCCAGCCGCCTTAGCGCCTGACCAACCCGACCAGGGTCGAGCTTCATCACCGGCTGACGACTGGTCTTCTGGTTGCAGGCGGTGACCGTGGCGTTCAGGGTCAGGGGATAGTTTTCAGGCGTCGCGCCTTCCTTTTCGATCAGGCAGCCCAGCACCCGGGCTTCTTCGGCATCCAGCGCAGGCTCGATCGCCAGCGGCGCTTGTTCGGTCTCGGTCATCGGCTTCGGTCACGGGATTTAAGCGACGCTCATTATCCGAAAGACCAGGCAAGGGTGCAATTTGCGACAACGCTCGGGCCAGTTCGACTTGCTTTGGGAGCTCGCTTGACTGAATATGCCGGACAATAGCTCAACGAGTAATCCATTTGCCAGTGGAGGACGCCAGGCTTGGCAGCAGCCGACAAGACCCCGTTTGCCCTTTTGCTTCAACGCGCCAGTCAGGGTGACCGCGAGGCGTCGGCCCGCATGTTGCCGATGGTCTACGATTCGCTCAAGACCTCGGCCCGCCGCCAGATGCGCGTGTGCGGTCGCGAGACCCTGCTCGACACCACCGGTCTGGTACATGAAGCCTGGGTTGGACTGATGGACCGGAACAACAATGCAGTCGAGTGGCAGGACCGGGCTCATTTCCTGCGCTACAGCGCCCGCACCATGCGCAACGTACTGATCGACCAGCTGCGGGCGGCCAGCGCAGAGAAACGCGGCGGACAGATGATTCGGGTGGAGCTGGACGGAAACGAGCCTGAACTGCAGCTCAATGCCGACAGCATGCTGGCCCTGGACCAGGCGCTTGAGAGACTGGCTGACATATCGTCTCGATTGGTGGAGGTGGTCGAGCTGCGCTTCTTTGCCGGCCTGGATGTGGACGAAACCGCCAGGGTAATGGATATCGCACCGCGAACGGTCGTCCGCGAATGGCGCAAGGCGCGCCTGCTGCTCAAGGAGATGATGCATGAGCCGCCGGACTGAAACCGACTGGGCGCGGCTGGCGCGGCTGCTGGATGCGGTGATTGACCTGGCACCGGACCGGCGAAGCGCGAAACTTAGCGAACTGGACGCCAGTGGATCCGAGATCGAGCGGATCGAGGCCATGCTGGCCAGGGAGGAAACGCGCAGCAGTGGTCTGAACGCACTGGTCGACCAGCTGGCCGATCAGGACCAGGGCAGTGGCTCGGCCGGCATGGTGCTGGGACGCTGGCGCCTGGTCCGGCCGCTGGGTGAAGGCGGCATGGCCTCGGTATGGCTGGCCGAGCGCGCCGATGGCAGCGTCGCTCAGCAGGTCGCGGTCAAGTGCCTCAAGACCGGGCTTTATTCGCCGGAACTCAGGGCGCTGTTTGTCCGCGAACAGCAGATCCTGGCGCGCCTGCAGCACCCGCATATTGCCCGCATGTACGACAGCGGCATCGCCGACAACGGCCTGCCCTACCTGGTCATGGAACTGATCGATGGCCAGCCGCTGACCGACTGGTGCGACCAGCGCCGCCTCGGCCTGCTCCAGCGCCTGAACCTGTTCGACCAGGTGCTGGACGCGCTGCGGTTTGCCCATCGCCAGCTGATCGTGCATCGCGATCTCAAGCCCGGCAATATCCTGGTCGACCAACGCGGCGATCTGAAGCTGCTGGACTTCGGCATCGCCCGCCTGCTCGATGACGAAAGCCCCGATGCCCCGATCACACGCTACCGCGGCCTGACGCCCGAGTATGCTGCCCCGGAGCAGATGGCCGGCGAACGCGTCGGCCTGGCCGCCGATATCTACGCCCTGGGGCTGCTGTTGCATGAGCTTTTGACCGGGCGCAGACCGCCGCGAGATGCCACCGAGCGCCAGCTGCATCCGGCATCCCGACAGCTTGGCCGCAGCACGGATGGTTTCGACCCCGTGGCCAGCGCGGCCTGTCGGCACAGCACACCGTCGCGACTGAAGCGCGAACTCAAGGGCGATCTCGATGCCATCATTGGCCGTTGTCTGGCCCAACGCCCGCAAGATCGCTACCCGGACGTGGCCAGCCTGCAGCAGGATCTGGATGCCTGGCGCCAGCGCCGACCGGTCAGCGCCCGTCGGGTCGGACCGGGCCGTCGCGCCCGCCTGTTTCTGACCCGCCACTGGCTGCCGAGCACGGCCCTGGCCGCCGTGCTGCTGGCCATGGGCCTGGGCACCACGGTGGCGCTTTATGAAGCCGGTCGGGCCGAGGCCGAGGCCGAGGCAGCCCGCGCGGCCCAGGCGCGCGCCGAAGCCGCCCAGGCGCGCGCGGTGGCGGTGCGCGAATTCGTCGTCGAGCTGTTTCGTGGCGAGATTCCACTGGTGCCGGCCGATCAACTGCCGACCACCCGCCAGATCGTCGACCGTGGTGTGGCGCGCGCCCGTGATCCGGAGGCTTCGCCACCGGAGCTTCGCGCCGAGATGCTGACGGTGCTGGGCGAAATCCTCACCTCCCGGCGCCAGTACGACGAAGCGGCCGAGCTACTCGATGAGGCGATGATGCTGATTTCATCCAGCCCGGAACCTGACGAATCATGGCTGGCCGAAGCACTTGAGAACGCTGCCCACCTGGCGCACCAACGGCGCGACCTCGGCGCCGCGCAGGACTACGTGGCCAGGCAGGTGGCCCTGCTGGAAAAGATCGCGCCCGAGTCCGAGGAGCTTTACTATGCCCTTCGGGTGCAAGTCAGCATCGACCTCGACCGCCAAGACATGCAGCTTGCCGAAAAGCGGCTGAACGCGCTGATAGCGCGAGTCGAGCAGCACGAGGGGCTGGCCTACCTCCAGACCCTACTGCTCGGCGACCTGGGCGTTCTGCACGCCCGCAATGGTGATCTGGCCACCGCCGGCGAAGCCTTTCACCGCCAGCTTGAACTGAGACTGGCCGACCCCGAGGAGCGCGTTGACGTTGTCGCCAATACCATGGCCAACCTGGGGTATCTGAACCTTGGCCTGGGTCAGCTCGAACGGGCCGAGGGCTATTTTCGTCAGGCACTGGAGCACCTGCTACCGATCACCGAGCGCCCACTGCGCCCGCGCGCCAACGCCCACCAGGGGCTTGCGGAAATCCACTGGCGCCTGGCCCGGTACGATCAGGCGCTGATGGAAATCGAGCTGGGCTGGCAGGAGTGGCGGCGAATCCTGTCGCTGTCGCCCGAAGAAGACCACTACTTTCCGGCCCTACACCGCGGCCTGATTCTTGCCCGGGCCGGAAGGCATGAGGAAGCCGTGGCTGAGCTTGGCCGCGCCTGGACGCTGATGGTCGACAGCGATGATGTGCTGCCCCGCTACCGCGCCGAAACCGTGATGTATCTGTCGAAAGGTCATTGCGCGCTGGGACAGGTTGAGGCGGCGGCGCCCTGGCTGGCACTGGTGCAAGACCACCTTGGGCCTGATACCGAACACCTTGCGCACGAAGTCCGGGCTTACTGCAAGTTGGCCGGCGGTGCTGCTCCCGACCCCGACCAGGCCCTGCCCATGTCCGTGGTGCTGGGCGATGAGCGCCAGCTCGGAGATTTGATTCTGGTCGTTCGTCGCGAACTGCTGCGCGCCGCCTTGCTGGATGCCGCCGGGCGCCACGAGGAAGCGCACGGCACCCGACTGAGCGCCCACCAGCGCCTGGCCGGCAACCCCCAATTCGCCGAACATCCGCTGTTGAGCACCATCAATACCTTGCTGGCCGAGTCCGGCGGCTGAGCCTTCGCTGTCGGGACCTGCTTCGGTCGGTAGGTCTCAGCGCCCCCCTGCCAGCAACGCATCGACCAGTCCGCGCAGTTCGGCCAGTTCGGCGCGCACGGTAGCGTTTTCGGTCCTCACCTCGGCCAGGCTGGCATCGGCCTGCTCCAGGCGCAGCGCCAGCTCCTGAACCGCGGCGATGCTGGTGATCAGTGCTGGGTGCACATCGACCTGCAGGATTTCCGCCTCGGCGCAGCCGGCCGCTTCACGGTCTTGAGCGCAGTGCTCGTGGCCGGGCAAGAAATCACCGGATCGCTTCACCGCCTCAGGGAAGACCTCGGCGAATTCCTGGGCCAGCACGTTGAAGTGGCGCTCATTCCCGATCAACGGATGCCTTTCGCGGTAAGCATCGGTGTAGCTGAAGGTGACCGGTCGGATGCGAAGCAGGGTACTCACCGCGTCCGTGATGTCCTCCACCCGGGCCTTGATGCGGGCGTCCGAGGACGTATCCCACAGTGCGCCGCCGACGGTCTTGGACGCATTGCCCTCCACTTCCAGCGCGTTGGCCGTCGGGTTGCGTCCCACGCCGACACGCCGGACGCCGGGGTTGGCGTCGATGGTAAAAACCAGCTCATTGTCGGTATCAACGAATCGTATCTGGCGATTGCCACCGGTGTTCCAGAGGCGTACAGAGCCCTGGCCACCGCCAGTGGTTGCAACACCCACCGCCAGGCCCAGGGTGGAATTGCCGACATGAAAGTCACCAAAGCCGTTGCCGATTGTCGGGTTCCAGTTGTCCCCACCCTGCACGGTGAGCCGCGCCCGGGGCGTGTTGGTGTTGATCGCCATGCCGCCCTGGGCGCGGATGAGGAACTGGTTCGTTCCAGTGGAAACGAAGTTGACGTCCTGACTATCGGCCCAGATGAAGGTTCCTTCATCCCCGTTAAAGCCAGTAATGGCTATACCTTCGCAGCCCTCTCCGTCGACGCCGGAGTTTGTTCCTGGACGAACCTTGGCACGGCGGCCACCGGCCCAGGAATACCAACCGCCGGCGCAATTTCTCGCTCCCCCCGTGACAGTACTGAAACTGCCACTGGCCGTGTTGCGGATGCCCCCGCCAACTGCACTCCCAGAGCCACTAGCGGTATTTAACCTTCCCCCACTAACCGTGTTCCAGTGTCTGCCCATCGGGCTGCCGGTACTGTTTTCGTCGCCGCCGCCGATGGTGCTGTAATCACCACTGGCGGTATTTTCAAAACCCCCACTCACGGTGCTATGGACGCCGCCGGCTAAATTGCGTCCACCTCCGCCGACAGTGGCGTACGTTCGCGTGATATTGGCCCCGGCGCGGTTGTCAGCGCCGCCGCCCACAGTTCCGTAACTGGCCATGACCCGATTGGGGGCATCCACGGCACCGCCGGCTATGGTGGCGCCATGCACGCCGGGGCCGACTTCATTGACATGGCTACCAGCGATAATGTTGGCGGTAATCGGCAAGCCACTCGACAACTCACTGCTTGGCTCGATCCGCAGGCTCTGGGCATTGCGGGTACGAAACACCAGCGGCTGGCTGTCGGTGGTGCCGATAAAGTCGTTCGCCGGGTTGGTGCCGGCATTGCCATCCAGGCGCCAGCCGTCTGCGGCCGGCTCGCCCGGTGGCCCCGGCGGGCCGGGCGGACCCATCGGGCCTGAAGAGCCTGGCGGGCCGGGTGGGCCTTCGTTGCCGGCCAGGGCAAACAGCGCCATCGGACTGGGGCGGACTGCCTGGCGCGGGCTGAGCGGACTGCCGTTGACCCGAACCTCCAGGTAGCGAAGCTGCTCGGTGAAGGCGCCGGCACCGAAGTCAAGCTCGACCTGGAACAGGCCATCCTCCACCGGCCAGCTGTTGCGGGTCTGCGTAGTGCCAACCTGGCTGCCGCCGGAGAGCTGGTTGAACAGCCGAAACTCCAGGTTGGCGGTGCCGGTAAACGGCGCACCGGAGTGCTTGAGCTGGCCCTGGTAGGTAATCGCGGTCTGGGCCAGCAGCCCGGCCCCGGGCAGCACCAGCACGATGGCCAGCAGCAAGAATCGATTCAGTTTGGTTGTCATGGCGTATCTCCGCTCACGGCGTGATGACCCGGCAGCGGCCGAGCACAAAGTCGGGGACTTACCTGATCAATCGGAAAAACGCCGGTGCGGAGGACAAAGGACCTTGAGACCGTTGCCGGTCAGGGCAGTGGCATGGTGCGGGGCAACCCGAAACGGTCAACTCATGGGGCAAAAAAAAGCCCGCCGGGTGGCGAGCTTTTTTTCATCATCCTTGAGACAGGATGTTCAGGCGGCGGTCACGTTGGCTGCCTGCGGTCCCTTGGGACCGTCCTGAATGTCGAAGGACACCTTCTGGCCTTCGGCCAGCGTCTTGAATCCGCTGCCCTGGATGGCGCTGAAATGCACGAAGACATCCTTGCCGCCACCGTCCTGGCTGATGAACCCAAACCCCTTGGCTTCGTTGAACCACTTGACTGAACCTGTTGCCATTTTCTTAGAACCTTGAATTTAGTTTGAACAAATGTGAAAGCGTGCAGCTTATGCGCGGGGGGTTTCGGAGGTGAATCTTGTTGGGGACTTACGACCTAAACTCTCAAAGCCATAATCTACAGCCACACAAAGGATAACCCAGAAGTCAACGGCTTGCCAGTGATATTTTTCTGACAGTCAGCCCGACCTCAGTGTCGACTCGGCCAAATTCCCGGCTAGATTCCGAATCGCGACGCTGCGCGCGGTGGATTCGCGAAAGCCCTGATCCTCATTTAGCCTGGACCAGTCGGGATGAAAACGCGCCTGGCGCAGTGGGGACGGCAGGCGTTGTCCGGACCAAAGGCGCTCGCTGCCGGCGGCAACCGGGTGCTGGCTGGCGTGGCCGCGCCGGATGAGCTCATCGAGCAGTTCAAGCTGGCGGGCCGCCAGCAGACAGATGATGTCATCATCGATGCCGACCAGGCGGTGGCCACGGGCGCGCTCGATCAGGCGGGCGCCGAAGTTGCGCACCAGCCCGGCGCCGGTCCCGGCCGCCGCTCCGATCAGGGTGCCCGCACCCAGGCTCAAGCCCGCCGTGCCCAGGTCGAACAAGGCACCGGCGCCGGCCCCCAGCCCAAGATGCTTGCCGGTGCTGATGCCATGGTGACGCAGGGTTTCGGGATCGAACAGGTCTTCAGGCCAGCTGCCATTGACCAGCGGAAGCTCGCCATCCAGATAGTCCTCGGCGCGAAACCGGTAAAGATCGAGCAGCCCGTCGACACAGGCCTGTTCGGCCCGGCGAACGGTCTGGCGCAGCTTAGCCAGCGCCGGCGAGGCCGCAACATCGACTTCCAGGGACAGCACGCGGCGGGCGGCCGCGACATCGACCAGCAGCTCGGCAATCGACGCGATTGCCGCCTGGCGGTTGGCCGCCTCTTCCTCACGGCGATGCGCCATCCAGCGTTCGATCAGACCGGCGCGGGAATCCAGCAGCGACTTGAGCTTTTCATACAGCCTGAACTCGGTTTCGGGGTCGCGCACAACAGCATCGAAAGCCAGCACCGCGTGCAGACCGATCCGCGCCAGCGCATCGCGCCACTCGGTCTCGCGGCTGGCCGGGCTTGCGGTGAAGTTGAGTACCACGATCAGCGGGCGGGCGCACCAGCCAAGCACGGTCAGCTCATCGAGGTATTTCTCCAGCACCGGCTCGCGCACGTCGACCACGTACAGCGCGATATCGGCTTCCAGCAGCAGCTCGAGCACGCGCGCCTCATGATCGAAGCTCACCCGCCCGTCGACGCTTTCGAGCAGCGCGGAAATCCGTTCCGGTCCGGCATGGCGGCCGGCATCGACCGATTCCAGCCACTCGATCAGCTCCGGCGCATTCTCAAGACCCGGCGAGTCATAAAGCTCGATCAGCAGCTCGCCGTCGACCTCCAGCCCGGCCGAGGTGACCTGGCGGGTGGTGCCGGCGGCATCGCGAATGGCGCCGAAGTCTTGCCTGCGCAACAGGGTGCACACCAGCGAGGTCTTGCCGGTGTTGGTATGCCCGACCACGGCGATGCGCATTGGCTGCCCGCTCATC